>CAYTTZ010000064.1:0-14951 GCA_964440945.1 uncultured Woeseiaceae bacterium
GTTGCAGCATATTCTCGACAGCTACGGCGCGGGCGTGTTCATCGCCGAGTCGATTTCCGTATCTACGTAGACTTCGATCCAACCAACCATGTGTTGGCGGACCTCGAATTTCTGAGGATCAAGGAAACGTAGCAGGATAAAGGTGTCCCGTGGGCTGAAGCGCTCGAAAACAACCTCCTCGACATTACCGAGACCCAGGCTCGATGGCGCGTAACGTTCCGATACGACCTCGTCCAGCAATGCCTCACAGCCAGGGTCCACGCTCACGCGGATGCGGACTTCGACACCGGCATCGAACGGCGAATGATCGATGTAGCGCATGCGGCAGGCAGGCCAGAGTTGCACCGTAGTTACGCCGTTCTCTTTCGACATGAGGATGTTGTCCAGCGCGACATTGCCGGCCGCCGTGCCCAGTGTCGGCCACACAATGGCGCCAAGTATCCCCACGATCAGTAGCCTGGCGAAAAGCAACATCAGAACGCACTCGTGTTGTGGCATGCGTCGCATTCCGCTGTTGTCGGAATATGGTCCGCGTCCTTACCGCGTGCGAGTACGCCATCGTGGCAACTCGAGCACGTTCCAATTGCCTGAATATGGGCAAACGCCACGTTAATCCAGGTAGTGGTCCGATGGCAGTCCTCGCAAAGGTTTGTCGTCGGCAGATGATTGATCGGCTTGCCAGAAGCCGTAGTACCGTCATGGCAAGCAAAGCAGTTGGAAGTGATGCCGGAATGATCAAAACGAACGACAGGGGAGAATGCGACAGTCAGGTGACAGCTTTGACACTGGTCACCTGCCTGCGGGTGATCGACGGGCTTTCCGGGTGCCGTCTGATTGTTATGACAGCTTGCACACTCGCCATAAACTTCATTGTGATCCATGCGCTCGAGTGGCAGAAAACTGCGGGTCGCATGACAGGCTTCGCAGCGATGCGTTGCTACTATGTGCCGAACAGGTTTCGCGGTGGCAGTAACGATAGCGCCCTGACTATGGCAATCCTCGCATTCGCGAAGGGTGCCGGCGAAATTGCCGCGCCTGTGACAATCGCCGCATCCTCCGGCGAGATGTGCGCCGTCAAGGCGGAAGCTTGTCGAATCGTGATCGAAGTCAGAGCGAATTACGGTCTGCGAAAACGTCGCGCCGGACCACAGCAAAAACACACAAATGAATGCGCCGGCAAGGCGTCCGCCACGGCGTGTCAGTTGCCGCATCATGGCGAGCGTCCCGAAAGTGACTCGACGTCCCGAAATGAATAGACGGAATGACACTGTGAGCATTGGGCGCCGAACTGACTCTGGTGAATATCATCCGTCGCATGACAGCCGCCGCACGTCGACGGCACATCAGCGGCGCTGGCCGACGCATCACGATGGCAGTCGTCACAGCTGAGATTAACGTGCGCACCGGCCAGCGGAAACGAAGTATGCACATCGTGGTTAAATGTCGTTGTTGGCCATGCGTTACTGTTGTGACAAAGGCCGCACTCGTCGCCAAGAGCACCTTGGTGCGGGTCGTCGTCCCGGTGGCAGGCGGCGCAGTCATTTGCTACATCATGAAATCGATTGCTGGCATGGCACTCGCCGCAAGCAACTGTAGCATGCAGGCCGTTGAGTGGAAACGATGTCAGGTCGTGATCGAAGCGCAGGCCCGTGTGCCATGCGGTTTCCGAATGGCATTGATCGCATTGATCATCAAGCTGACCACGGTGCGTATCGTCGACGCTGTGACAGTCACCACAAGTTTGCGGGACCAGGTCCATCGCCGCATTTTTATGACAGGCGACGCAGTCCAGGCCGGCGTGTGCTTGCACGAGCGCGAATCCCGTGTCGGTGTGGTCGAAAACGGTGTCTGCCCATTCCGTGATTTGGTGGCAAGAGTCGCACTTGTTGCCGTTGCGCCCCTGATGATCATCGTCCATCGAATGGCAGTCCGCACAGCCACCATCGAAAATGTCCGTATAGCCATCACGGCGATGGCAGTCGTTGCATTGCAACCCACCGTGCCCGTCGGCGAGCGGAAAGCCAGTTGTCGCATGATCGAATTTCACGCCTCGCCACGATGCCGGCGAATGACAATCGTGGCAGGCGGTGCCGTTCGACCCCTTGTGCGCGTCGTCGATGGCATGACAGGCCGCACAACTCTTTGGAGTGCCAGCGTAACTATTGTCACGATGGCAGTCGCTGCAGGCGACTCGTGAATGCCCTCCGCTCAAGGTGTAGCCCGTCACAGTATGATCGAACGAACTGCCTTTCCAGCTTGATGACGCATGGCAGCTGTCGCAGGACTCCCCAAGCCCGCCCTGGTGGATGTCATCTTCCTGGTGGCAACTGGCACAACTCGTTGGCGCCTCGCGAAAGTTCTTCTCGGGCGTGTGACAGCTCGAACAACTTGTACTGAGGTGAGCACCAGTCAGTGGGAAATCCGTCCATCGGTGATCGAATATTCCGGCGTTCAGTGCAACGATGTCTGCATCTCTACCTTCATGATCCGTATGGCAAACAACGCATTCGTTTTCCTGAGAGGCCGGGAAACGGCCATGAAATCCGGATCTCGTTTCGCGATCGACCGCGAGATCTTCATGGCAACTGGTGCAAAGTAATGCGCTCGCCTTGTCGGATCGATCGTCGTGGCAGGCTCCGCAGTCACTCTCGACTTCGGCATGACCTTCGATAACACGCCCGGGCATGAGCAGACGCTCTAAACCAGTGGCGTTCGCGGGACTGCTACCCACGGCGAGCAAGATAAGTATGCCGGCCTTAACCAGGCGTGCGACGTGAGTGCGAGCGCCAACCGTCATATCGAATACGTATGGACGGCGACAACGTGCACAATGGCCGTGACCAGTAGTAGATAGAAAAAGGGTTTGTGCACTTTGTGCCAAAGCGCGAATAGACGCTCATAGGCGACAAAGCTGGCTACGCGACGGACCCGATTCAGGTGTTCTTTGACGAATGTGGATGTCAGCTCCTGTAAACGTTCGCGATGCTGTGCGACGGCGTCAGAGGTCCGGGCCTGCATCTCCAGCTGTACGGCGACCTGTGCGACGATGTGCCGGTAGCCGCTGCGGGTTTTGAATGACAGCTTCACCGGCAAGGTCATGCATTGCCAAAGGCCTGTTGGCGGTTTTAGAACGCCGCGATCATATTCCGCCAGAATCTGAAGGAGATTCGGTACGAACTGCGCCGCTGCGCCGGCTCCTTCCGTCGTTAGTTTTACGCCGGCGAGCAGTTCTTTGAGGCTGGCTTTTCGTCCGAATAGACCGTGATGAATTTTTTGGTACAAGAAGCGACCGACGAGACCACTGCCGGCAACCAGGAGCATCGCGATCATTGCGGCGGTGCTGTTGATAGAGCCGAATGCAAAATTGCTGTGATAAAGAATGGCGAGTGGTCCGACGACACCGAGGATCATATGAACGCGGAACCAGTTGCGGACCTGCCCCAGAACCTTCAGAAACTTGAATCGCTTTCGGAGCGGGTAGAGCAAAAGCGTCAGGATCAGAAGGCTGCCAACGATGCCCAGCGCATAGCCAAGTCCATGCTCGGCAAACAGGCGACGAGAATCACGCCCCAGGTAACCGACAACGATGGTTATTGCGGCCAGCAGCAATCCAGCGTAACCACCCCACGCCTTATATAGGCGCCGCCAGAGCGGCAACGGCGGTTTGACGCGTCGTGCGCTCTGCGGTCTGGCGGCAGTCGTTTGAGTCTGCTGCGCTATCGGTCGGACAGCTTTCGGGTTGGCGGCCATTTGGAGTGACAGGCGTTAGTGCCGTGATCCCAGTCGCATTGTAAGGGGAGGTTGCGCCAACGCCCGAAGATCGGCGCCCAGCTTAGTGGGCCTGCGCCTTGCGTTGGTTGCATCACTCAATCGGCGCGGTGACGCGGTTGGCATGAAAAGCTTCGACATTTCTGACGCTACTCCGATTCCCAATTTGATAAGCCAACCGTCTGTCGCTGCGGGTTGGCCGTTAGTCCATGATGGTCGCCTGTCACTCGACACGGGGCGGCCTCCAAACTTCCACAGGATTGCCAGAATGACTGTATCGGACCGCCGTGCCGGTTCCCGTGATGGCCGTCACATTAAGTCTGGGGGTATTCGATACACTGCTGTACGGCACACAAAGGACTGTGACGCACAGTCAGGTTTCTGCTCAATATGCCTATCGACCGAGGCCCAAAAACAGCGCTTTTCGTAATGGCAGCGGCGCTCATAGTCACTGCAAGCGTCTCCGCAGGTGCCGATGTACCGGTGGGCGCACTTGACGCAGTGCGCGTCAAGAATTTTGATATTGCTGCAAGCGTGCTGAACGAGCAGGCTGCCCGTGGTGATCTCGACGCTATGTACCATCTGGCGGGGCTCTATCGGCGTGGTCTCGGCGTACCCAAAGACAGTCGTAAAGCTGATGAACTATATCGGCAGCTCGTGAGCGCGGGGTACCAGCGAGCGCTGGCCGAAACAGACGGCCGCCAGGATGAGTATTGGTGGCTGTCGCGCGGTGAAATCAATGTCGCCCAGGCACTGCATTGGTCGGCTCAGCTGGGGCTGCTGCCGATCGTCGAGGATTTGCTCCGTGTCGGGGCACCGATTGATACAAAGCTGACGTTTGGTCGTACGGCCCTCATTGAAGCGGTTGAAGCGAACCAGCCGGCAATCGTTCAACGTCTACTCGAAGCAGGCGCTGATCCGAACCGCGCTGATGACTGGGGCGATTCGGCCTTGATCCTCGCGTTAAAGCAGGGTAACGAGGACGTCGCAATCGTCTTGTTGGCGAATGGAGCAGACCCGAATCAGTCCGGGAGCGGCGGCAACACGCCTCTTATCGTTACCGCCCAGAGAAACCTGGTCGTCGCCGTCGCGGCTTTGATCGAGTCCGGTGCGTCAGTCGACGCAAGCAATGAGGCCGGACAGTCGGCACTGGGTATAGCCGAGGTCCGCGAACATAAGTCTCTCGCGTCACTGTTGCGGCAGACCGGCGCTACAAGCAAGGGCTTCGAGCCGCGTCGGATATCGTCCTTAAGTGGATTGCAGTTGAATGCGGGAACGTCAAACGGTCGATCGGTCTGGTTTATTGCGGCCGAGCGCGGCCTGGCGGATGCGTTGTCGACGCTGATCGCAGGCGGCGCCAATCCCGATCAGCGTGATTCTTCTGGAAAGACGGCGCTTATGCTTGCTGCCGAGCGGGGTGAGCAGACTGCGATAGAAGCTTTGCTTGCGAGCGGTGCGAACCCCGCACTAAAGAACGACGACGCAACAGCATTGGAACTGGCGGTCAAATCCGGCCACGCAACAGCAGCTCGTACGCTTTTTGGTCGCGCCCCAGAGGGCCGCGGCAACACGGCTCGCCTGCTGCGACTCGCCGTATTGAGCGAATCGACTGAAACGTTGTCCACGGTTTTGTCGGCGGGCGTAACGGACGAGGCGGAGCCTGGTACCGGTCGGACCGCAGTAATGCTTGCGGCATCGCAAAAGCACAATGCAATGCTCGAGGGCTTGCTTGACGCGGGTAGCAATATCGATGAGTTCGATGTAAATGGTCGTAATGCGGGCTGGTATGCTGCGGACGCCGGCTCTGTTCAGAACATAGCGTTACTGGGTAACGCAGGTGCCGATCTTAAGTTCGCAGACAAATTCGGCGATACGCCGTTGCATCGTGCCGCTACTCGGGGATACGCAGGTACCGTGAGAGCACTGTCGGGCGTTGGTGCGCTGACCGATGACCAGAACGAGAAAGGGCTGAGCGCAATTATGCTTGCAGCGATATACGGGTGGCCAGAGGTCGTCGACATACTGCTTTCTGCCGGACATGACCTTGAGCGCAAGAATCTGGATGGCAATACGGCGTTGCACATCTGCGTGCAGCGTGGCGATGCACTCGGCGTACAGTACTTGCTTGCTAGTCGCGCCGATCCAAATGCAGTGAACGGCAATCGAATGAACGCATTCGATATCGCCGAAAGACTCGGCCACGAAACGGTTCTCGCGGTACTGAAGAAACGCTAACTCCGTTTGCTGTTTCATGAGGTGGTTGCTTGACTGTCGCAGTATGGAGACGCTTATTCGTTCTGTCGGCGATCGGAGACGGTGATGACCGCGCAGAATCAAAAAAAGAACTTTGACGCCGTTTCTTTTTCCGTTTTTGATCGCAGCAAAACTTTTCTGCGTAAGTAATTAAGATCGTTCGTCATATCCGCTGTATGGGGAAAATGGCAGGGGATGCCTGCACTGCGTTCACTGTGAGAACCGTCACATTATTCGATGACTTTCATTGATTATGTAGCAATCCGAAATTCTCGCCTTCTCGAAAGTCTACATTCCACGCAACGACTCCAAACCTACACCGCGATCAGGTCGCCTTTGGCAAAACATTGAGAACGTTTTGAAAAGGCGCGGTTCCGGTGGTTACAGCGAGAGTGATGCGATATGACTATGTGGCGAGTTACAATTTCGGTTCTGACCGTGGTACTGGCACTTTCCGGTTGTGTGCAGGAAGAAGAAGCACTAAGCAACAACCCGTCGGATCCGATTGGTAATGGTGGTGGTAACCCGCCGGCGGCATTGTCTATAGCAGCACCGTCCGCCATGAATTCCGAAGCAACTGCCCCGATGACAATGGTCGACATTGGCCAGGCGACAGCTGCAGGCGGTGACGGTACCTATACATTTAGTCACGATGCACCAGCGACTGGTTTCGCCCTGGGCATGACCATGGTGACCTGGACGGTGCAGGACGGAGCGGGTGCTTCGGCAAGTGCGCCGCAAAACGTAATGCTGTCGGACACGACGCCACCGACTATCGTCGGTCCCCCTGACATGCAGGTGGAATCGACCGGTGCGCTGACGACGGTAGATATCGGCAACGCAACGGTGACGGATCTCGTCGATATGAGTCCGGGCCTGGCAAACGACATGCCGGTCGGGGGCTTCCCGATGGGGACGACACCGGTTATGTGGACAGCGACGGACGCGAGCGCCAACGTTTCGACCGCGATGCAGAACGTGACTATAGCGCCGCCTTCCAGCGGGCCGCTTGCAATTAGCGCTCCGAGCAGTGTTGCGCAGGAAGCAACGGCGCCTTTGTCGACAGTCATGCTCGCCGCCGCCATGGTCTCCGGCGGCGAAGCGCCAATCATGATTAGCAACGATGCGCCAGCCGGCGGATTTCCAGTTGGCCCGACTACAGTCACCTGGACCGCAACTGATGCTGCAATGACGACCGTAACTGCGACTCAACAGGTCACGATTGTCGATACCGTGGCTCCACAATTTACAGCTCCGACTGACATGTCGATAACTCAGGGCCCAGAACTCGGCGCTACCGATGTGAATCTCGGCGCGGCTTCGGTGAGTGATATTGCTGACCCGAATCCGCTCATTGGCAATGACGCGTCTCCGGGTGGCTTCCCTGTTGGAGCGACGACGGTCGTCTGGACGGCACAGGATGCCAGCGGCAACACGACGACGGATACACAAACGGTCACGGTCGATGCGTACGTGGTCGAACAGTGTTCGGCGCTGTTACCCGACCTCCAGGATACGATTTACCCGATAATGGACCGGTCTGATCCATTGCGATGCAGCGGATGTCATACCGGGCCGAATCCGGAGCAGACGACGAATGGCTTCGCACTCACGAATGTGCCACCGACAGCAGCTGACCTTGCTCTGTTTCTTGCTGTCGCACGCATTGATTCGGGCGGCGAATCACTGATCAAAGTCAAAGCTCGCGGCGGCGCCAATCACGGCGGCGGCAACCGATTCCCGGATGGCCTCGACGATCCGGACTACTTTGCGCTATCTGACTTCGTAACACGCGCCGAGTACTGCGTGAGCGGGCTGCAGATCACGGCGCCAGCCGCGATTGGCACCGAGGCAAGCGGGCTACTGAGCACTGTCGATATCGGTCAGGCGACCGCGGTCGGCGGCGACGGGGCGTATACGTTCAGCGACGATGCGCCCGTAGGAGGATTTGCACTCGGGACAACGATCGTTACATGGACCGTTCAGGATGGTACAGGCACGACCGACTCTGCGACGCAGGATGTCCTTGTCTCGGACACCACCGCACCTACGATTACTACGCCGCCCTCGATTCAGGCGGAGTCGACCGGAGCGCTCACGGTAGTGGATATTGGCGCGGCGACAGTCTCCGATGTTGTAGACAGCAATCCGGGAATTTCCAACGATGCGCCGGCAGCAGGATTTCCTGACGGTACAACGACTGTTACGTGGACCGCGACTGACGCAAGCGGCAACGTCGCCATGGCGACCCAAATGGTTACTGTTTCGCCAGCGGCCCCCGGCCCACTGACGGTTACGGCCCCCGCCAATATCACCCAGGAAGCAACGGCAACTTTGTCGCCGGTTACTCTCGGAAACGCGATGGCGGCGGGAGGGCAGGCACCGACGATGATCATGAATAACGCCCCGGCGAGTGGTTTCCCCGTTGGGGCGACGTCGGTCACGTGGACGGCCACCGACTCTGCGGCCGAGACCGCGACGGCGACGCAGCTCATAACAATCACAGATACGACCACGCCACAGCTTTCTGCGCCTGGCGATGTCTCGGCGGATCAGGGTGCCGGGCTTGGCAATACGACCGTGAACATCGGCACCGCGACGGCGAGCGATCTTGCGGATCCGAATCCGACAGTCGCCAATGACGCACCCGCGATCGGTTTCCCGGTCGGAAACACCACCGTGACCTGGACGGCGCAGGATGCAAACGGCAACACGGCGACGGCAACGCAGACGATCACGGTCAGTGCTTATGTCGTGGAGCAATGCTCTGCGCTTGTTCCCGACTTCGCTGACACGATCTATCCGATCATGAACAGCACGAATCCAAGACGTTGTGAGGGTTGCCATACGGGCGTGCCGCCGCTGTTGGTCACGCCAAACGGCTTCGAATTTCCGAGCGATCCACCGACGTCAGCCGATTTCGAGGTGTTCCGTACGGTCGCCAGTATCGACTTTAACAACGAGTCGATGATAACCGTCAAGGCTCGCGGCGGTGCGAGCCATACAGGTGGCGACCGTTTCATCGACGGAATGAATGACCCTGACTTCGTAGCTCTGGCCGGCTTTGTTGCACGGGCTCGCAGTTGCGATCCTGGTCCTGGTTCGGGCAACAACGAGAAAGTCATACTTGGCACCGGCTACGAACAACTGCATCGGGTCGTATCGACACTCGGTTCCAGAACGCCATCCGTAGACGAGGTGAACCTGGTTGCAGCAGCGATCGACCAGGCGAGTATCGATTCGGCACTTGATGCAGTCATGGACGGCCTCATGAATGAGGCGCCTTTTTACGCGCGAGTTCGCGAGATGTACAACGACCTGATTCTGACGGATAAGGACGCCGATAGTCGCGGCTCCGTCGCAGGAAATTTCGATTTGGACGCGTTCTCAAATCGCGACTACTACGATGATAACTTCTCCGGCAACACACGCGGCGACCTGCGGGAGAAGGCCAACTACGGTATTTCGCGCGCACCGCTCGCGTTGATCGAGTACGTTGTTACGAACGACCTGCCATTTACGGAGATTCTGACCGCGAACTACCTCATGGTGAACCCGTATTCGGCAGTTATTTTCGGTGTGAATGCCGGCGACGGAAGCTTCCCGTTCAGCTCGGACACTAACCAGGCGAATCATGACATTGACGACTTTCGTCGCGTCAGCAACCTCATGCAGACGGCCGGTGAACAGGCGCAAGTACCGCTGGCGGGAGTAATCGCTACGCATGCGTTTCTTGCCCGCTACCCCTCAACCAACACGAACGTCAATCGAAAGCGTGCCCGTTACGTGTTCGATTACTTCCTGGGTGTCAATATTGAGGGGCTTGCTGCTCGTGACGGACTGGATCTCGATAATGTAGTCGGCGCTGTGCCAACCTATGAAGATCCGCAGTGTACGGTTTGTCACGTAGTCATGGACCCCATCGCCGGACTGTTTACAAAGCGTGACAATGGCGGTGAGTACGATGAGGGCAATGGTTTTCGCCATAATCAGACTACGAGTGGCGTACCGCGGATGGTTCCAGCGGGCTACTCACTCGATCCGGCAGACTTGTTGCCGACTTCGGAACAGAATCGGCCGCTCCAGTGGATGGCACAACGTATGGCGGCGGACGATCGCTTTGCTTCTCGTACGGTCCGCACCGTGTTCCGGGCTCTGACGAGTATCGAAGCGACCGCACCGACAACGATAGCCTTCATCAACCAGACAAAGAATCGGTTTGTGGCGAGCAACTACGACTTTAAGGGGCTCGTGAAGGACGTCGTGTTGAGTGACTATTTCCGGGCCCGGAATCTCGCATTGACTGAGGCTCCTTCGGAATATGTCGATGTCGGCGCCGGACGTTTGCTGACGCCAGAAGAGCTGGATCGACGAATTCGTGCGGTAGCTCAGGCCAATTACGACTGGCGAGGTCCGAACTCGAACAGTGGTCTTGGCGGTCGTCACTATTTGTTGTATGGCGGCATTGACTCCGACGACGTGACGACTCGAACCACGGAGCCGAACTCGCTGATGGACGGTGTTCAAGAACGAATTGCCAATCAGGTCGCCTGCGAACGAGTGGCAATCGACCTTGCTAACAGCGGCAGCTTGTTCCCGATCGCTGTTGTCACGGACATTCCCGATAATCAGCCTGGCGAGGGTTCGATTCGACAGAACATTGTGCACCTGCACCGACTCCTGCTGGGAGAGGAGCGGGTGGTCGATGATGCCGAAGTCGAAGCGACCTACCAGCTGTTCCTGGATGTACGGACGGTGGGCGAAACATCAATTCCCAGCCAATGCCGTGCCAATGGGGTATCGACCGATTCCAACGGCACCGTGCTGCCCTGGATGGCGGTCGTCACCTACCTGTTGAGCGACTACCGCTTCCTCTACGAATAATGCGCCTGCCGGAGAACCAGACATGAAACGACGTGACTTTATGCGAATGACGGCAACGGCCAGCGGGATGCTGGTTTGTGGCGGCGTCAAGATGGCAATGGCGCAACAATCCGGTGGACCCTACTGGTTGCTGGTCGAAGCGAACGGTGGCTGGGATCCGACCAGCTTCTGCGATCCCAAGGGATTCGGCCTGGGCGTCAACGGTGACATCAACAACTACGACCAGGGCGATATCGGCCAGGCGGGCAATATTCGGTTCGCGCCGCCGCCTTATTCGTTCGAGAATGATGCAACGTTGTATCGAAACAGCGACTTCTTCAACGCGCACAACCAACGGTTGGTTGTCATGAACGGCATCAACTACGGGACGAACTCCCATGAAGTGGGGCAGACAGTCAGCTGGACGGGCACGCGAGCCCTGAGCTACCCGAGTATTGCGCCCCTGATCGCATCCGAACAGGCTGCTGACTTGTCACTGCCATTCATCGCGAACTCTAGTTCTCATTCCTCCCGAACCAATGGTCTGGTGCCGCGTACGCTGATGAGTGGCGGTGACCTGAACGCCATCCGTGAAATCGCTTATCCGAACAGGACCAACGTATCTCAATCTAATCAGTATCACTCGAACACGGCGCGCGGCCTTATCGACGCTGCGGCGGTAACACGGCGGCAGCGGCAGATGGCGGACCAGCGTTTGCTGCGAATTCGAAACGCCTTGTCCTTGCATGACGCCGCACGAAATCGCGACGTCGGCTCGCTGCGCGATTTTGTTGCCGCACTCGAATCAAGGTCGGCGCCGAACAGTTACGTCAACGGAAGTTCTCAGGCACGCAGTTTGTTTAACCAGGCACAGACAGCGTTTGCGGGTTTCGAATCGGGTGCCGCCGGCACGGCACAAATACGAATTGGCGGATTCGACACGCACGATGACCACGACGCCCGACACTATCCGCGGCTGATGGACTATCTCTCAGCTGTCGATAACATCATCACGGATGCGGTCGCACGTGGCATTGCCGACAACCTGATAATTGTAATGGGTTCTGACTTCGGCCGTACAAACAAGTACAACGAAGATAACGGCAAGGATCATTGGTCACACACCAGCATGATGGTCTGGGCGGCGCCGCAATTCATTAACGGCAACAAAGTCGTTGGCGCTACCGATGACTTGCAGATTTCCCGACGCCTGAATCCGACAACGTTGAATCCGGACAATGGCGGTATTGAGTTGACGCCTGAATACGTTCACCAGGCGCTGAGAAATTTAGCAGGAATCGATCAGAGTCCGTCAGTGACGAGTAACTTCCCGTTCTCGCAGTCGGTACTGCCGATCTTCAGCTGACCAGTGCTTCACCGGATGATAGTGGCGGCTCAGTGATTTGGGCGCACGCTCTGCGTGCGTCTGTCGCCCGTTGATTCTGAGTTACATTCGCTACCGCAGCAGGGTGTCTTCGGCTTCCAGATCGGCATGCATCGCTTGGTCGCGGCTCGGTTGAACCACGTTTGGACGGCCCCAAAAAACGCCGACCCCCGAGTAGGTGTTCGGTGCAGCACACGTGGACCGGCTTTCGCGAGGGCGCAAAAGGTTATAAAAGTCAATGAGTGACCGGGATTTCCGTTGTCAGGATTTCAGGCACTGCGCGCAACGGTGCATAGCTGGTCCACCCAGCAACACACATCCCGCCTGGCTGCTCAAGAGGTGTGACTAACGGCCGATACAATAGGGAAGCGCCGTTTCGAGTCACTGCATGCCCTATTTCAATTACTTTTCCGCTGTCGCGCCAAAATCGTGGCTTCGCACGATTGTCTTGCCTGACAAGTCATCGGAAGAAGAGCGCGAGTTCCGCCGCTATTTCCAAAGGCGCACGTTGCCGATGGCACAGATCGCAGTATTGATTGCGATGTTTCTTATCGTAGCGGTGTGCGTTCTGGACTGGATCGTGATGCCACTTGAATTTGCGCTTCCAGCGATTCGATTCAGAGTATTTACGATGTTAGCCCTGCTCGTTGCGGTTTTCAGTGCGTCGCTGATTTGGCCATCGGACACCAGAATACCCTACGCGTTTATGTTGGTGGGTGCATTGAACGGAGTTGGAACGGTCATTGTCGGTAGCATAGCCGCCCGCTCCGGTACTGAATTCGTAATGTGGGGAACCATTTTCGCCACCTTTTACGTGTACCTGGTTTTTGGGCTGCGTTTTCGCCAGGCTGCGTTTGCCGGCTGGCCGGTTTTTCTAACCTTTTTTGTGGCCGGAATAATAATGGACGCGCCGTTCGTCAAGATGGCGTACGGCACACTGTTTCTTGTCTTTACCAACTTCATCGGCATGTACGCGTCATTTCTTTTTGAGATGGACGCACGTGAGCTGTTTCAGAAACAGAAACTATTGAAAAAACTCGCGCGAACAGATGGCCTTACCGGTATCGACAACCGGCGTAGTTTCGACGAGCACCTCAGTGATGTATGGCGGCAAGCAAGGCGGGAAAAACATGCTATTGCTGTGCTGCTCGTCGATATCGATTACTTCAAACTATTCAATGATTGTTATGGGCACGGGCCGGGCGACGAATGTATACAGGCGGTAGCCGCCACTTTAGGCAGATCAGTGCACCGACCATTTGACCAGGTCGCGCGATACGGCGGTGAGGAATTCGCAGTTGTGCTTTACAACCCAAGCGATCAGTTCGTCCGCGACTATGCAGACGACGTCGTTCGCCAGATCGCTGCCCTCGGAATCGAACACAAAGCATCCGATATCGCTGACGACGTGACCATCAGCGCAGGTGCGACAGTAATGTGGCCCGATGCTTCAAATCAGCCGGATCAGCTGGTGCGCACGGCAGACGACGCGCTGTATGAGTCGAAAGCACAAGGCCGCAATCGTGCGACTGTTTATCACCTGGATACTCAGTTGGATGCCACAACCGCACTCAGGGCGATTGCACTCTAGCCGTCCTGGTCCTTCACAGGACCGATCGCGCGCTGCGCCGCCGCGCAAGGCCCCTAACGGACCCTGCCTTACTGCATAATTTCGAGCCGAGCGGTTTCAAGCTCGTACAGTTACCTGGCCTGGCGCGCGTCTTCTGCGGTGGTTACTTTTTACGAATCACTGTATAGTAGCCGGCTATCCCCTCTCGTTGCGTGCGCACCGTTCCGCCTCACAGAACCCGACTGATTTCATGATCGAAAACGACTTCCAGATTTCTTCCGTACAACCGATGGAGCCACCGTCCGGATCCGATGCGTCCGAGTGGCACAGCTACGTGATTGTGCAAGGGGACAACACGATTCGCGGATTTCGGGAAGGTGATCTGAACGCCGTAACCAGCGCGGCAGAAGCGATCGTCGCCCAACTGAACGAAAGACGCATGGGCAAGCGCGCCCGTGCCCAACTCGTGATCGCCAAGACGAAAAAGACCTGATTGGATTTTTCTCAGCCCATGTCTTCTCAGCCCATGTCCAACTCTGTCGACAATAACCTCGCCCTGTTCTGCGATTTCGAAAACATCGCACTTGGTGTGCGTGACGAAAAGAACGCGGTGTTCGATATCAACTGGGTGCTCGAGAGACTCCTCGTCAAAGGCAGTATTGTTGTCAAGAAAGCCTATTGCGACTGGGGCCGCTACAAGGAATTCAAAGCGACCATGCATGAGGCGGCATTCGAACTGATCGATATTCCCCATGTACGCCAGTCGGGCAAGAACTCGGCTGATATTCGGATGGTTGTTGACGCACTTGATCTCTGCTACACCAAGTCGCACGTAAACACGTTCGTTATCATCAGTGGAGATTCTGACTTTTCGCCGCTGGTCAGCAAGCTACGCGAAAATGCAAAGACAGTTATCGGCGTCGGTGTGAAGAATTCAACGTCCGATCTGCTTGTGAAAAACTGCGACGATTTCATCTTCTACGACGATATCGTTCGTCAGCAGAAACAAAAGAAAAGGCAAAACAGTAACACTTATTACCGGTTTTATTGGAACGGAAGAAGATCTTAAAAAACTTACCAAATTATTGAAAACGAAATGTGGAGCCGGTGGTT
>CAYTTZ010000065.1:0-14730 GCA_964440945.1 uncultured Woeseiaceae bacterium
TTTTTGTCTGGAGTGTCTTGGCCGAATTGAACCGCTTATGTAAGATCGTTCGAGCCGTGCCCGGGCCCCTGCTCGACAGTCGGTGCGAACGCGGTACTGCTGACTCGACATCCGGTGGCCGTCACATGCAATGTCAATGAAATCTCATCATCGCTACCGACAGGATGGAAGGCGAGCAGGATTGTGACGCCCTGCGGCTCGCTGCCCGCTTGCTGTCGAATCGTGGCATCGCAACGCACCGTGAAACGCGAATCAACGAATGCGCCCAGCTCATCGAGGCCGCAGAAATAGCTCAGTACTTGCGCATGAATACGACGCGCGATCCTGTCATCGTCCGACTCGAAGACCGCCCACTGCGTTGCCTTCGCAATCGTGTTGACAAGCCGCAAGCAGAAGCGGCGCACCGGCAGGCTCGCGTATTCGCGATGCGTCTCCACGCCGCGTCCCATCGTCACTGACCCGATAACGCGCGCTCGACCAGCCGGCCCGTGTAACAGCACATTGAGTCCTGCGCGAATCAGCGACTGCCTGTCTTCGTCGTTGACGGCTACCGCCGGAACCAGCTTGCGCTGTAGACCCATGCCTTGCTGGTTCAAATCATGCCAGGCGCCGTAGGTTCTGTCTTGCTTACAGAGCAAACCCGTGATGGCTCCACCGGCGTGCCGCAGCGCCTCGTCTTTAGCACCACGTTCAATGACACGTGGAAAATAGCCGAGCATATTGGGGCTGGCGTAACCAAGATCGCGGATACCCTGAACGGCCTCCTCGCCTGTCGACCAGTCGGCGCGGGGATCGACCACCAACATCGCACCGCGACGCCGGCAGTACAGTTCTGCTGCCAGAATTGCCGTAGGTCCAACGTCCGCTGCACGGCCGAGTGGCGGCAGGTAGAGCGCATCGAAATTCTCAATATCCTCCAGCGCGAACAGTCCGGTGCGCGCTTTGCGCGAACCAACCAGGTCGTAGTCGGTTAATGCGCTGCCGTCGGTGCCAGCCTGCGCATGATCGATATAGGCCATCCCGAATCGCTCGTTACCACCGGACGTAGCCTCGGGCCTGTGTGTCGGGTATGGATGCTCCAGACGCGCGAGCGATGACGCCAATAATGCATCGCCAACGAAATTTTCCGCGCCTTCATCGTAAGACAGTTTTGGGAACAGCTCCTGGTCGAGGACGAGGCCAGTCGATGGATCAATGCGCTGCAGCGTCAGGTTAAAGCACGCATCATCGCTGATGGCGTCGTAGTCCACTGCAGCCCGAATGTGTTCGGTTGAACCAGGTTCGATAGCCCGAAGTACGACAGCGGTACCGCTGGCCGGCAAACAAATCATCGCTCCGCGTGCATTGTTTGCAACCCGGACCACGTACAGGCGCTTACCGCCGTGTTCGAAGAACTGTTTGACCGCCGGCCCCAGGCTGGAGCACGACCAGTTGTCACCATAACGGCGACGATACTCGCCGAAGTTACGCACCAGTACCGGCGTATTCAGCGGACCACGAAGCGCACGGCCAACGAATGCTGCCGTGGTTTCCTGCAATACATCAATGGACTGATCCATCGCTGCGATTTCGGTGACCGTAATTCCCTGGTCGACTGCTTCTGTCAAACCTGTCTCCGTGTCAGGCTGAATAAGCGTTTCCGCATTCTAAAGCATTCGCGATCCGCAGTGCACTTCGATAATCTCTGCCAATGAACGATTTCCTGTCTGCCGCGTACCCGTTACTTTCCGATCGCCTCAGGAAACTGCCGATCGCCGATTTGCCGACACCTGTATCGACGGTGAAATTTGCGACGCAAGCCGGATCACGCGAGATCTTCATAAAGCACGATGACCTTAGCAGCACACATTACGGTGGCAACAAGATTCGCAAGATCGAGTACATTTTTCAGCGTGCTCGGGAGCGCAATGCGGGACGCGTCGCAACCTTCGGGGCTGTCGGCTCCAATCATGCCCTGGCCACGTCGATCATGGCCAGGCAGTCCGGGTTCGACTGCACGTGCTTCCTGGGTCCGCAAAAACCCACACCGAACATCCCCAGAACGTTGAACATGCATCGCAAGATCGGCACAGAACTCGTGCCTTTCGGTCGCGCGGTCGATCCACTTGCAACGCTGCGACGCTATCTGCACGGTCGGCGCTGCTGGGTCATCCCGATGGGAGGTTCGAGCTGGCTCGGCGCCGTCGGTTTCGTGAATGCCGGTCTCGAGCTTGCCCACCAGATTGAATCGGGCGATATCGCGATGCCGCATCGCATCTATATCGCGAACGGCACAATGGGCAGCTCTGTCGGGCTGGCGCTGGGTATTGCCCTCGCGAAACTGCCGATCGAACTGCACGCAGTGCGCGTCGTGGATACCGGTTTCGCGACACCCGCCGGTTTCGAGCGGCTTATGCGCAAGACAGCGCTGATGCTGCATCGTCTCGACAACTCAATTCCCGCCGATATCGCCGCTCGCACATGTGTACGCTGGCGCGACGAATTTCTCGCCGGCGGTTACGCGGCATCGGACGATGTCACCGAGCGCGCCGTTGCGGTCGGCCAGACGGCACTCGGGCTCAAAGTCGAGACGACCTACACCGGCAAGGCTCTCGCCGCCCTGCTGCATGACCTGGCCTTGCCCGACTATGCCGGCGAATCGTACCTGTTCTGGAATACCTACAATTCGCGCCCGTTACCGGTTACGGGCGAGCGACCGCGTTCGCCGGAAAACATACCGCTGGAATTCATGCGCTATTTTGACTGAGCGGGTTTTGTCGGAGTCGGACTCTGGTTCGCGTCCTTGCGACGTTGCAGCTCGTCTTGCGCTTCTTTGGACTCGCGTTGCTTGCGTGCAATCTCATCGAGCATGAGGTCCAGCCACTCGCTCATAACGCCTCCTGTTCGAGTTCGGCACTGGCCTCTTCGATCATCTCACGAACCTCCAGAATTGTCGGCGCACCAGGGTCCATTTCCACCGTGTTATGAACAACTTGAGCCCTTGCGGCAAACTCGTTGGCGTCATACAGAACGATATTGACAGGCGCACCCGAGGCTACTTCGGCAAGTGACCGCACATGGCTCCGCAAGTGTTCGTTCAGCGGTCGACCCGATGCGTCAACCTGCTCATCGAGTAGCGCCTGTAAACGCTCTTCGGCGGTCAGCGTGTCGTCCTCGAGCGGCGTGTGGGCCTCGAAGTACAGTACGCCGTCACGCCGCCCAAGCTGATAGGGCTCGTTGATGATCGTTACGGACTCACCGATGTCGACCAGCGTATACAGGAATTCGATGTTCTCGGGGTACAGCCGAACGCATCCATGACTGACGCGCATCCCGACGCCGTAGGGCTGGTTGGTGCCGTGTATCAGGTAGCCCGGCATTTCCAGTTTCAAGACGCGAGTCCCGAGCGGATTATCCGGCCCCGGCGGCACCACGGATGGCAGTGGATTGCCCTGCTCCGCGTGCTCTCGGCGAACTGACGCGGGCACCCACCAGGACGGGTCCCTCGCCTTCGCAACTACCCGGGTGACACCCAGCGGTGTTTCCCAACCGACGCGGCCTATGCCGATCGGGTAAGTCAGCACCTGCTGAGGCTCTGAATCGGTCGACGGCGGGTAGTAAAAGAGTCGCTTGGTCGCAATATTCAGCACAACACCGGTCTTGGGCACATCCGGCAAAACGTACTGCGTCGGCAGCAAGACCGGGGTATTTACGCCGGGTAACCAGGGATCGACGTCGGGATTGACGGCCAGCAATTCGTCGTAACCAAGGCCGTACTCGCGAGCCAGGTCGGAAAGCGTATCCTCTTCACGAGTGAACACGACCTGCGGGGTGCCTACGACTGTCTGTTCGACGTCTTGCAACATGAACGTATTCGGTGCAATCGGATCGAGAACAGGACGATCCTCATAGGCAACGACGTCGGCGTCTTTGCCCTTCTTCAGGCTCGCGAGAAAATCGTCAAACGTTGCACAGCCGCCAAGGGCCAGTACCGGCAACAACAGGAACAGGCGCTGGTGCATCGTGATGGCTAGTCTTTGGAGCAGGTCGGCACCGTGCCAGCTTGCTGAGCCGCGTTGTACAACGGCAAGGTCTTCGGCCACTCGGACACCAGCGCTTCAATTCGCGTCTCGCTGGAGGGGTGAGTCGAGACGAACTCCGCCGGCTTCTTGTCCGAAGTGGCGTCCATACGCTGCCAAAGCGTGACCGCTTCACGCGGATCAAAGCCTGCTTTCGCCATGTACTCGAGCCCGATGATGTCGGCCTCGCTTTCCTGGCCGCGTGTATGCGGCAGCGAAATACCGAGATCGGCACCGGCTTTCAAAGCCTCCTGCGCTGTATAGGTTGCACCGCTGTAACCGCCTCCCAGGACGATTGCGGCGACATTGATACCAACACCGGTAAGTGACGCCCTGGATGCACGCTCATTGGAATGCCGCGCCGTAACGTGTGCAATTTCATGCCCTATGACGGCCGCCAGCTGATGCTGGTTCTCGGTAACTTCGAGGATGCCGGTAAACACGCCAATCTTGCCGCCAGGCATCGCAAACGCGTTGACCGACTTACTCTCGAAAACAGCGAGTTCCCAGTCCATGTCGCTGAGCGGTGGATCGAGGACGCTCACCACGGCCTGCGCCACGCAGGCAACGAAATCGATCTTCTTTCGGTCCGTGGCCAGCGGCATACCTGCGCGCATCTGGTTGAAGGCGCGCGTGCTCTGCGCCACGAGTTCGGCGTCGGACTTCCAGATCATCTGGCTGCGGCCGGTCGGGGACGTCGAGCAAGACGTCGTAACCAACGCGACAAAAACGAGCAAAATCAGAGACTTGAATTTGTACATACGAATGAAAACTCCTCCGGTATCGCTGGATTATAGCGCCTCCGTGCGCCTGAAACCCGCTTAGCGTTTCGACCGGGGTCGAGCCCGTCAGTTCCTTGCACCTAGCGCGGCAGTCGCGACTCAAAACGCCGCCGCCAGCCCGCCGCGTCCGCTTTTTCGAGCAGACCATCGATATTTGACAGGAGGCGCTTCTGCAGCGGCTGCTTGATGTTAAAGCTGACGCGGTACAGGTCACGCTCCTCAACAAGCGCCTTCAACACCTCGTCGCTGGTCCTGATTTCATCGGCCAGTCCGAGCTCCAGGGCGCGCGTGCCATACCAGTGCTCCCCGGTCGCGACCTTCTCGAGATCCAGGTCGGGACGGTACTTGTTGACGGCGTCTTTAAACAAGGTGTGAACGTCTTCGAGCTCTTCCTTCAATTTCGCCCGGTCCTCATCCGTATTCTTGCCGAACATGGTGACCGTACGTTTGTACTTGCCGGCCGTAACCTGCTCGAACTCAACACCGTGGCTGTCCAGCGCACGGCTGAAATTCGGGATCTGCGCGAGCACGCCAATAGAGCCGAGGATCGCGAACGGTGCTGCGTAGATCCTGGACGCAACGCAGGCCATCAGGTAGCCGCCGCTCGCCGCTACCTTGTCGACGCATACGGCGAGCGGAATTTCACGGTCTCGAATCCTGGCCAGCTGCGAGGCCGCGAGCCCGTGCTCATGGACAACGCCGCCGTGGTTCTCGAGGCGCACGATGACGTCATCACCGTCCGCGGCAACATCGAGAATCGCGCTCACCTCCTCTCGCAGCGACGCCACAGCGCTTGCTTTGAGATCACCTTTGAAGTCGATAACGAAGCTGCGCGGCCTGATCGATGGCGTCTTGCTCTTTGCCTTGGCTTCTTTCTTCCGGGCCTTGGCCGCCTGCTTCTGTTCGTCCTTGGTCGATATCGCCGCACGCAAAGTATCCGCGAGCGACTTGAAATTGGAGTTCAGGTTTTCGACTTCCAGGCCCTCGTGACTGGCTTTGCGGCCGGCCGACGCGGCAACCACGACACCCACGACGATCGCAGCGAGGATCGTAACGACCTTGAGAAGAAATAGTCCGTACTCGGCAAAAAACTGGCCCATGAGAATCCTGGTTGTTGCTGGAGGGAAAGGCTGGCGCTAGATTGCGATGCCGACGTTGTTCTTTTGCAGCACCTGTTCGGCACGGTAACTTGAGCGCACCATCGGACCCGCCACGACTTCGAGGAAGCCCTTTTCAAGACCTTCGGTACGGTAGGCTTCGAATTCTGCAGGCGTTACGTAGCGTTCGACAGGCAGGTGGTTGGGCGTGGGGCGCAGATACTGGCCAAGCGTCAGGATGTCGACGTTGGCCGCGCGAAGGTCCTGCATCGTCTGCATGATCTCGTTGTCGCGCTCGCCGAGACCCAGCATCAGACTCGTCTTGGTCAGCACGGCAGGACGATGTGCCTTCGCATGTCGCAGCACCTCGATAGTCTGCTCATAGCTGGCACGCGGGTCCCGAACCGGGTGCGTCAGTCGTCGCACAGTCTCCACGTTCTGGGCAAACACCTCAAGCCCTGAATCCACGACGAGTTCTACGTGCTCCTCAACGCCATTGAAGTCAGGCGTCAGTGCTTCTACCGCGGTATTCGGATTGAGGTTCTTGATCTCGCGGACACACTCCGCATAGTGCGCGGCACCGCCGTCGGCAAGATCGTCACGGTCAACCGATGTGATAACGACGTACTCCAGCCCCATGAGCTTCACGGCACGCGCCGAATTTACGGGTTCTTCGGCATCGAGCCAGCCCTTCGGGTTGCCGGTGTCAACGGCGCAGAAACGGCACGCCCTGGTGCAGACCGAGCCCATCACCATGATGGTCGCCGTCCCTGCATTCCAGCATTCTCCAATATTCGGGCACATCGACTCTTCGCAGACAGTGCTCAGGCGATGCTCGTGCACGATTTTGCGCGTTCCGGAGTAACCGGACCCCGAGGGCATCTTCGCACGCAGCCACTTCGGCTTGTCGCCATGCACAAGTGGCTCGGCATCACGGCGCTGTTTGACGCCGTTCTTGATCGCAGCAAAGCCAACGTCCGTCTGGTACTTCTGGCCGCTCTGTACGATGGGAATGCCTTGAAATTGTTTGTCTTTGTGGCTCATTCGAATTGCGTTTCGGGTCTGCCCGGGGGCACGCATTGTCGCATAAATAACGCACAAAAAAATCCCGACCGAGGCAGGGAGAGCCAGGAGCGATCCGCAAGGCCATGGGCCTGGAATGCGGATGGTGGGTGCGAATCGTCTTCAGGGCAGGCGTCGACAAGCAGGGCGGCATGCGCGTCGAACGGACAAAAAAATCCCGGCCGAAGCCGGGAGAGTCAGGGGGAAATCAATTAACGCCAGAAGTGTTAGTGGAGTCTCGACCAGCTGACCAGTCTCACAGCACTCTGCTGAAGGTCAAAATTGCGGGCCAGAATCGCCTCGATGTCGCGCTCGTCCGAATCGTTTTCCATGGGTTGATTCAGCTCAACAACACCGCAGAACTCGTTACCGTCACGATATTCGGTATCGGTCAATATGAACTGCGTGTAGTACTTCGCGGACATGGGGAAAGACTACCCAGACCCGGGCCCGGTATCTGTGAGCCACAGCACAAATCGCCGCAAAGCGAGGCCGAATCGGCAAAAAAGAGACCTGAATCACAAACATCGCCGGGCCTTCCGGCATGCCGTGTGTCGTTGGCAGCACGCCAGCAAAGACCGGTTCCGGGAGAAAAAACGGCCTAAGCAGCCGATTTCTGGCGATTTTTCTCCCAGTCAGCGTAAAATTCGTGCAGATGCTGAACACGCTCCACAGAATTGCTGTCATACCATATGTAATATCACGCTCAATTTGCCGCCATTATGGCGGCCACACATATCAAGAACTTGTGAGGATTCATTTGATGGTCGCAAAAGCCGGTCTCTCTAAATTCGTCTTGTTTGGTCTGCTGATACTCGCAGCGGGTACTGGCAATGCTCAGGACGAGCTCCGTAAAACCTTCTTCAAGGACGCTGATGCGGCTAAAGCCTCCGCTGAATCGACCAACGCCGAACTGCTAGCCCCGAAAAACTATGAGCGGGGTATGAAGGAGTATCGCGAAGCGGAAGTAGCCCTTCAGCGAGGGCGCAATATCGAAGTCGTCCGAAAGAATGCCGCGGATGCGACTCGTTACCTCAGGGCGGCAACCCAAAAAGCCGAGCTCGCCTCAACCGCACTGGCACAGGTCATGAAGAGCCGACAGGACGCGGCTAACGCGGAAGCGCCACAACTATCGCCGGAAATCTGGCAGGAAGCGCAACGCAAATTTGGCGATGCTATCCGGCTGCTGGAGCGCGGTGACCTCAAGGGATCCAAGCGCTACGATATCGAAGCAACCAGCCTGTATCGCGACGCCGAGCTCGTGGCCATCAAGGCGCAGTACCTGAGCGAGACGCGGCGCTTGCTGGCGGACGCCGACCGCGCCCGCGTTGGTCGTTATGCACCGATCACGCTGGGCAAGGCCAAGCTGCTGCTCGCGAATGCAGAGCGAGAGCTGAGTGAAAACCGGTATGACACCGATCTCCCACGCAGTCTTGCGCAGCAGGCGAACTACGAGGCCAAGCATGCGATCTACCTGTCCGAAGTGGTACGCAATGTGCGCGACAAGAAACAGACGCCGGAGCAACTTGTGCTGCAGTGGGAGCAGCCGATGCAGGCGATAGCAGGTGTCGCCGACGTCGTTCCCGCCATGGAGACAGGACCCGACAGGCTTGCCGGGGAGCTCGTCGCTTTTTTTGAAGAACAGCGGAACCAGGTGCAGAGTCTCGAACAGGAAAAGTCCGAGAACGAGAT
Source organism: uncultured Woeseiaceae bacterium (assembly GCA_964440945.1). Taxonomy (GTDB): domain Bacteria; phylum Pseudomonadota; class Gammaproteobacteria; order Steroidobacterales; family Woeseiaceae; genus UBA1847. The sequence continues at coordinate 8,692 of CAYTTZ010000065.1, forward strand.
TCGTATAGCCGATATGGAAGAGGAGCTGAGTGCGCTCGACGAGCGCCTCGGCGGCGCGACGGCCGAACGTGCGGCACTGGTTCAGCGCCTTGAGGCGCAGGCTCGCGTCAAACAACAGTTTGCACAAGTCGAGAAGATGTTCAGCACAGACGAAGCCCGCGTTTTCCGGGAAGGTAATAACATCATCATGCGGCTCGTGGGGCTCACATTCGACAGCGGCTCTTCGCAACTTCAGTCAGCCAATTTCGATCTGCTTGCAAAGGTAGAGAAGGCGATTGACGTTTTCCCGCGCAGCGAATTGACGATCGAGGGCCACACCGACTCACACGGCGGCGACGACTCCAATCAGACCTTGTCGCAGGCGCGCGCCGAGTCCGTGCAGCAATACATGATCAACGCGATGCGAATTCCGACCTATCGGCTGATAGCGACTGGCTACGGCGAGACTCGACCGGTCGCCAGTAACGAGACAGAGGCCGGTCGCGCGCGGAACAGGCGCATCGACATAGTCATCAAGCCAAACCTGGAAGCCAACTAGTGTCCTGAGAGCGCAGTGTCGTGGCGGCGCCACCATGCCGCGACCGTGCGCGCTGTTTCCTCGTTGACGAGATAGCCGTATTCGGCATGCACGTTGAGTACGCCGTCCAGGCGAAAGTACGTGTGAATAGACTTGTCCTCGAACTTGTCGACCAGCCCAAGCTCGAGCATGTCTCCAAAGTCGTTCTGTAAACGCGGGTCTATTGCAGTCAGGTCGCCGACAGCGGTGAGATTCTTCCAGCGACCGATATTGGCTGGGTAGCGCGCCTTACCCGCCGAATCATTCCCCTTGATGCGTTTCTGCATGTACCGCTGGCCCAGCGGGCTGCCCATCGTCAATAACAGCTCAACATGATTTTGGCCCTGATCGTCATGCGACATCTCCCAGAGCGTGTCATAGGCGATCACGGAACCCATGCTGTGCGCAACCAGTAACACCGGGTGGCGCCCTTCCGTTGCCGCGCGCAGTGCGATCTTCAACATGCGCCGTATGTGCTGGGCGATATCATTGTCGTCGTCGACGTAGCGCTGCAGATCGCGTAGATGCAGTTCGGTACGTTCGCTGGCGATATGCGGGATCAGGAACGGCAGCCGGTCACCCATGTTGTATATCCAGCGCGCCAGTCTTCGCCGCCAGGAGCTTGCCTCGGCGATATCCTGTTCGCTCGCGGTTGGCTGGCTGATAACGTGCTCGATCGCTTCGATGTCGATACCGATGTCACGGTGCTCGCGATAAAAATCGTAGGTCCACGAGACGATGTCAAAACCTCCCGTGGTTGCTGCGACGGCTTCCGCCACCGGTTCGTCGAGCCGCTCAAGGCCCGCAAGCAGGCAGCGCAACAGTGCTTCCCTGTGTGCACCCGGCTCCGGTTTCGGCAGCAACCCGGGCACGTAAAGGACGATCGGATGAGCGGCGTCTTTCACGGCTGCGCCTCGCTCAGTAGCTCGCTGAGTTCGCCAACGTGCTGCACTTCGGCATTCGGCTGAGGGTAGTCCTCGGGCCATTGATCGCCATTGCGGTTCACCCAGACGGCGCGCAGACCAGCATTGCGTGCGCCATGCACGTCGCAAAGGGGCTGGTCGCCAACATGCAACGTCTGCCCGGCACTCGCGCCGCCCACTTCGACCGCCATATCGAAAATCGGCCGCTCCGGTTTCGCCGCGCCGGCCATCGCGGCCGAGACCACGCCGTCGAACAGGTCGCGAATACCTATCTTTTGCAGGTTGGCATTGCCATTGGTCACGGCGATCAGCACGAAGCGCTCGCGCAGCGCGACGAGCGCCGGGCGGGCCTCGGGAAACAGCGTGACGTCGTTGCGCGCCTCGTCAAACACTGCGAAGGCATCGTCGACGTAGGCCGCGCCATAGCCTGCGGACTCGCCAATACGAGCCAGGATAGTCCGACGAAGAAACGTCAGATCGTGCGACCGATCGCGAAACTCGGCAACCACCTCCGAACGCACGGCGCCAATATCTTCTGGCGCGAACTGCTCGGTGATACGCGGATAGTGTTCATCCATCCACGCGTACAGCCGCTGCTCCGCGCGCTTGATGACCGGGTGTATCGCCCAAAGCGTGTCGTCAAGGTCCAGGGTAATCGTGCGAATGCCGTACATGTGTTGCCCATGAGACGTTGATCGGCGACCATTGTGTGCTCAAGACCGATCCGGAGCAAGACAATGAAATACCTGCACACGATGGTGCGTGTCAGTGATGTCGACAAGTCGCTCGATTTCTACTGCAAGCAACTTGGGCTTGTCGAGCTCAAGCGCTATGACAGCGAACAGGGGCGCTTTACGCTGATCTTTCTCGCCGCGCCCGGCGACGAGGACGCGCAGGTCGAACTGACACACAACTGGGACCCCGAAGACTACGACGAAGGACGTAATTTCGGGCATCTTGCCTATCGGGTCGATGATATCTATGCACTGTGCCAGAGACTGATGGACGCCGGCGTGACCATCAACCGTCCCCCACGCGACGGTCACATGGCCTTCGTGCGCTCGCCCGACAATATTTCGATCGAATTGCTGCAAAAAGGCGATGCGCTGCCGCTGCAGGAACCCTGGGCATCGATGCCTGGCGTCGGGCACTGGTAGTTTTTGGGAGTCGGCTTTGGTTTCGGAGCGTGACCGACCTCAGACAAACGCTCAGACTTCGGGCGCCTTATTTAATGAATCTTCGTTGCTCGCCCCCAAAAGTGGTAGAGACTGATCAGGCTGTCTTCGTACACCTCAACTTCAAAGCCGAGCCCCTCCAGTTCATGCACAAATTCACGTTGCCTGAACATTTCATTGTAAGGGTGCTTAAGAAGCTTCTTCAGGAGTTTCCCGATGCCTCTTTCCCAGGTTTCAACAGGAAGCTCCTCAAAAACGAACTCTCCGTTTGTCTTCAAGACCCTGTGAAGCTCTACGAGGGCGTCTCGCCAGTTGGGAATGTGGTGAATGATGCCGAAGTCGACGGTAAGATCGAAATTATTGTCAGTGAAGGATAATTTTGCAGCATCCCCTTGCAGAAACCGGGCATTGCTCAGGCCATTCTGCTTTCTTCTGGCTCGCTCAATCATCTTCGGGTCGAGGTCTATGCCAACGTATTCCCGAGGACTGAACAAGTCATGAATAATTCCGGCCCCCACGCCCTGACCACAACCGATCTCCAGCACGGTCTCGGTTCGCCCCTTGCATAATCGTTGCAGACGAGGCGCTTCGAGACGCTTCTGAATGAGTCCACGAACGGGATTATTCATTGCCCAGTATTCGAGTGAGTTCATTAACACTGTTTGGCACCGCATCCTTTAAATGACCAGCATAGAACCCCGCTTATCAGTAGCGGACAACTGCCTGGCAAGCAGACCTCGTCAAGCCGGCGCGGACCAAGGTTATCACGATGACTAATTCGGCCTGGTCGTCATCGCCGTCTTCGTGAACATCGTCGTCGGCAAGCGCTTGGCTGAAAGACGTCAACAACGGGAAAGAGGCCGCGGCAACGAGGAGACTGGGCTCGCGAGTTCGCCTAAGCACCAGGTTGCTCCTGAACGTTGCGTCTCTGGCTCACGCTACCAAAGTATCAGCACGACGAATCCTGTCAATTCTGACAATTACCTAGCGCTGGCCTCCGGTCCGGCGAGTAAGCTGACTTTCGTCCGAGCCCGGTACCGGGACGGCGCCCCGCCCGCTATAATCGGGCGCCTCGATAATCTGTGGGATACACGACATGAGAAATTTCATTGCGCTGGTCACCCTGACCCTGGCCCTGGCCCTGGCCCTTACGGCATGTTCGGGCGAGAAAGCCTCATCGCCCATGCCCGCACCGGAGAAACGACCCGTGACACTTGAGACTCATGGCGACAAGCGTGTCGACAACTATTACTGGCTGCGGGAACGCGAAAACCCGGAGGTCATCGCCTACCTGGATGCCGAGAACGCTCACACCGAGAAGACGCTGAGTCCTTTCAAGGGACTGCAGAACGTCTTGTTCGAGGAGATGAAGGCGCGCATCAAGCAGGATGAAGAATCTGCGCCGTACAAGCGCGGTGAATACTATTACTACGTGCGTTATATCGAGGGCAGCGAATACCCGATCTATGCGCGCAAGAAAGGCTCGCTCGACGCGGCGGAACAAATCGTCCTCGACGTCAACAAGCTCGCCGGGGATGTAGACTACTTCTCGGTGCGCGGGTTCTCAGTAAGCCCGGATGATCGCATCGCCGCCTACGGAGTGGATACAGCAGGCCGCCGTTTCTACGACATCTATTTCCTGGATATCGAGACGGGAGAGCTGCTCGCGGACAAGATCGACGCTACGACTGCCAATTTCGAATGGGCCAATGACAGCCAGACAATTCTGTATGGTAAGCAACACCCCGAGACGCTGCGTTCCTACCAGGTATACCGACATCAACTCGGCCAGCCCGACGACTCACTGGTTTACGAGGAAGAGGACGACACCAACTACCTGTACCTCGGCAAATCGATGTCATCTGCCTATTTCTACCTCACCAGTTCGCAGACGCTTTCCACGGAGGTTCGCTACCTATCGGCCGACTCGCCACAGGATGATGCGAAGGTATTCCTGCCTCGCGAACAGAATCATGAGTATTTCGTAACAGATGGAGCGGACCGCTTCTATATCGTGACGAATGACGGTGCAGAAAATTTCAAGCTCATGGAGGCACCGCTTAATGACACATCGAAGGACGCATGGAAGGAAATCGTCGGCCACAGCGACCTGGCCCTGATTGAGGACGTAGACGTGTTTCGCGACTATGCGGTTGTCACGTTGCTCGAGAACGGGCTGACGCAACTGGACGTCATCGATCGGAAGACCGGCGAGCTGCGGCGCATAGATTTCGACGAGCAAGTCTACGTGGCCTACTCCGATGACAACTACGAGTTCGATTCGCAGCTGTTCCGCTACGCTTATCAATCTCTGACGACACCGAAGTCAACCTACGACTATAACCTCGCAACCATGGAGCATGCGCTTATCAAGGAGCGCGCCGTGATCGGTGATTTCGACCGCAGCAATTACGTCACCGAACGTCTCTATGCGACGGCGCGAGACGGAACAGAGGTGCCGGTCTCGATCGTGTACCGCAAGGGACTGGAAAAGAACGGGGAAAACCCGCTGCTGCAGTATGCCTACGGCTCCTACGGCTCAAGCACGTCGCCCTACTTCAGCGCGGATCGCCTGAGCATGCTGGACCGTGGCTTCGTGTTCGCGATCGCGCACGTGCGCGGTGGCTCGGAACTGGGTCGACAGTGGTACTACGATGGCCGCCAGCTCAAGAAGAAGAACACGTTCTATGACTTCATCGACGTCTCGAAGCACCTGATCGAAGAAGGCTATACAAAACCGTCTCACCTGTATGCCTACGGCGGCAGCGCCGGTGGCCTGCTCATGGGCGCCGTACTAAACATCGCGCCGGAGCTCTACAACGGCGTATACGCCGCTGTGCCATTTGTCGACGTCGTTACGACAATGCTGGATGAAGACATCCCGCTGACAACTGGCGAATGGGATGAGTGGGGCAACCCGAACGAGAAGGAGTTCTATGACTACATGCTCTCGTATTCACCGTACGACAACGTACGCGAGACTGACTATCCGAATATCCTGGTAACAACCGGCCTGCACGATTCGCAGGTGCAGTACTGGGAACCAGCAAAGTGGGTTGCCAGGCTTCGCGATAACAAGACGGACGACAACATGCTGGTTCTGAAAACGGACATGTCGGCGGGTCACAGCGGCAAGACCGGGCGCTTCCGCCGCATCGAGGACACTGCGTTGTATTACTCGTTCTTCATGGGGCTGGAAGGCATCCGCGAGTAGTTGCGACCTTGCAGAGAGCATGACGGCACCAGGCAACATCGAGAATCGCCTGACGGCACTCAGTGGTGGTTCCGTTGAGCTGAGGGGCTTAGGGGCTTAGGGTATAATTGGGGCTGATTTACATTAGTAAATTGGTTTGTTTCTCTGGTGCAACTGCACGAAACGGTTTAT
>CAYTTZ010000066.1:0-14598 GCA_964440945.1 uncultured Woeseiaceae bacterium
CGCTTGAACGAGGGCCGCCCGGCGCGAGGTTGGCGAGGTCGTAGGTGAGCCAGCTATCGCCACGGTTGAGCCGGGCGCGGAGGCGCTTTACGAAGCCTTCGCGCTTCTCAGGCTTTTCTTTCTTGCCAAACATGGATATACGTTATCTCACCCTGGTGTCCTGTCCCGTAAGTTCGTACCATTTCAGAAGCAGAGAAATACGCCAGGACAAGGCGCATTCTGCCGCCAGTGCCTGGGCCCTGGCAGCAGAATGCAACGCCGTTATGACGTATTTCTCTGCTTCCCGAAAGGCGCGACGTACACCGCGTATGGTGACGTTGCGTCCTTTGGCAAGGACGGCGCCATTGCCGGCAGAACGCGCCTTGCCACACGTGGTGTACGCCACGCCGACATGGTACGAACTTACGGGACAGGACACTAGCGGTGCAGCGGTCCCTGCATCAGGAAGACGATGGCCAAACGACACAAAACGAACAAAACCCGCTCCGGACGGCTGCGTATTGTAGCGGGAAACTGGCGCAGTCGTCTGTTGGATATCGCCGACGTGCCGGGCCTGCGGCCGACATCCGAGCGTATCCGCGAAACCCTGTTTAACTGGCTAACGCCGCATATCCGTGGCGCCCGGTGCCTGGACCTTTTCGCGGGGACAGGGGCGCTGGGCCTCGAAGCGTTGTCACGCGGCGCGAAGAGCGCCATGTTCGTCGAGAGTTCAGCGCAGGCGGTTGCTACGCTGAACACCAATATCAAAGTGCTGGGCGCCGCAGCGGCCACTGTGCGCCAAATGGATGCGCTGCAGTACCTCAAGGAGCCCTCGGCCGGGAAATATGACCTGGTGTTCCTCGACCCGCCGTTTGCTGCAGATCTGACGGGAGAATTGTGTAGACTGCTGGAAGATAGTGGCACGCTATCGGATCGCTGCCTGGTCTATCTGGAGCAGGACCGCTCCCGCGCCGAAACAACGCTTCCGGAAGCCTGGAAAATAGTGAAGAACAAGACGGCCGGCAACGTGCGTTACAGGCTGGCGCAGCGAGAAACCTGACAGGGAAAAAAGATGACTGTTTCTGCCATGTATCCCGGTACTTTTGATCCGATAACCTTCGGTCATGAGGATCTGGTGCGAAGGGCCGCGCGCCTGTATGACAAGGTCGTTGTAGCCATTGCCGCGAACCCCGGTACGAAAGCACCGATGTTCACGTTTGGAGAGCGCGTCGAACTTGCGAGTACGGCGCTAGCCGACATACCGAATGTTGAAGTGACGGGCTATGAGGGATTGACCGTCGATTTTGCCCGGGAAAACAACCTGGCCGTTATCATCCGCGGGCTGCGCGCCGTTTCCGATTTTGAGTACGAGTTTCAGCTGGCCAACATGAATCGCCACCTCACGGAAGAGGTCGAGACTGTGTTCCTGACGCCCACGGAAAAATACACGTTCATTTCTTCAAGCCTGGTTCGTGAAGTTGCGGCACTGGGTGGAGACGTCTCGGAATTCGTCTCGCCGAAAGTGAAGCGCGCGCTACTGTCCCGCTGCGGTCAGGACTAAATCACGGCTTGTTGCCTTGGCCTGCCGCGGTCCTGTAGGAGCGGCCCCTGGCAGCGAAGCAGCGCGGCAGCCGTCAGGCCGCCAGATAGTGTCGGTCCGTGGCGCGAGAACAAACGTTCGAAGGAGCGGCTCATAGCAGCGACCCGCGATCTAAGTCTGGCAGCGCTTGCAGTAGTAGGTTGAACGCTGCCCCTGCACGATCGCGGTGATTGGCGAGTCGCATCGTCGGCAAGGCTCGTCTTCGCGGCCATACGCCTCGAGTTGCTGCTTGAAGTAGCCTGCCTCGCCATTGCCACCGTAGAAATCCCGGAGCGTCGTCCCACCGGCCTTGATTGCTTTGCCAAGTACCTCTTTGATGGCGTCGGCGAGTTGGTCGTAGCGACTTCTCGCAATCCGTCCGGCCGCGCGACGCGGATTGATTCCCGCCATGAACAACGCTTCGCTGGCGTAAATATTGCCAACGCCAACGACAATGTGGGCGTTCATGATGAATTGCTTGATGCTGACTTTGCGGCCACGGGAACGCCGCCACAGGTAATGACCATCGAAGTCGTTGCTCAGCGGCTCCGGACCAAGGTCCTTCAGCAATCGATGCGACAGCGGCTCCTGGCTCCAGTGCAGCGAACCGAAACGTCGCGGGTCACGGAATCGCAGCACTAGGCCTGAATCAAATTCGATGTCGAAGTGATCGTGTACACCGGCAGGCGTATCTGCGTTGACGATACAGACGCTGCCGGACATGCCGAGATGCAGGATGGCCGAGCCTTTTTGCGTGTTGATCAGAATATATTTTGCGCGACGACTGACCGAATCCACTGACTGGCCCGGCAGGTTCCGGTCGATCGATCGTGGCACCGGCCAGCGCAGACGACGCTCGCGAATCACGATGCGTGAGATCGTGGTGCCCACAATGTGCGGCTCTATGCCGCGACGACTGGTCTCGACTTCAGGTAGTTCGGGCATGAGTTAATGGTACCTGTTCCGTCTCCGTAGACGAATGAAACTGAGACGCAAATAAAAAGACCCGCTCCAGGCGGGTCTTTCTTCAGCAGCACGTCGGTCGCCGTTACTTGATCTTGTATTCCTTGTAGACGACGTGCTTGCGGATTGTCGGATCGTACTTCTTGGTCTCCAGCTTTTCAGGGTGGAGTTTCTTGTTCTTGGTGGCCGTGTAGTAGTGCCCCGTACCTGCACTCGATACCAGCTTGATCTTATCGCGATTACCCTTTGCCATAGCTGCTTCCTCCGTCCCTAGATGCGCTGGCCGTTGGCGCGCAGATCGGCCAGGACCTTGTCGATGCCATGCTTGTCGATAATTCGAACACCCTTATGGGAAATACGCAGGCGCACGAAGCGCTTTTCGGATTCAATCCAAAAACGCTTGTTCTGCAGATTCGGCAGAAAGCGACGGCGTGTCCTGTTTTTGGCGTGGGATACGTTGTTGCCGCTCTGCGGACGCTTCCCGGTTACCTGGCAAACCTTAGACATGGTGTTAAGTCTCTGATTTTAATAAAAGTTGCCCGCGCAGGGCGGGCAGAGAGCGAGACTTTATACCAGCCTCCTTCTACCCCGTCAAGGTGATCTTGGAGGGCCTCAACGAATTGCGATGCGATCGACCGCCGGGGGCCATCCGATGGGCAACGGCACATCCCTGCAAAGAGGCCAGACACCGCCGAGGATGGCGGCAATTCCCGCCCGAAGGGAGTTGTTCCGAGTCGACAGGATTCCTTGCAGGGTACCCAATGGCGGCTCGTGGCGACTTGCCGGGGCAAATAGGTCCTATAGAAGGCCCCTGCTGGCCAGTGAGGTGGCCCGGCCGTGGCCGATAATCAGGTGGTCCAGGAGCCGAATATCGACCAGGTCGAGGGCCGATTTGAGCCGCCGCGTGATTCGTTCGTCGGCCTGGCTGGGCTCCGCCACACCGGAAGGATGGTTGTGGGCCAGGATGACCGCGGCAGCGTTTATCGCCAGCGCTTCCTTGACGACCTCTCGCGGGTAAACCGAGGTTCCGTCTATCGTGCCGCGGAACAACTCTTCAAAAGCCAGCACCCGGTGTCGGTTATCGAGAAACAGGCAGCAGAACAGCTCGTGGTGCAGGTCCCGCATATGCGCTTTCAGAAACGCCTCCGTGTCGGCGGGGCTGCGAATCGTTTCTCCTCGCGGCAGCGATTCCGCGTAGTAGCGTCGGGCAATTTCCGGGAGCGCCCGCAGCAACGCGAGCCTCGCATGCCCGATTCCGTCGCAGGCGAGAAGCGCTGACGATTCGGCATGCAGCAGCGCTCGCAGACTGCCAAATCGACTCAGCAGGCGGGTCGCGGCTTCCGCGGCCCTTGCGTCACCAGCGCTTGCCGCAATCAAGGCGGCAAGCAGCTCGACATCACTTTGCTTCGTTTCGCTCGAAGGGACCATCCGTGAACCCTGCACGCAAGCCTCGTATCGATACAACGAATCAATCTGGCCTGGATAACCCGTTTCAACTAGAAATGCCGGTCATTGTCGAGCTAAGCTCGCGCATTGATCGCGTATATGAGTCGCTCCCTGTGAACATCGTTCTTGGTATTACCGGAGGCATAGCCGCCTATAAGGCGCCCGACCTGGTGAGGCGCCTGCGCGAACGAAACGCCGAGGTCCAGATCGTTATGACCGCCTCCGCCGAGGAATTTGTGACGGCAACGGCGTTGCAGGCCGTATCAGGCCGGCCGGTCCGTTCGAACCTGTGGGACAAGGAGGCCGAAGCCGCTATGAGTCACATCGAGTTGGCACGCTGGGCGGACGTTGTCCTGGTGGCGCCGGCGACAGCCGAAGTTATGGCCAGGATAGTGAGCGGCGCGGCGCCGGACCTGTTGACGACGATATGCCTGGCAACAGAAGCACCCATTGCGCTTGCGCCCGCGATGAATCACGTTATGTGGAACAACCCTGCGACGCAATCGAATCGCGAGCTGCTCGAGCAACGCGGACTGCATATTCTCGGCCCGGATACCGGCTCGCAGGCGTGTGGCGAAACCGGGGCCGGTCGCATGCTCGATCCGGATGTCATCGCCGCGACGGTCTGTGGTCTGAGTGTTGGCAAGGGTGACGGGTCGCTGGAAGGTCGCACGGTTATCGTAACGGCGGGCCCGACGCGAGAGTCCATCGACCCGGTCCGCTATATCACCAATCGAAGCTCGGGGAAGATGGGCTACGCGATCGCGCGTGCGGCAGCTGCGCAGGGCGCTGACGTCATCCTTGTTACCGGGCCGGTGAACCTGCGGCCACCGCCAGGGATGCGCGTGTTCCAGGTCAACACGGCTCGGGAGATGTTCGAGACAACGCACGAGCATGTCGCGGATGCGGACATCTTTGTTGCTGCTGCGGCCGTTGCCGACTATCGACCAGCTGAGATCGAGCCACAGAAGATCAAGAAGCACGATGAGTCCATGAGTCTCGAACTCGTTCGCTGCCCCGATATTCTTTCCTCGGTCTCCGCGCTGGATAATCCACCGTTCACCGTTGGTTTTGCCGCCGAAACGGAAAAGGTAGAGGCTTACGCACGAGCCAAACTCGAGAACAAACATCTCGACATGATCGTTGCGAATCGGGTCGGCGATGATCAGGGTTTCGACAGGGATGACAACGCGGTCACGGTACTGTGGCCGAATGGCAGACAGGAGTTTTCGCGAACCGCGAAGACCGAACTGGCTCGCAGTCTTGTTGATCTGGTCGCCAAACACTTCTACGCTACGAGCGGCTCGAACACCGAGCCCCGACTGACGGTAATCTCTAACCTCGACTAAGGACATAACTGCGTGCGATCTATCGAATTGAAGATTCTCGATTCCCGCGTTGGCAACTCGATACCGTTGCCGCATTACGCAACCGACGGTTCCGCAGGGCTCGACATGCGCGCCTGCATCGACGAGGTGATTACGGTCGCGCCCGGCGAAACCGTGCTTGTACCGACGGGTATCGCCATTCATGTTGCTGACCCCGGACTTGCGGCTGTTCTGTTGCCGCGCTCAGGTCTCGGCCACAAGCATGGCCTTGTGCTCGGCAACCTGACCGGCCTGATTGATTCGGACTACCAGGGCCAGGTGTATATCTCGTGCTGGAATCGCGGCTCCAAGAGCTACCAGGTACAGCCGGCCGAACGCATCGCGCAGATGGTCTTCGTGCCCGTGGAGCAGGTGGAGTTCAGGGTTGTGCAGGAGTTCGACGAAAGCGACCGCGGCGCGGGCGGTTTCGGTCATTCAGGTACGGCCTGACAAGCGCGTCGGGCTAGTCGATGCCTCGAAGGGTCTTGAAGCGATTAATATCACCTTCGAAACGCGCGATAATCTGCTCTTCGTCTGACTGGAACTTCTTCAGGTTTCGCTCGTGGCGCTGAATGATCTCTTTGGTCTTGCGAAGCTCGGCGGCCAGGTCGTCTTCAATCATCGGTGCGTCCGGGTCTTCGCTGTATGGCTGAAAGTTCGAGGCATCGGCGCGAAGTTTCTGCAGACGGCGGTCGAGATTGCGAAGGTATAGTTCGGTAACCCGCGCCTGCGCCTGGAAAAGCTCAACCCGGCGATCGCGATGCAAGAGAATCTCATCAACTGAGAGGTAGGTGGCCAGCAGAGCCTGGTCCGCGCGGCGCTTAAGCGCAATGGCCTGAACGCGTTCCTGCTCCAGCCGCTCAGCCTCGAGCTGTTCGGGCGTCTTCTTGCCCTCCAGGTGATCCACGGCGACGCCGTAGTCATTCACAACCTCTTTCGGCAGGTCGCGGTACCGGGCGGGGATGCTGTCGCCGTAGTGGACGATACCGTCTTCATCCACCCACTTGAAGTGTGTGTTGCCCTGATTGGTCTGCGCGGTGCAAACTATCGGCGACACGAGCAGAAGCAGGGAGATAAAATTCAGTATTCGCATGCGCTCAATATGCCAGCAAAATTGGTTTTGGGGACGGGACTAGTTCTCGTTATTGCACGATAATAGCGTGAATGAATTCTGTAAAGTACCCTTTGGGCACTATAAATCAGCAACTTACGAAATTACACCGTATTGCTTGCGATACTCAAGAACGGGCTCGAGAAACTGCTCGTACTCGCTTGATTCCTCCAGAATATCGATCAGATCGTCGAGTTGTACGATACTGACAACCGGGATTCCGAGCGATTCCTTGAGTTCCTGGACCGCCGAAAAGGGACCCTGCCCGCGCTCCTGGCGATCGAGCGAAATAACCAGGCCCGCGATCTGCGCTCCGGCGGACGAGATGATCTGGTAGGCCTCCCTGACCGCGGTGCCCGCCGTAATGACATCGTCGACGATCAGTACATCGCCGGACAATGGAGCTCCTACGACGCTGCCACCTTCGCCATGCGCCTTTGCCTCTTTGCGGTTGAAGGAGTAAGGCACATCGATGTCATGATGTTCGGCGAGCGACGCGGCCGCGAGCGTCGCAAGCGGAATGCCCTTGTAGGCCGGCCCGAAAAGCATATCGAAGTGCAGGCGTGATTCGGCGATTGCCGAGCCGTAGAAGCGGCCGAGTTTCGCCGCCGCATAGCCGGTATTGAAGAGTCCGGCATTGAAAAAGTAAGGACTGACGCGACCGGACTTCAGCGTAAATTCGCCAAACCGCAATACCCCGAGTTCCAGTGCCAGCTCAATGAATTCCCGCTTGTACCCACGCATCCGTTTGGTCTTCTGTATCATGGCCGCGACCCGACGAAGTATGACACAGGAGATCGATTTTGTTTCGCGTTATAAGCCTGAATGCCAACGGCATTCGCGCCGCTGCCCGCAAGGGTTTTTTCGACTGGATGGCAAAGCAGAAGGCAGACGTCGTCTGTATTCAGGAGACCAAGGCGCAGGTGCATCAGCTGACGGACGATGTCTTCTCTCCGGCCGGCTATCACTGCTACTACGAAGATGCCGAGAAAAAGGGCTACAGCGGTACGGCGGTCTATACGCGGCAAAAACCGAAAAAAATCGTCCGGGGTTATGGTGATTCCGAGTTCGATGCCGAGGGTCGTTACCTCGAGGTGCGGCTCCAAGGAATCAATGTCGTGTCACTGTACCTGCCATCCGGTTCTTCGAGTGAGGAGCGTCAGCAAGCGAAGTATCGCTGCCTGGAGACGTTTACCGAACACCTGAAAAAGCTGCAGCGGCGGCGCTCCGAATACGTCATCTGCGGTGACTGGAATATTGCGCACAAGGAAATTGACATCAAGAACTGGCGAGGCAACCGGAAGAATTCGGGGTTTCTGCCCGAAGAGCGCGCCTGGATGGATAGCGTGTTTGGCGAGTACCGGTATACGGACGCGTTTCGCGCCCTCGAGCAGGAGCCCGATCAGTACACCTGGTGGTCAAATCGCGGGCGCGCCTGGGACAACAACGTGGGTTGGCGTATCGACTACCAGGTCGTAACGCCGGGCCTCAAGGATAAGGTGCTGCGGACAGACATCTATCGGGCGCAACGCTTTTCCGACCATGCGCCGCTGATCATGGACTACGATTGGGTACATGGCGGCTGATTCAATACAGGACCGCACGCGCCGGGAGGGCTTGAAAGAGGCGGTCCTGAACCGGCGTATGCTGATCTGCGTATTCACCGGGTTTACGTCCGGACTCCCTCTTTTCGTGCTGTTCCAGCTTGTTCCGGGGTGGCTACGCGTCGAAGGCGTGGGACTCGCGGAGATCGGTTTTTTCGCGCTGGTGCAATTTCCCTATACGTGGAAATTCCTGTGGTCGCCGGTGATGGATCGATTCACGCTCCCGTTCCTGGGCCACCGACGGGGCTGGATGCTGGTGACGCAGGTTGGCCTGATGCTGTCGATGAGTGTAATGGGTTTCATCAAGCCCGATATTTCCCTTTGGACGGTTGCGTATATTTCGGTGGCGGTCGCTTTTTTCAGCGCCAGTCAGGACATCGTACTGGATGCCTACCGTCGCGAGTTGCTGCCTGATGTAGAGCTGGGTCTCGGCAACTCCATTCATGTACAGGCGTATCGACTGTCAGGCCTGGTGCCAGGGGCGCTCGGTTTTATCCTTGCGGACTATTTCGACTGGCACATCGTCTTCATCATCATTGCCCTGTTCATGCTGGTTGGCATAGTAATGACGTTGGTTATCAAGGAGGCGATCGCCGAACCTGAACCGCCAAAGACGATGCGTGCGGCTGTCATTGAGCCGTTTCGGGATTTCATTGGTCGAGCGGGACTCAGGCCAGCACTACTGGTGCTCGCGTTCCTGTTCCTCTACAAGCTTGGCGATAGCCTGGCCACTGCGTTGCAGACACCGTTCTTTATCGATGTTGGTTTCACCCTGACCCAGATAGGAGCAATCGCGAAGACGGCGGGGCTTACGGCGGCGATTATCGGAGGCTTGGTCGGCGGGTTCGTCATGGTAAAGCTGCCGATCAACCGCGCCCTTTGGCTATTCGGTTTTGTGCAGATCGTGAGTATTCTGGGTTTTGCGGCGCTGTCCGAGATCGGTGCCAATCCATGGATGCTCGGTGTTGTCGTTGCATTCGAGTACCTCGGCGTGGGCCTCGGATCGGCGGCACTGATCGCGTTCATGGCGCGCACCACGAATCCGGCGTTTGCCGCGACTCAGCTTGCGCTGTTCACGGCGCTCGCGTCCGTGCCGCGCGTGTTCGCCAATGCGGTCACCGGCGTTGTGGTCGAGCAAACTGGCTGGACGACATTTTTTCTGCTGTGCACGGCGTTTGCGCTGCCGGGGATGTTGCTGCTCTTCAAGGTCGCGCCGTGGAACGAGACGGATACGTGATGCCGACGGAACAGGAGGTCGCTGTCGGCAAACTCGATGAGCTGGATGATCCGGGGTGCCGTGAATTCCAGATCGGCGACGGTGACTGGCCGTTCCGCGGATTCGTCGTCCGACAGGGTGATGACGTGTTTGCGTACCAGAATTACTGTGTTCATGTCGGTCACCAGCTGAACTGGTCGCCGGACAAATTCCTGACCAAAGACAAAACCGCGGTCATCTGCGCGTCGCATGGTGCGAGCTACGACATTCAAACCGGCCAGTGTTTCGCCGGACCCGGGTCGGGAGGTTCGCTGCGCAAAGTCGAGGTTTCGGTTCGTGACGCGGTTATTTACGTCAGCGGCCCGACGAGCATGTGAATGTGCGTTGACGGGTGTTTCGCACTCGTCAGGTTACGGCACGGCGCATTACGCTAGCTGGCGGGATCAACCTTCACGAAGCGCCAGTCGACGATGCGGTGGCCTTTTCGCAAACCGCGTCGTTCGAACTTGGTACTCGGGCGATCCAGCGGATTTTCACCGTCATGCTCGCGCCGTTCATCGCAGGAAAACAGTTCGGACTGGCCAAGTACTTCATCGATATGCTCGGCGTAGTTGGCCCAGTCGGTGGCGATGTGCAGGGCACCACGCGCCGCTAAGCGACTGTGGATCAGCTCGAGAAATGCGGGCTGGACGATGCGCCGCTTATGATGGCGCTTCTTGGGCCAGGGGTCGGGAAAGTACAGGTTGATGCGTTGCAATGACCCCGGCGGCACCTGTTCACGCAGCACGTCGATGGCATCGTGCATGATGAGACGCAGGTTGACGACGCCTGCATCGTGAGCTTTTAACAGGCAATGCCCGACCCCGGGCTCGTGGACCTCGATGCCCACAAAGTCGAGCTCGGGATTGTCCCTTGCCTGCTCCACCAGCGTGTCGCCGTTGCCAAACCCGATTTCGAGAACGATGGGAGCCTGCCGACGAAATAACGCCGCAAAGTCTAACGGCTCGGCAGACGCGTTGACGCCGAGGCCTGGCCAGAGCTCCTGGAGTGCGCGTTGTTGTGGCGGTGTCAGCCTTCCGGTCCGGCGGACAAAGCTCCGGATAGTCCGAAGCCGGCGGTTTTCAGGTGTACTCTGCATGCACCATTCTAATCACTGCGCCAGACCGATGTCTCGGCCCGATCATCGGGGCAATAGTCCATCTCTTGTTAAACGGGAGCGACACCGCTGGTGCCACCCCCGTCTTTCCGCTTGCGGATACTATTTGTTGTTCTGGAACCTGAAAGTAACCTCTGCGCCGTATACGCGACCCTTCGCCAGCGGCGAGAAAGTGCCTCCGGTGCCCACGCCGCCGATGGCGTCCGGCAGCTGCGTATCGCCACCGTGCTTGACTTCATCGAGGAGGTTGCGGCCATACAGCGAGAATACCCAGCGATCGTCGTTCGAGTAAAAGTCGAGACCGGCATCGAGTATCCCCTGGTCCGTGATAAAGCCCAGGTTGTTGTCGGTATAGGCTGACTCGTCGCGATACGCATAATTGATGCGTGACGCAAGGTACCCCCAGTCGCCGATGTTCAGGTCGTGCGTGAAGCCGATGCTCCAGGTGAGATCCGCTGCGCGTGGCAGGTCCAGCTGTTTGTCGAGTTCGTTTACAACGTTGTCGCCGTTCAGGTCGAAGTTGACCTCCTCGTAATCCGAATCGATCATTCCCAGGGAGGCCAGTAGCACGAAGTTGTCCGTCAGGCTGAAGGCGCCGTCTACTTCCATGCCGATAATGGTGGCGTCGGCCGTGTTGCGTATCAGCTGAATAACGCCGATCGGGCCCGGCAGGTTGATCTCGCGCTGCATGTCCCCGATCGTGTTGTAAAACACGGAGGCATTAAGACGTCCCCAGTCCTGTGTGGACTTGACCCCGACTTCGAAGCTGTCAACGGTTTCCTCGTCGAACGGCCCCGGTGTATCGGCCGGGTTGAAGGAAGTGTTCCTCAGGTTATATCCACCGGACCGAACGCCCCGGGTCCAGTGACCATAAACGATCTTGCCATCGTCAACCTGGAAAGTCGCACCGATTTTTGGTGACAGGCTGTCCCAGTTTTCGTCATTGTCGGAAAAGTCGAAGGGACAGTTATTGCTTACGACGACGTTGCAGGGTAGTCCAATATTCGCGCTGAGCGACGCGATGTCTGCGTCCTTTTCTTCGTGCGTAAATCTGAGCCCGGTGTTCAGGGTCCATCGATCCGAGAGGTCGTAGTCCACGGCAGCAAATACGCCCATGGTTATTACGTCGTAGTTGCCACCACCGTCGAAGACCGCGGCAGGTGCAACGCCACCGGTGGCGATTCCGAGCAATTCGCGTCGTTCATGGTAGTTGATCTCGTTATCGAAATAATATGCGCCGACCGTCACGTTGGTCCGATCCCCGAACTGCCCGTTGTAGCGCAGCTCGTTGCTAATCTGGTCGGTGACCAACCACGCGGGGGCGTGGAACAGCCACACCGGTTGTGCGTCGATGTCGGCGTTGCTCGAGCTGTCAGATTTCCGCCAGCCGAAAATATTGGTGATCGTGCCGTCGCCAAAACCGACATCGATATTCAGTTCGGCGCTGACGAAGTCGGTTTCGACCTTTTGGAAGCCTTTTTCATCGATCGACAGGTCAAAGCTGTCGCGATTGAAGTTTGCGAAGGTCCCAGGCACGCCGCTGCCATTGGTGTGTGTCTGGGAGGCAGGGCCGTCACCGTCGATGTCGGTGTATTCGTAACGCAGTACGAGCTCCGTTGTGTCGTTCGGCGTCCATACCATCACCGGCCGGAACATCGTTTGTTCGACAGCGCCGATGTTGCTGCCATCGAACTGGTTCTTGAACCAGCCATCGTCCTTGTTGTAGTAGGCGCTTACCTTCAGGGCGAGCGTGTCTGAAACAGGGCCGCCCAGGCTGCCCATGAAGTAGGAGTTTTGACCCCCATCGCCGCCACCGTCTACGGCGACGCGTGCGGTTGCCTCAAACTGCTCACCCGGCTTCTTGGTGTTGAGCAGAATAGCGCCACCCGTAACGTTGCGGCCGAACAGGATGCCCTGCGGGCCCCTTAGAACCGTGACGCTTTCGACATCAAACATGTCGAAAATGACGCCGACATTGTTGCCGAGATACACGCCGTCGAGGAACAACCCGACCGTCGGGTCGATCGACGCGATGGAGCTGTTGATACCCAGGCCGCGTATGGAGAAGTTGGCGCTACCGCGCGTCGTGCCGATGTCGTCGAGTGCGACGTTGGGCATTCCGACCGCCAGGTTCGTCAGGTCGCGCACTTTCAGCGCTTCGATCTGTGCGGAATTGTAGGCTGTGATCGCGAGCGGCACGTCCTGGGAACTCTCCTCGCGTTTGCGAGCGGTTACCGTAATTTCCTCGAGGAGAAGAGCGGCGCCGCGTTTCTCCTGCTGCTGCGCCTCGGCGGCCGGCGCAAAAAGTGCAACCCCAATGCCGGTGACGGCGAGAATCATCGGAACTGACAAAATGGAAAAAATGCGTTGATTACAAAACATGGTCTTAGCCCCCCGGCACAAGTGTTTATCTTTATGGAGCCTGTTTCTATTGAGCAGGCTGCAACCCGATCTTATTGAGTCTTCTTTGCTCGGGTTTCAATCATTCTTCCTCAAGGGGCGCGATGACGCAAGCGACGCCCGGAAACAGGTCGGTCGTCGTCAGGCCATTGCTGGTCAGTGAAAGGGCAGACAGGCGGGGTGTTCAGGGCCGCCTGAACTACTGCGCGAATGTGATGGGGCTCGTTTTTTCGGGCCAGCGCCCCTGTATGTCGTCATAAAATTCCCGCAAGCGAGCAAGGTCCGCATCCTGGTCGCCGCTGAGATCAAACCGCGGACCGATGCCCACGCGCTTGTTGTTGTAGTCGAGAGAGCCCAGGTAGACCGGAACGCCAGCTTCCTGGGCAATTCGGTAGAAGCCACTTTTCCAGCCCGGCTTAAGCGTTCGGGTGCCTTCCGGGGCGAGACCGAAATAATAACTCTCATTGTTCTCGAACATTTTGACAGCCTGTTGCACCGCAGAGCCCGCGTGCTTTCGATCCAGCTCGACGCCACCGAGGGCGCGGAGCAGCGTTCCGAGCGGAAACCAGAACAGGGACTGCTTGGCGAAAAAATGAATCTCGGCGCCAATGGCGACTATGTAAACCATCGCCCAAAAACCATCCCAGTTGGAGGTATGTGGTGCCGCGATAACGACGGCTTTTGGGGCATCGGGTATCCCGCCGATGGCAGTCCAGCCACCTGTCCACAAGATCAACCGGGCGAGGGCTCGTAGCATAGTTTCACTGATCCATTTTCGACGAGCCGCAGCGGCGGCCCGGTGTGGCATAGTAGCGCTCAACGAGCGGTTTGTAATCGAATTTGGGGGAATCTTGAGAACATCGGGGTGGATGAAGCGGCAACCTTGGTTCTGGCCGACCAAGTTGTTCTTCAAGCGTATCAGTGGGCGCGAGCTATGGCTGCAGACCGACACCAATCGGGAGGTGCTGGAGAGCGATGGCTGGAAGTACATTCCGGAGCTGCTCGGGCCGCAGTCGGTCGTCTACTCGCTCGGCGTAGGCGATTCCATCGACCTCGATATCGACCTCATTCATCACTACAGCCTGACGGTGCATGCATTCGATCCGACCCCGTATTCACTGGAGTGGGTTGCGAGTCTCGAGCTTCCCGATAACTTCCGGTTTCATCCCTGGGCAGCCGGCGGCGAAGACGGCAGCATGCGCCTCTATCGGCGCATCAACAAACGAGGAAAGAAGTCAAAGGTCATGTGGACGGCGGAAAGTAACGCCGCTGACGACTCCGACTTTGTGGATGCTCCCGCCTACACCATCGCAACGATCATGCAGAAATTGGAACACAAACAGGTCGGCCTTCTGAAGGTGGATGTAGAGGGCGCCGAGTACGAAATCCTGGATGGCCTTGCTGACGCCGACGCAGTTGCTCGTCGAATATCACCACCGCTTCCCGGGGATCGGCAAGCAACGCACAGCGGAAAGTATCGAGCGCCTCAAGCAGCTCGGTTACCGCATATTCGCGGTTTCCAAGACCGGCCGCGAGATAGGGTTTGTGCTGGACGTTGACGCCGGCAAGACCTGAGGCCCCAAAAAAAGGGGCGCCCTTGCGGGCGCCCTAAGTACTTCGTTGATCTTTGAGGTGAGGCAGACCAGGCGGCCTGCCTCGAAGTCCTCGTTTACTCGAACATGCTCATGATCTTGTCGATGATGCCGAAGGTAACTGCGTCATCGTCATCGTTCTCAACGAGCGTACCGAAAGCTTCGGTATGTGCGTTGAGCGAGGC
>CAYTTZ010000067.1:0-14569 GCA_964440945.1 uncultured Woeseiaceae bacterium
AGCTTCAGGCAGTTACGGTTCAGGGCACGCAATGATCAGACGATTTATAGACCAGGTAGTTAACGCCATTTCAGCATCGCCCTCTGACGAGGTCGGGGGCGAAGATAGGGAGGCGGCGCTGCGCATGGCGACCGCGGTTCTAATGCTCGATGTCGCACGCGCCGACCATGTGTTTGACGAAAGCGAGTTTGACCGCGTCCTTGAGCTTCTTCAGAAACACTTCAGGCTACCGGCCGAAGATGCCGCCGAGCTGCTCAACGTGGCTCACGAAAAGGCCGATGAATCGGTATCCGCGTATGAGTTCACGAAGGTTCTGCATGAGCATCTCGATGAAAACGAGAAAGCGCGCATCGTCGCCCTGCTCTGGCAGATCGCCTACGCCGATGGTCGCCTCGACAAGTACGAGGACTCTTTAGTGCTGAAGATCAGCGACCTGCTGCATGTGAGTCGCGGGCGCGTGATGCGCCTCAAACATGACGCAGAGCGCGACGCCTGACGTCAAGTCCCTTAAAGGCCAATAGGCAATGCTCGGGCTTCCCGGCAAGCCTATATACTGCGGCCCATGCATATTGATCCAGCCCTGCCCGTCATTGTCGGCGTCATACTCGCCATCCTTGTCATCGGCTTTGCAATGCGGGCCCTGCGACAACCCCAGATCATCGGCTACCTGGTGGCCGGATTACTGATCGGTCCGTATGGGCTCGGCCTGCTACAGGACCCCGACCTGATCGGGCGCATCGGCGGTATCGGCCTGATTGTGCTGTTGTTTTTCGTTGGCATGGAGGCATCACCCCACAACCTTCTCAGTCGCTGGCGGCTGGCGATCTTCGGCGTCGTACTGCAGGTAGGTATTACCGTTGCGGCCGTCTGGTTAATCGGCCTGTTCTTCGACTGGTCATGGTCAAAGGTACTGATACTCGGCTTTGTTATCAGCCTCAGCAGCACGGCCGTTGTGTTGAAGCTGCTGAAGGACTGGAACGAGCTCGACACCCAGACCGGACAGAACGTTCTTGTCGTGCTGCTCGCGCAGGATATGGCGCTGGTCCCCATGATTATCGCCATCAACATACTCGGCGGTGAGCACATCACAACCGGTGCGCTAGTCGCCCAGCTCATCGGCGCAGTCTTGTTGATCGGTATTGCTGCCTGGGTGTTCACGCGCGATCACATTGAGCTGCCGTTCGCAAAGAAGCTGCGCTCGGATCATGAGCTACAGGTTTTCTCCGCCCTGCTGCTCTGCCTGAGCCTTGCCCTGATCTCGGGAGCGCTCGGCTTGTCTACGGCGCTTGGCGCGTTTGTGGCCGGGCTGGTCGTCAGTTCCGCCCGCGAGACCGACTGGGTACACGAGAGCCTCGAGCCGTTCCGCGTCGTTTTCGTCGCGGCGTTTTTCGTGTCGGTCGGCATGCTGATAGACGTCGACTATGTACGCAACAACCTGCTCCACGTCACCTTGCTGGTTGTGCTGATCGTTGTTATCAACACGGTCCTGAATACGGCGATACTGAAATTTCTGGGGTCGTCCTGGCGTCGCGCCAGCTATGCCGGTGCGCTGCTGTCGCAGATTGGAGAGTTCAGCTTTATCCTTGCAGCACTGGCCCATACAGGCCAGATACTGCCGGATGACGACTATCGCCTGATCGTTGCAGTAATCGCAATCAGCCTGATGCTCAGTCCGGCATGGATCGGACTGTGCAAGACGCTGCTCGGCCACCCGGAAGGACAACCGGACCACCCGCGTACACCCTGAATGATAATTCCGGCTATGACTTGCCGAACTTGCGCTTGGTACCAAACTCGTTGATGTCGAGCAGGTAGCCCTTGCCATCACTTATTGCAAGAAATTCGCGATCGATCGTTTCGTATTTAAGCTCGTCGATGTCGACCGTCGATGGAAGCAGGTTGACGATATAGCCGCTTTCCGCAAGGTGAAGGATCGTCGTGCGCTTGACGGGTTTCTTTACGTACCGGGCTTTCATCTCATCGTATATGAACGCATAGCCGGAAGCCCGCACCACCGGGCCCTCTACGACATCTGCGGCGCCGATGAAATGACGCTACACCTGGCTTTCATGGTTTCGACGCATAACGATATGGAACTTCTCGCCCGGGACAATGATCACTCATGAGCCCTCACGCGTCTTGCGCGGCCCGTGCTATTACCGTAAGTCATCAACCGTGAGAAGAACGCAAGAACAAACAAAGACAGCCAACCGGCCGAGCCGCCGCCGCCGCCGCTGTCGTCACCGCCACCTGGTGAGCCGGTTGTAGCAGAACCCACAGTCAGCTGGCCGCTGGCATTGTTATTTGCACCATCCCGATCCGTTTCCGTGGCATTAACGTCCACGGTATACGAACGCGTTCCTACCGACGTACCTGTCACGCCGATCTGCAGCTGCGTGTTCGACTGCGCTGCAAGGCTGTTTGCCTGGCAGGTCGCTACATTGTCAGTGATGCTGCACGAACCGGCTGCCCAGCTCGCGGTATCGATGGAGATGCCCGCGCCGGGAGTCACCGTCACCGAGACGCCTGTCGCGGCGATCGACGAGCGATTCTCGACATTCGGTCGCAGCGTCGTGCTGCCATCTACTGTCACCTGGGCGGTAGCCGCTGCTGTTGCAACCAGGTCGACCGCCGGGTCTACCGTAATCTGCACCGATGCCTGGTTGTTTCCGCTGTTCGCGTCCGTCGCTGCGGTCACCGTCGCGATAAAGTCTGCCGTGCCGACCGCCGACGTGACAGCCGTCAACGTAACGGTAGCACCCGATCCGGCGGCGACCGTGCCTATCGCACAGCTCGCTGTACCGGCACCGGTGGTACATGTTCCCGAGGTTGCGGACACCGACTCGAGCGTTACACCCGACGGAATGGTCACATCGACATTGACGCTGTCCGCCGTATCCGCACCGATGCTGTTTGCATCGAACGTGATAGTCGCCGCGTCGCCCAGCAAGACTGCGGCAGGCTGGCCTCCGGCGAGAATCGCGATGTCTGTGCCCGCCAGCGCGGTGATGCATGACGCACCATTCACGTCGTCCTGCATTTGCGTGATGCTGCAGGACGAAAACTGGTCCACACTAGTGATGCGCGGCGCCATCAGGAAGTTGCCAGTCTCGGATTCACACACCGAACCACTGGTGCCGTCGTGCGGCGCACCGAAGTTGTGCCCCAGCTCATGGGCAGCGATTAGCGAATCCATCGTGACATTGTGCGTTCCCTGAGTGAGACCTACACCGAATCGACGGTGGCATAACTCTCCGGTGTAGGCCATACCGACCGTCGTCGTCTCCAGGTTTCTGCCGGTAAAAAGATGTGACAGGCCGCTTGTATACTGGGCAGGCGTCGAGTTGCGATAGTCGCTGAGCTCAACAAGGAGCGCACCGGCACGGAGTTGTTCCGTGAACGGATCGTTGTCCGATGAAAAGGAATCGATTCGGCTGACGTTGATCTGCACGCCGAGTTGCATACTGAAGATGCCGTCGATGTTATTCATGCGCGTAATTATTGCTGCGTCCGTGTTCGAGCCTTTATTGCTGGTGAACTCGAAGTCCGCGACGACAGCGATGTCGATTTGTTCTATCGCGCCGTCGCCTTGCGCCGCGTTCACGCCAATATCCGACAACACCGCTTTGGCCATTTCGCCGGCGTTTTTTGTAATGCCGACGTCTGAGCAAGCCAACGCACCCGGCGGAATCTCCAGGTCACTGAGACGGTACATAAACGGCTTGTCTATGCCAGTCGACATGTCGCGGGCCACATCAATCGCCCAGAGCTCGACACCGTCAAAGAGCATACCGTGCGGCAGTTCGTCTGCGACGACTATCCGCACCCAGGAACCGGTCATGCCAGCGATCTCACCACGATAGATGCCGTAGCTGTCGGTGGCGCTTGAGCGCTGCGCTGCGCTAAGGAGGCTGCGGTTCTCGTGGAGGTCTATGTCAAAGCGTCGGCCAAAGGCGTCGAAGTTCATGGACCGCCCGGCGGCACTCGCGGACGGTGTCTGGTTGCCGACCGACGCCACAGGACCGATCTGGAATTGCTGCAGCTGTTCCTGGTAGGTGACCGTGAACTCGTTCTCGGCTGCCGCTGAAGACAGCAGCATCGAACCTAGGACGATGGCAATAAGGCTCTGGGTAAGGGCGCGCATTCGGTCACCTGATCGGCGGTTTTTTCCTGACCTCCAGCTTTGCAGAAAATCGCCCGCGGAAACAGGGACTATGCCGTCGCATTGTTGCGACATCACACGCAAATGCGAGTGCTGGTTCTCACTTTTGGCAATTTCTCCGCCAAGCGGAAGAGCTCAGCGCCCGGCGGCTGGCGAAAACCTGAGCGCACACTCCGGTAGCTTGCCATCGTCGAGAAACGCATTATGTTGCTCTGCATCGAGCAAATACCGTTGTCCCGCATGATTAACGATGAACCAGTCTTCGAGTCGGACATCGTCGTCGGTAACAAGCTGCAACTTTTCTTCGGTCACGCGATAGGTGCCGGTCTTGGGGAATTCTGGAAACGGTGGCACAACTTCGCCCGACTCATTGACAACGCGCTCGTCCGTGAATCGTTGCCATTCGAAACGGCCAGCGGCGAGCTTCAGCCTGTCTCCCTCGTACGCGGCACAGGCGGGCTCGTAAACGCCTTCCTGGTTGGCACAAGCGACAAGCGACAGCATGAGGGCGAGCAGTGTTATGCGAGAAACAGTCACGATTAAGGGCGGCCGTAGTTCCAAGAGTCGTTGCAGTCTACCGCGAACATCGCGGAGACTGAAAGCAACTAGCGCACAGCTGACGCGAGCGAATCCAGTTTCTCTTTGTACGACTCCATAATTGCAGGGAGCTTCTCTTCGGTCAGCTGCAAGCGTTTGGCTTCAGCCGTACCGCGCCAGTCTTCTTCCCCGCCGTGCAGGGAATTCTTGGCAGTGGTGACAATATCGGCAAGATTCGGTGTCGTGCGCCGGTGGGTCGTTTCGACCTCGTCCGGATTGAGCGTCGCCTGTATATCCTTGGAGAAATTCCAATTCGTGACGATACTCTCGCCGATCGGGGCCGCCCATTCACCGATCAGGTTTGACCGACTTTCCTCGTCCTGAAGCAGGGCCGGGTAGTCGTGGTACTTGGTAAAAAGATACAAAACCCCGATCTGATGCAGGAGACCTGCAATAAATGCGCTGTCACCGTCGAGCTTGGTGCAATGCCTGGCGATAACTTCAGACATTGCCGCAAGACGCATGCCGGCTGACCAGGTCGCTCTGAGTTCATCCTTGAGAGGCTCGAGGCCCTCCGAGGCATGCAGCTGCTCTACCGCATACGAAATTGCAGCCGCACGGACTTTTTCGAATCCAACTCGGCCTACCGCCGCCTCCAGACCGTCGATCTTGATACCGCCCGGATTATGATAGGTCGAATTGGCGAGAATCAGCATTCTCGAAGCGAGCACCGCGTCGACGCTCAGGATATCCGCGAGATGGGTACTCGTAGTGTCAGAATCATCAAGTGCCGTTCTGACGCGAATAACAACGTCCGGAAACGACGGTAGCTTCAAATCGTCCTTGTTGAGGTCTCGCGCCAGCGACTGCACAAGCTCGAAGTACTCACTCTGCGACATACACTTAATCTCCAAAAATGCGAAAAAAACATCTCGTTTCGGAGTTGTCGGCCAATTGTGGCCATTCTTTAGCGTAGTCGCGACGGGGATATTCTGCTTATTCACAAAAACAGCAGAATGTCCCCATTGTTTATTGGACGATCATCTTGAAGGCCAGCTGCACGCTGGGGTCGCCGCCCCCGCTGGCAGCAAAGGCGCCCTTTGGATTTATGCGAATGGCGTTGACCGCCGTATCGACGCCATTCGCGTCGGCCGTGGGCTCGTAGTCGAAGCTGGCGCCGCCATCGTCCGAAAACGCCACGTCGTCGCCGATGTCGTCCAGTGTAAGAAAGCTGTAGCTAAGGCCGCTGGCCGGCGAGCCATCGATAAACTGCACGGGCCCGGGCGTCGAACCATCAAAGTTGATCACTCGCAGCGCCATATTCGCCGGCAGCGGATCTGTAACGACAAGCGTGTCGGCATCGACCTCGCCACTACCTGAATTCGTCAACAGAATCAGGTAGCTTAGCGTCGCGCCCGGTATCGCCTTCGGGTCGACAGTGCCGTTGATCGGATCCTCCAGCGTCGTCACCGCCTTCACAACCATAAGGTTGGGGGTCCCCGTCGGATTGATATCGACCGCCGCCACATCATTCGAAGGGTCAGGATCGTTCTGGCTGAGGAAATCGACGCTGGCTGTGTTGGTAATCGTCGTACCGCCGGTACCCGTGTCCACCGTGGCCTGTAACGCCAATGTAACGGCGCCGCCTGGCGGAACAATTCCCACGTACCAGTCGCCCGATATCGCGTCATAGGTCCCTTGCCCCGGTATCGCTGACACCAGCGTAACGCCGGTTGGCAGCAGATCAGTCAGCTGCACGACCGTAGCCGGGCCCGGTCCGGCATTCGCTACCGTAACCATGTAGTTGACCGTGCCACCCACGGCGGGTGTCGGCTCATCCACCAACTTGCCGACACTCAGGTCGGCGGTAACCGTCGGTGAGAATGCAAAACAGTCCACGGCCTCGTAGTCACCGCCATTGTTGATAGCTCGCCCATTGGAGCCGACGCCGGTTATCTTGTTGATCTCGTAGAGAATGCCTTGCGTACCGCTGGTTCCCCACAACTGCCCGGTGCGATCGGTCCCGAGGCCTTCTATATCCGGTACCGTAATCGCCGAAATGTCGGTTGTC
The DNA here is from genome assembly GCA_964440945.1 of uncultured Woeseiaceae bacterium. GTDB lineage: Bacteria > Pseudomonadota > Gammaproteobacteria > Steroidobacterales > Woeseiaceae > UBA1847. Next base: position 6,771 of record CAYTTZ010000067.1, read on the forward strand.
GCGCCAGTCAGCTTGTTGATCCTGATAAGCCTGTCGGTCACGCCGCCGCCGTTGACAGCCGCATACATGGTGCCAGTGATCGGGTCGATGGCGATATCGTCGGTAATCGTATTGCCACCTATCGGCGGAATGGGTACGTAGTCCAGGCTGGCACCGAAGGCGTTTGGCACATGCGCGCCGGTGGTCATGTCGATCTGTATCAGAACATCGGTGCCACCGCGTGCGTGAACGCCATACATCGCGCCGGTCGTGGCGTCATAAGTCAGACCATCAATATCCGTGAAATTTATGTTCGTGACGGTGCTGCCATTAAACGTACCGCTGCCCGTGCCGAAGGTCTGCGGCCGGCCCTGAAAGACGCCGGTTGTGAGACTCAGTACGCCCAGCCGACCGGCATCAGCAGCATAGACTTCGCCTGTCGCTGAGTTGAATGCGATCGCCTCAATCGCGCTCGTGCCGGTGCCGCTGCCAATGTTGGTTTCGTTGGTTGCCGAATCGAAGTCGGCCGTGTCGATACGCGTTAACAGATCGTTGCCACCGTTGCCGCCACCGGAATCAGCCACGAGGTAGCACAGCTGGTTCACATTCAGGTTCTGAACGACCGTGTTCTCTGTGCTGGTGTTGTCGGCGGGCAACGGATCCACCTCGAAGCTACTAACTGTCGCCGAGTTGGTGATCGTGCCCGTCACAACGGGCGACGTGAGCACGATATTGATGGTTGCGGCAGCGCCGCCTGCAATATCGCCCAGCAGGCAGGTGACAATACCCGCCGCTTGCGAACAATTGCCTTGGGTCGCGGAGGCTGATTGAAACGTGACACCGGCCGGAAGCGTGTCAACGACAGTCACACCAGTCGCATCGTCCGGACCGGCATTGGCTACGCTCAGCGTATAGCTCATGTTGCTTGCCACGTTGACCGGATCGGGTGTGTCCGTTTGAGTAATCGATAGGTTCGTTCCGGTCAGCGCAACCTGGTAGTCGATCTCAATGTATTCAAGCCGAAAACGCTCACCGCCGCCACCGTAACCATTATTAACGCGAATCCTGACCTGGGTCGTTGCCGTTGCGTAGGCCGCGATGTTGTAGGCCCGAGAACCACTATCCTCGTCGACAATCCCGGTAAAGTCCTCAAGCGTCGTCCAGCTGGTGCCGCCGTCGGGAGAAATCTCGACGACGACAGAGTCGCTCGTCTCAAGATTGTTGCGCGTCTCATAATCAAACCGCAGTGTCGCTACCGTAGCTCCCGCCAGGTTCGCCTGCCGTGCGACACTCGGCTCACCACCGGTATCGGGCCTGTCGTCCAGCTCCAGCTCGCCGCCGCCCCTGATTCGTACGTTGCCATCACGAGGGCTTGGCGGCGGTTCATCGCCGTCGACTTCGATCCAGTCACCGCTCCAGTTGACGGTGCCGTCATTATTGTCCCACTCACGATCTTCGAAATTGTCACGGACGGTCTCAGCGCTGGCCGAGGACCACGCGAACAGAACGCATAGCAACGCGACGCACCGACCGAAAGGGCGGCGCACAATTATTGAATGGGATCGCGATTCACAGGACTTCATTGTCTGTATCAGGGCTCACTGGCAGATTCATTCCGCCGTCGGTAATTTTGCTTATTTCCGGATGTTAATAAGCGCATTTAGTCCGAGATGATTCAAGGACTTGCATCAAGATGGAGCAGGAAAGACCGGACATAATGCCCAATTAGTGAGCTGCATCACATTTTGCAATCCGGTTCACAACAGCCGCGGCATCACTACGGCTGATCTACAAAAGCCTAAAGAGTTCGCCAGCCGAGCCGATAACAACCGGACATAGCGCCTTCATCAAACAGGGATGGTGATGTCGGTAATAGGGACAATACAAAATATAGTGCGCTCAACCAGTGTCGGCCGGACCGGTTCAAATTCGGGGCCAACGCAGTTCGCCTCCATTAGCCCGGAGGCGCACAGCGACTTCCTGCGCGCGCGCACCGAGCTCCTGAACCTTTTCAGGGCCGTCGAACGGCTCGCCGAGCTCTCCAACATCAATACACGCTTTAAGCTGGACCTGCCGGACGCACGATCGACGTCGCCGCTGGGTCTCGATATGACGAATACGGCAGCAACACTGAACTCCTCAGGCGAGATCAATGCGTCGCCGACGTCGTTCACGCCGTTTGGGCCGGAATGGCTGGGTGCTTCAACAGCAGAAATAACTATCGGCGGCGAATACCAATATGATCCTGCCACGGACGGCCCTTTGCCGCCGGACGCCGCGTATACCTTCGAGTCGCGCCGTAACGGCACGCGAGGCTCGTCACGCATCCAGATTCGCGTCGAGGACCCGTTTGGCAACCGAACCAACGTTCGGGTCCGACGCGGCGATCCTCTGACCCAACCGTACGACATCGGCAACGGCCTTTACTTCACAATCGGTGCCGGCAGCACGATTAACAGGGATACGACCACGGTGCTTAGCGTGTCCGACAGCATCGGCTCGGTCGTGAATCCTGACCTGCCGTTGGGCGGCATACGTAACCAGAACCCGAACCTGCAGTTCGGTTCGCCGAGTATTGTTAACGGCGGCTTCGACGTTAATGGCGAGAACATCAGTGTACTCACAACGGACACGCTCAACGACGTCGTCAATCGAATTAACCTGTCCGGTGCGGGTGTTACGGCCGTCTTCAACGCACTGACTGAACGCATCGAATTCGTTCAGAACACGTTGGGCTCGGCGGCGACTATCGATTTGCAGAATGACGATTCGAATTTTCTCGCGTCGACGAAACTAGACAACCTCAACCTTGTCGATGGCATCGACCCGGAAGACATCCAGGCGCTGCAGGACGTCTCAGTATTCTCGTCGGTCGCATCAGGCGACATCATTATCAACGGCCGCAATGTTGCGATCGACACCGCCACTGACAGCCTGGCGACGGTACTCGACAAGATCAACAGCTCTGGCGCCGGGGTTGTCGCGACCTTCGACAGCGCGGCTCAGCAGGTGCTAATCGAAGCCAACGAGGCCACCTCCGTCCTGAACCTCGACAGCAACGGTACGGGCCTTTTCGGGGCCCTCAACATTCCCGAAGGTCGCGTCGACCCCGAAGCTGTGTCTCGCGGTATCTCGCGCCGCAAGAGCTACGAGATCGCTGACGCAACGAATGCTGTATTCGAGCAGATCAATCGCCTCTTCTCGGATTCAACGTTTGTCGGTAAAGGTAACAACACGGCGATTTTTCGAGGGGCACTCGAAACCGCGCTGCGCTCCGCCTTTGGCGACACCGACGAGAAAAATATTTTGGGCCTTCGCCTCGACGCGTCGAACAACGCCCGCCTGCGAGGCGACTTTACAACCGTGGAACGCCGTGAGTTCACATCAAATCTGCAGCGGCGCGGTAATCTCGTGCGTGATTTCCTTGCGGGTAAGGACGATGAGGGTGGGCTTGTAAAAGGTCTGTTCGTCGCAACCCAGCAGGCCCTCAATGCGGTCAACCAGTCTCTGGGGCTCTCCGGCACATTCGTCGACACCTACGCCTGACGGGAGTCGCCCCGCCGGCTGCCGCATCCAGCTCATCCATTGAGGCAATCACCGAATGGCGACAGTGATGCCCAACGGGATACAGATCTTCGTGGATCTTGTCGTTGATTTTTTATAGCTGGGCGAGCACTCGCTCAAGCCTGGCCTTAACCTCACTTGCCAGCGGCGCGACGTCCGGATCATCGACGAGAGACAACACGCTTTGCGGGTCCATGAAGTCGACATGCACCACGCCTGCATTGTCTTCGCGAACGAGAACGTTGCAGGGCAACAGCAAGCCAATATCTTCGACTGCCTGGATCGCCTGGTAAGCGAGCGCGGGATTGCAGGCGCCCAAAATCCGGTACGGCGGCATGTCTTTACCGAGCTTCGCCTTCATTTTCGCCGCAACGTCGATTTCCGACAGCACTCCAAAGCCTTCTTTCTCAAGTTCTGCCGTCACCGTTTCGAGTGCAGCATCGAAAGACAGCTCAACCGTTTTTCCAAATCCGAAGTTCGAGTTTGTATTCATGATCCTCTGTTCCATGGTCCTCAGGCCGAGCAGTCGGCCGTTCCGCAGTAGATGTCGTGCAGGAGATGTATCACGCGATCCGCTGGTCCGTCCGCCAGTGCGTAATAAATCGTCTGGGATTCGCGTCGCGTCTTTACGAGACCCTGCTGTCTTAGACGCGCCAGCTGCTGCGACAACGCCGATTGACTGAGCGGAATGGTCTCGTTGAGATCGCTGACAGAGCGTTCACCCTCGGTCAGCAGGCACAGAATCATCAGCCGGCTCTCGTTACCGAGCGCTTTCATCAGATCGGCCGCGTCGGCCGCATGTTCTTGCATCTGGCTGGCAGGTGGTGCGCTAAACGCTTGTTTGGTCGGCTCTTCTTTGATGGCTATCATCGTATCCACCCTTTATGACCCCGGCATCCACACAATATAGAACATGCTAATTTAGATGTCTATAAATTAGCGGATACTACATTAGCTTTTTTGATTGATAGCGGCTGGCGAATGGGCTTGGGAGAAGCAGAGTTACAGCGCCCGATCAGGCCGCCGCTTATTGAATGAGGGTTGCCGCCGCAGGTGCCATCTTGGCGTTATTGTGATCGGCGCCTTTGACGACCAGCAGTTGCCAATTGAACTGAGCACCGAGTTCTTCGGCGCGCGCCTTGCCCACACGATGCATCGCAAGCCCTCTAGCGAGGCGATTCGGACCCTGGCGTTCTGCCTCCCGCGACTTGCGCAGTTTGTCGGCGTTCACATCAGTATCTGCTCTTCCCTGCAGCAGTATGAGCGGCCTGGAGAAGATAGCCGGCATTTCGCCTCGTTCGATGCCTGAATCTCTCAGCCCATACGGATAGTCAATGCTGAAGTCCGGCATCATGTACCAACCGGCGTTCGCAGCGATAAGCTTGCTGGCTCTTGCCTCCGGTACGTAGAACATAAAACGGTGCACGAACTGCGAGCCGGCCGAGTGCCCGTACAAGACGTAGTTGTTTTGTTCGCCACCGACTCGGCTCACAATTTCGTCGAACAGCGGCTCGATCAGCGAAAAAGTCCATTCGTCTGTCGCGCGTTGCTTACCCGTCTCCGGATCAAAGACGTTGCCAAGGTTGTAGGCGGCGGATCCTGGAAAGTGGTCCTGCGACAGGTACGGCACGGCCACGATGAAGCCCTGGGTCTCGGCAAGGGCGCTCCAGTCTTTGTAATAGCGCGGCGCGTCACGGCTGGCACCGTGCATGACGATGACAACAGGCGTTGATGCATCGTGCTGCATCGGAACATAGGTCCTTACCGGCACCGGGGGTCCCGCCCAGTTCGAAAACATCCACTCCGCTTCGCGATACTTGTAGCCCTGTACCGTCTGCCACGCCACCTTTTGAAGGTACATGGCGGTCTCTTCGCCAAGGCCTGCATCGTAGTCGAGCCCTTCGGGCGTTTGCTGGTAGAGCGCGGCGAAAAAGGTACACGCGGCGAGGTAAGTGCCCGCCCGCGACGGATGCCGCGCGTCCTCGGTACGAAGCGAGATTTCCGGTCGTTCGCTTGTTACCTTGGCGAACGCCAGTCCTACGGGCACGACCTCGGCATCCAGCTCGCGGCCGATATCGGTATAGGCCTTGTCGAGCAGCGCCGTCATTTCGGGATTGCCTGTGTACGCCCAGGTCATGAAAAACGCCGGGCGCGTACCCTGCTCACGTGCGAAGCCTGCAAACTTGCGCGCCGCCTCTCGAAACGGCTCGGCCGTGTCTTCGCTGATGGGCCCGAGGCTGTGCCCCTGCATGACGACGACGTCCCAATCCTCGGCAGAAAGGACGTTCTCGAAGCCGCCGGCATGCTCGGGAAGACGCCCGCCGGATATCGTCTTTATGCGTGAGCGCGCGGTCTCCGGCGTATGAATGCCCGATGCCCAGACCAGCTGCCGATAGTGTTTATGGAGGCTGTTGTTGTAGTAGGTAAAGCTGTTGCCGACGAACAGGACCCTGGCGGGTGGTCCCTCACTGAGCGTGTCGTCAGCGCTGACAACTGCCGGAAGGCCCAGCAGAGCCAGCAACAAAAAGGGGGCAAAGCCCCCTTTTCGTCTTAACAAAAGCGACACGGTTAGAACCGCATCCTCACGTCGAGGTACATGTACCGCCCGGTGTCGCGGTGGGCATCCGACCAGTAACCGAAGCGGCAATCGCACAGCGGTGCGCGCTCGTCGGTCAGGTTGTTAACACCGAGTCGGATGCGCGTTTTTGAACCGAACGCTTCGAAACCGTAATCAACGTTGGCGTTATAGGTCGTCATGGCCGGCAGCCACCAGTTGACCGTCTGACCATCCACGCTGATCGCCGTGTCGGCATCGTAGAATTTACCGAGCCTGAGCGCGGAGACGTACGCACCCCAGTCTCCCTTCGACCAGCGCACGCTGGCATTGAGCTTCTCTTCCATGTTGCCTTCGCGCTGCAGCAAATCGCCATAGCCACGTAACGCGATCGTGTCCGGGAGCTCGCCACTATTCAGAGCATCCTGCGTTTCCTTGGCGACACCCGAGCTGCCAAGCTGCGTATATTTGTCGTAGAACGTACCAACAACCTTAAAGTTGAAATCGCCGAAACTGGTTTCAGTGTCATAGTAGACGCCGATATCGTAGCCCTCGATCGTGCGGGTATCGAGGTTCGTGTAGGTGTCCTCCACGAAATCAATGTCGCCGCCCGGGCAGACGCCGGCTGCAAGATAGAATGGAATGTCATCAGCATCGATGTCGTCTCGGCCCAGGGCCGGGTTGAACGTCTGGGTACAGTCGCTGGTACCCGCCCGCAGGCGTAACAGCAGGTCGTAGACAGAGTGGTTGTTCTCACCGAACAGGCCGATGCTGTCCTCTTTCTCGATGGTCCAGTAATCAAACGTAAAGGTCAGATCCTCCGTCGCGTCCCACACCAGGCCGATCGAGGTATTGGTGGATTCCTCTGGACTCAGGGTCGAGCTGCCGCTGGCCCGACGCTGCACGCTGGGCGTGCAATCAGTATCCAGATTCGCGCCCGTTTCCAATTCGACGTAATCGCAAACAGAATCGATGCGGGTGTTTTGGCGCACCACCAGTGCCTCGTTGATCGTGATCAGGTTCGGGGCACGGAAGGCCTCGGACCAGGAACCGCGAAGCAGTAGCGGCTCCATAGGCCGCCAGCCAAACGCGAACTTGCCGACCGTGGTATCGCCGACATCCGAGAAATCCTCGTAACGGAGAGCCAGCTGTACGTCCAGAGTCTCCAGGACCGGTATGGCGAACTCGGTGAAGAGGGAAGTTACGTTGCGGCTGCCACTGTTGTCAGCGGTAGGGCTGGAATTCGCCACGTCCGAGACGATCGGGGCCGTCGCTCCCTCGTAAGAGGTATACGCGGTGGTGCCATCAAGGCGCGAGTCGCGATTATCTTCGAAAGACTCTACGCGGAACTCCATGCCGGCCAGGAAACCCACGGGGCCTGCCGGCATCTGGAACAGCTCGGCATTCGTCAACTTCAAGTCGATCATCTTCAGATCGCTCTTGTCTACGCGGGAGACATCGATCAGCGCCGGCTGCAAGCCTTCAAGGTCCCCTTGTTCCCCGGCGAAAATGTTGTACGTATCCGGCGACGACGAGACCAAAAGCTCCTGCAGAATAGTATTAGAGATACGGTTGTGCGTGACGTTCTCGCGCCTGGCCTCGGAGACAACCAGCGCTGTCTCCCAGTCCCAGTCCCCGGCGCTACCGCGGAAGCCCTGTAAGATTCTGTAAATGCTGTTGTCGGTAACCGAGACTCTCGGCG
>CAYTTZ010000068.1:0-14445 GCA_964440945.1 uncultured Woeseiaceae bacterium
ATCGTCTTCGCGATCGTATTTACTCTGTTTCAGATGCTCGGACTGGTAGGTTTCTTCACGCACCTCGCTGTACCGCCCGAAGCGCTCGTCGACGCGGCGAGCGGGCAGTTTCGCCAGGACCTCGTAATGACCGAGTACCTGAAGGCCATGTTCCCGCCGTGGATCTTCACGGTCGTTAGCGTCGTCCTGCTCGCGGCCGCGATGTCGACGCTGGACGGTTTGCTCGTGTCCATGTCCACGATTACTGCGAATGATCTCGTGTTGAACCTGGTTGAGCGACGGCAAGATCATAACGAAGAGCAGCAAATGGCACTTGCTTTAAAGGTCAGCCATGTCGTACTGGTATTGATTGCGGTGGTCGCGTTTTTTATAAATCTGCAGCCGCCGAAGCTGCTGGGTATTTTCGGACAGACCGGCGTCTACGGACTGACCGCGGCCGCGGCCCCGCCGCTGTTACTCGGTGTGCTTTTCAATCGTGTTCCGGTCGCGTTGGTCTGGCTTGGTTCGGCCGCAGCATTGCTGATTCACTTCGGCCTGTTCTTCAAGGGCGCCGAGTGGTTCCCGATGTCGACATTCACGTTCGGCAATCCGGGAGTGACTGCGTCACTGGCAACACTGGTGGTGATGCCAGTGCTGCTGATTATTGTCTCGGCAATGAGGCGCCAGCCTATTTCTTGATGGCGCCCAGCATCTGCTTCAGCAGGGCATTGCTTTCTGACTGCAGGTCGCGGGTTTCACGCGCGATTGCCAGCAACTCGTCCTGCAACTCCTCGGCGCGGTCGATATTCTCTCGTGCTTTGTCATTGATAGCGGCGGAGTCGTCCATCAACGAGGTTGCTTTCCTGGTCTGTCTTCCGACTACAACAAATGTGAAGACGAGTAAGGCAATGAGGAAGATCCAAAACCCGTAGCTCAGCACGAAGGACAGGACGCTGAAGGGGATGTCGCTGTCGTACATGGTCCTTATGGAGTCCTGAAAGGTTGCCGTGTCGACCCAGCGCTGTTCGACTTCCGAGTAGTGCAGGGTTTGTCGATCCGTAAGCCAGTAGTAATAGACCTGCGATGACAGGCGCTCTGTCGGCATGTCGGCTAATGTGAAGTCGACCATTCCCAAATGCGAGTAGCCGGTTTCGGGGCCTGCGGATTCAGCCGGTCGCACCAGTGCGCCGACAATCGTGAGCTTGCCTTTGTAAGGAAGGTCTGTGTCCTCGAACTCGTAAACGCTGTCGCCGACGGCTTCCAGGCGCGCGGTCCCCGGAAGTGACGCGACATGCGCTTCCCACGCCACTATCAAGGAGTCACGATTGGCGTCTGCTGACGCCGCGGGTGCAAGGAGCGCAGTCAGTAAGACTATGAGCAGGGCGGCCGCTGTTCGCATGATTGACTTCGCCTTTAGTCGGTCAATCGATGATTCTGGCGCTTCCGCCCAACAGCGGCCACGTCAAAAGTCACAGTTTGCGATAGTTAACCGCACGCTGGTGTCGTCCCGTGGTGTCAGTCCCCGCCGCGCAAATACGTATCCAGGAACTTCACGTAGGCCTCCGACGCCGCGATACGGTTGTCACGCTTGCGGAAACCGTGGCCTTCATCCGGGAATACGACGTATTCCACCGGCACCTCGTTGGCCTGGACCGCCGCTACCAGCTCATCGCTTTCCACCTGCAGTACGCGAGGGTCGTTTGCGCCTTGCACGACGAGCAGCGGCTTAACGATATTCTCGGCATGAAACAGCGGCGAGATGCGGCGGTGACGCTCGGCATCAGTGGCCGGGTCGCCCATTTCGTCGTACAGCGACTCTTTGAAGTCTTCCCACCAGGGCGGGATGCTTTCCAGCGTGCGCACCCAGTTGGTTACGCCGAAAATATTGATACCAATGTTAAAAGCCTCGGGCTCGAAAGCCAGCGCCGCGGCAACCATGTACCCCCCATAAGATCCGCCGAGGACGCCAACGTTGCTGCCGTCCACCCAGTCGAGTGTTTCGAGGTAACGACGTCCGTAAACGATGTCCTGAAGGTCCTCTTCGCCGTGGCGCCGGTCATCCATGTGAAAAAAGGTCTTCCCATATCCCGACGAGCCACGGTTGTTGGCGGCCAGGACCGCGTAGCCATGATTGACCAGGTGCTGAATCGTCGCGCTGTAACCCGTGCGGCTCTGCCCGCCGGGCCCACCGTGCACCCACACGAGTGCTGGTGCCGGGTTCTCGGGTGAAGCGTTGTGCGGCTTGTACAGGATTCCGGGAATCTCGAGACCATCGAAGCTCTCGTAGCGAACCACGCTGTTGCTGACGAGGTGCGATGGATCGATTGCAGGATTGAGCGCTTCAGTAAGTTGTTTGCTGGTCCCCGCCTCGAGGTCGACAACGTGAATGTTGGAAGGTGAGTTATCGGCATTGACGATCAGCGCTACCATCGAATCGTCGGCCGTGAAACGAATATTGCCCAGGTCGCCAACAGGCAGGCCCGGCAGCTCGAAATCTTCCCCGCTTGATAGGTCAGTCAGTGTGACTTCGGTGCTGGCGTCAGCGTTGACGCCGGTGACGCGATAGCGACCGCCGGATGAAAAGCTTACGTACCAGACGTCCCAGTCGGCCTCTGCCAGTAGCGACTTTTCTTCGGTCTCGAGGTCGTACTGCCAGGCCTGGTTGAACTCTCCGAACTCGTTTGTCGAATACACCAGGCGGCCGTTGTCAGGGGTAAAACCCATCGACCCGTAAGCTATGTTGCCGTCGTGTTCGGTAATCAGGACAAGCGCTTTGTCGTCCGATGCGAGATCAACGATGTAAACATCGGAGTCGGCGCTTGTGCGCGGTTTGTCGAGCGCCAGCCAGCGTCCGTCGCCGCTTATCGCGCTGACACTAAGGCCGGGGTTTTCGAAGACCAGTTCACGCTCGTAGTCGGCGGTCGAGTATCGGTAAACATCGAAACTGCGCTGATTTCTCTCCGTTGTCACCAGGTAGAACGACTGGCCATCGTCGCCCCAGCCAAGGAAAGCTGCTTTCAGGTCATCGCCCGGAGTCAGGTCACGATAGCTGCCATCGACTTCGCGTACGACAATGTGGTTGAGTTCGTTGCCGCCGCTGTCGTAGGTGTAAAGAACTCGCTTGTCTTCGGGAAACCAGCTGACGCCGAAGATAGCATTGTCGGTCGAGTCGGTGAGCTGGACAGGATCGCCACCGGACACCGGCAGAGCATAGGCATTGAAAACACCGCTCTTGTCCGAGTGCATGAGTATGGATTCGCCGTCGTGCGAAAACGCTTTGCCGCCGGGGCCTACCAGGCCGTAGCTTGTTGTCTGGAAGAACTGTGCGGCGCTGTAGGTCGGCACCGCCGTGGGCGGGGCCTCAGCAGGTTCCATTTGCGGTGCCTGTTTGCTGCACGCGGTCACCAGGGCGACAACGCTCAGCGCTACCAGAAGGCTTCTTGGTCCTTTCATGACGATCTCCAGTCGTTCCGTCAGCGCATTGTACGCGCCGGAAACCGCCAGTTTACAGGATTCCGCCTAGTCTACGACCTGTACGCCGCGCCAAAAGGCGACACGCCCGGCGATTTGCTTGGCCGCGTCTTTCGGTTCGGCGTAGCACCAGGCGGCGTCGGTGTTCTCGGTGCCCTCAACACTCAGCGTGTAGTAGTTGGCCGTCCCTTTCCAGGGGCAAGCTGTGGTCTTGCTGCTGTCTTTCAGCAGCGCTTTGTTCACGGCGCCTGGCGGAAAGTAGTGATTGCCCTCGACGACGACCGTGTCGTCGGACTCGGCTATTATCGTGTCATTCCAGATTGCTTTCATTGCTGTTCCTTTATTTGTCATCCTCCGCCAAATCGGCGAGGTTATGTCTCGTGTCGGTGCCTCTCTCGATCAGCTCATCACGCAGTAGGCCAGCAGACTGCGGCTAGGCGGCTATTCAGTCCGCCCGTTCAGGTCCCAGTCGTAATCACGAAACGCTACTTTGTAGCCGTCCGCACGATCCAGATCGTCTCGCAACGTGCCTGTCGCCTGCGTCGCAACGTAATCGATAAGCCCGTGCCCGGATGGGCGACCGCTGGCGCGAAGGTCGTTGATAAAGTCTTTCCTGAACCACTTGAAGATTGAGGAAAGGAATACCGTTCGACTGCCATGGTCGACCGACACGTTCTGAGGATCGTTGACAAATTCCCGGGCCGCCAGTGTCATGAGCTCTTCGAGTTCATCGCCTGTAGGCAAATCGGCGCGAATGACCGGACAGCTCGCGCTGGCGCAGTTCAGTATGAAGTGAATACGTGCGTCGCGAAATCGTGCGCGAATATTATCGTTCTCGACGGAAAACAGGCTTGAGAATTCACCGCCAAACGAGAAACGTAGTTGGTAGAAAAAGCCCAGGCCTTTGACGGCCTCAATCGGCCCCTTGACGTCCGTGACGCTCTGCAACGGCCAGTGGTCCAGCACGCTATTGATGACGTAGGCGTTGTAGCCGTAAATCCAGTAGGCGAGGGCGTCGTTGCGAGCAGGAAACCGTTCCGGTGTGCTGTCGGGGCTGAAACGGCTGACGGCCGCCAGGTACGACCCCAGTTCGGAGCGGTGGCTCTCGGATTTCTGCCAGCGACCGTAGTCGACTTCGCCCTGCGGCGTGACGTATTCCTGCAGAAGGCGCTCGAAGGCCGCGTGGGAGAAGCCACTCTCCGGGAAGTCCGCCGCAACGGGCGCATCGATAATAACTTTACGCGGTCGATTCACCACGAAAAACAACGCAACGATCGTTGCGATGACCAGCAAGGCCCAAAGAGCAATGGAAAGTTTCGTCACAGCTGATAGAGACCGGTGGTGGACAGGAAGTATTACGCCATCATCAGGGAATCATCATCCTTTCCTCAGGCTCGTTGACAGTCGTGCGCCTAGTCTGAGGGTCATGCAAGAACCGTCCTTAGGGTATCAGGAGATGGAATCATGAAGCCGAGAACGCGAACTATCAGCGGCGCCATTCTGATGCTGGCCATCATTCCCGCCATCATTGGCCTGCTCGCCTGCTCGCCTGCTCGCCTGTATGCCGGTGCCCATCGGCGACCCGGAGCGGAGCCGAATTGACCCGGACATTACCGGGGTCTGGGTCTGGCTTGACGGTGACGGCGACGCGGCTTTCTATACATTCGAGCCCTATGACAAGCGTACGTGGCTGCTGACTGGCGTCGTCCTTGAGAATGGCGCTGATTCCGAAGCCATGGACTACGATCTTTCGACGTATGCGGCGCTCACCGAATTGATCGAGAATGAGACGGTCGGTCCTGAGGGCGTCACCGCCACCGAAGTAACGCTTTACAAGGCATGGCGAACCAAGCTCGGCGGTGAGTGGTTCATGACCTGGGAGCCGAAAGGCCTGTTTGATGATGAGGCCTTCGTGGCGGAATCCTGGTTTGCATTTCGCATTGATCGACCCGATGCCAACACGCTCCAGCTTCACTGGATCACGGACACACTTTTCGAAGACGTCGAGGAAACCCGGCGGGCCTATGAGCGAGTTGTGAAGAAAAATACCAGGAACCCCGAGCTTTACGAAGACGATCTGATAACCATGGTTCGTATCGACCCGACGCATTTCGAGTTCGTCGGGAAACTGGCAGGTCAGGTTATCGCCGAATAATGAGGGCTTCCTGATGTACTCCCATTTCGACTCCAATGCCTGGATAACGCCTTTCGGTCTGATTTTTCTATCAGCTATCCTGGTTGCCTGGTGGCTTACACGACGCAACGCGCGTTCCGTCAACATCGACGGTTCACACATTGATCTGCTGCTGCCGATTTCCATAATTGTCGGCATTGCCGGGGGCGCACTTCTATCGCAGCTCATGCCGATGGACCAAATGATCGCCGGGGAGACAATGCAGTCGGACGTGCGCATACGCCTGTTCGGTATGCTGGCGACCGGTACTCTTGCCCTCTTGATCTACAGCCGTATCGTCAAGCTGTCGTTCCGTAGCCTGCCCGATGTTTTCGCATTGCCGACCATAGCCGGATTGATGATTCACCGCGCAGGCTGTTTTCTCGCCGGCTGCTGCTGGGGCGATATCGTTTCCAATGAATACTCGACCCGCTTCGCGTCACAGGTCCAGACTCTGCCGTTCCTGAGCGGCCTGAGCAATGGCGTGCAGTATCCGCCGGGCAGCCTGCCCTATGAGCAGCACGTGGCATTGGGGCTCATTGAGCCGACCGCGCCGGCATCTCTTCCTGTATATCCTGTGCAGCTCTATGAAGGCGTGTTGCTGCTAGTGCTGTTGTTCGTCCTCTGGCGCGTGCCATGGCGACGACTACCTTCCGGTTTACTGCCGGTATTGACCGTGTGCTCCTACGCCGTAGTACGTTTCTTCATCGAGTACTTAAGGGCGGACGGTGACATCGTGCTCGGTAACCTGACAGTCACACAGCTGCAATGCCTGTTTCTCTTGCTTAGCGCTTTGTTGCTGCCGGGCCTGCTGCGTAGCGGGGTCCAGCCGGGCCCGATGCCCGCACGCTAAAGGAACGCAACTCGGCGACGATTTCGTCGTATCATTGCGGCATGCCCGCTGTGATCGATATAAGAGACCTGACCAAGACCTATGCCGGCGGCTTCAAGGCGCTCAATAACGTCAGTCTCTCCATCAACCGTGGCGAAATCTTCGCATTGCTCGGACCGAATGGCGCAGGCAAGACCACGTTGATCAATATCGTCTGCGGCATCGTCAACAAGACTGGTGGCACGGTCCTGGTTGACGGCCACGACATCGTCAGCGACTTCCGCCTGGCACGAGCGAAAATCGGCCTCGTACCCCAGGAGTTGCCGGCGGAAAGCTTCGAGACCGTCGCGAATACCTGTAACTTCAGTCGTGGCCTTTTTGGTAAGCCCGCCAACCCGAAGCATGTCGAGAAAGTGCTGAAGTCGTTGTCGCTCTGGGACAAGAAAGACACCATTGGCATGGCGCTGTCAGGCGGCATGAAGCGCCGCTGTCTCATTGCCAAGGCGTTGGCCCATGAACCGGAAATCCTGTTTCTTGACGAGCCGACGGCGGGCGTCGATGTGGAGCTGCGCCAGGACATGTGGAACGTGGTGGATGCGCTGCGCTCTGAGGGCGTGACGGTCATCCTGACGACCCACTATATCGAAGAGGCCGAGCAGCTCGCGGACCGCGTCGGCGTTATCAATAACGGCGAGATTATTCTCGTGGAAGAAAAAGACAAGTTGATGCGCGAGATGGGCAAGAAGCAGCTGACGTTGAATCTGTACGATTCGCTCGCGGCTCTCCCCGCGTCGCTCGAAAAGTACAACCTGGAACTCGACGACGACCAGCAGACGCTGACCTATAACTACGATACCAAGGGCGAGCACACGGGCATCACGGACCTGATACAGGAGCTGCGCGATGTCGGTATCCGCTTCAATGACCTGCAAACCTCGCAGAGCTCACTTGAGGATATCTTTGTGGACCTGGTGCGCAGGCAAAAATGAATTTCTACGCCGTAAAAGCAATTTACCGTTATGAGATGGCACGTATGTTCCGCACCGTCGTGCAGAGTATCGTCGCACCCGTGCTTTCGACCTCGCTGTATTTCGTGATCTTTGGCTCTGCGATCGGTTCGCGAATTACGGAGATCGACGGCGTCAGCTACGGTTCTTTTATCGTGCCTGGTCTGATCATGCTGTCGGTAATGACCGAGAGTATTTCGAACTCGTCTTTCGCTATCTACTTCCCGAAGTTTACCGGCACGATATTCGAGGTCCTGTCGGCACCAGTATCGTATGGCGAGGTAGTGCTCGGTTACGTTGGCGCTGCGGCAACCAAGTCGGTCATCATCGGCTCAATCATCCTGGGCACCGCGAGCTTCTTTGTTGACCTCGAGATCGCGCACCCGTTCATCATGGTCGGCTTCCTGCTGCTTACCTGCGTGTCATTCTGCCTCTTCGGATTTATCCTCGGTATCTGGGCGGATGGCTGGGAGAAGCTGACGATCGTGCCGATCCTGGTGATCATGCCACTCACGTTCCTGGGCGGAACGTTCTACTCGATCAGTATGCTGCCGCCGGTCTGGCAGACGATCAGCTTGTTCAACCCTGTCGTTTACCTGATCAGTGGCTTCCGCTGGAGTTTCTACGAGAACGCCGACGTTAGCGTCGCACTGAGCCTGGGCATGGCGGCGGCATTCCTGATTGTCTGCCTGCTTGTCGTTCGCTGGATATTCAAGACCGGTTACAAGCTCAGGACCTGACGCTCGAAATAAACAGCCAGAAGAGGAGGCATCCATGGCTGCGAAACGATTCCCGCTACCCAAGCGATTCAACGTTGCCCTGTCGGATAAAGCCTATGCAAATCTGCGGGCTTTGAACGACAAATACCACTACGGCAACAATTACTTTTTGACGGTGCTGCTGGAGAACCTGGATACAATCATCGATGCGGATGCCGTCGACCAGGTTTTTGCGGCGTTCAAGGAAGAGTACGGTGCGCCGGTGCCCGGCAGTATGAAGAAGAAATGACCATCTATTACTCACGGGCCGCGCCCGCAAAGCAACGCCTATGAGCTACCAGGTTTACATCACTCGGGCAGAGTTCTGGGCTGAAAACGAGGGCTCGGAAATTTCCGCGGAAGAGTGGCTGGAGCTGCTACAAAAAGACGCGGAAATTTCGCAGGATGCAGCCAATGGCCCTTACTTTGGAGTACTTGGGGGCTCGCAAGAGAGCGAAGAATCCTGGCTCGACTGGTCCGGGGGTAACCTCTATACCGCTAGTCCGAACGTTGCGATGCAGAAGAAGATGCTACAGATCGCCAGCGAGCTGGATGCGGTTATTCAGGGCGACGACGGCGAAATCTACGCGAGCGTGGAGGAATTCCCGGAATCTATCGACACCCGTCTGGCCGCTGCACCGTCCAAAGAGGGCCTGCCGGCTTACAAACGACGCGAGATTATCTGGCAGGTAATTATCTACGGTGCCATCGCCGCCGCAATTATTGCCGTCAACGTTTTCGACCTCTGGTAGTTACGTCGAGAAACACGCAGCGAGGCGAGTCACTCCGCCAGCGTGTATTCGTCGATCACTTTCTCAATGGCTTCGGCACACACGGCACAGAAGGTTTCAGTTCGCGTGAACATCAGGCAGTTCTGTTCTGAGCGGTAAAAGCCTTCAGCCTCGTAGTTGCCACCCTCGAAAGCCCCGACTACACCTTCCTGGCCGGACTTTTCAAACAGTTCCTCGGCGTATTGCTTCGTATAACGAAACAGCGCGTTCATCTCTTCTTCACCGACATTTGCTGCGCGCATTTCGCCGCGACGTAGTTGCACGGCGATCGAGTGCTTCTCGAACTCCGCTTTCGGCCACGAGGTTGGCAACGGCGTGCCTTGCTTCACAAGGTGCTTCCATTTCAGGTTGTCCGGGTCAAGCAATGCCGTAACGTTCGGTTCGTAGGGCTCCGTGACGCTGCTGGGCACCTCGTAGGCGACCGAGCTCGTGTAGTACTCGTCGGCAAGGCCGGCAAAGTGATGGCCGAATTCGTGAACGAACAGGTAGGGCGTCCATTCGCTGTTTGCGGCAGCCGTACTAAACAGTCCGTAAATACCGCCGCCGCCGTAGGTCTCGGAATTCGTAAGGATTTCGATGAAATCATACGGGGCCGAGGAGGCGACACGGCGCATAGCCTTGTTGTCGAACGTGAGGACGTAGCGCTCGGAGCGAAACGCATCGTAGGTGGCGCCAATCGGTGAGTCACGATAGATGCCGGTTGACGGCCGCGATATGCCGGATTCGGCTGCCGGGGGCGCGAGTGCCCATATGTTGAAGTCGTCTGTGCGTTCCTTGAAGGGTGAGGTCGCGAACAACACGTCCGCCATCTCTTTCGCTTTGGCGATAAAAGCGTCGTGTTCTTCCGCAGTGTAGCCGTCGCCCAGCAAGAGCAGGTCAACCGTCGTAGCGGGATCGCCGCCTTCATGAATCGCAACGACTCGGTCAGCGTATCGTGCGGTCTCGCGGTGCACGAGAATATCGCCCGGATCGAGTTCGATGCGCCAGATCTCCTCGAACTGGTTGTCGTCATCGCGTTTTTTCAGGACCAGCTCAAAGACACCGGCCTGCGCGGGGAAACGCACTGACTCGTGAAGCGAGCGATTGATTGTCTTTGCCTCGGAGGTGGTCTCCCACTCGCCATAGATGCTGCTGAAACTCCGCGACCAGGCGGTCTCCCCATCGCTAATAATTTCGAAAAGGTATTTGCCACGCAGAGTCTGGTCGATCGGCTGCGCCATGTTGCCCGTCCACGGCAGGGGCTCGATGACGACCTGGTCCAGGCTGAACATCTCTTCGGCATGGTTGCCGCCGTGAAAAAAATCTACCCGCATTGTCCCGGGTGTTTCTGCGGCCAGCAAGTACGCTGGAAGCAGCGTCATTAGAAATACGGCGAACTGCTTTTTCATGTACTTCTCCTCGGTTTCAGGCGACTACGCCGAACAGACGACCAACGCCTGCCGTGATGGCCATCGCAAGCGCACCCCAGAAAGTGACCCTGATGGCGCCCGCAACTATGGACGCGCCGCCGGCACGGGCTGCGAGACTACCCAGTGCGGCTAGAAACAGCAGCGACGCAGCGGCGACGGCAGCGATAAGCTGCGGACCGGGAATCGCCCAGGCGACCATCAACGGTAGCGCAGCACCAACCGTAAAAGTGGCCGCCGACGACAGTGCCGCCTGGATGGGTTGGGCATTCATAACGTGGGAAATACCGATTTCGTCACGTGCGTGAGCGCCGAGCGCATCGTGCGCCATCAGCTGATCGGCTACCTGCAGGGCGAGATCCTGCTCAAGCCCTCGGCCTACGTATATTTCGGCCAGTTCCACCTTCTCGGACTCGAAATCATGCTCCAGCGACAGCCGTTCCAGCTCCAGGTCGGCACTCTCGGTATCGGCCTGGGAGCTGACCGATACGTACTCACCTGCGGCCATGGACATCGCACCTGCAACCAGGCCGGCAACGCCAGCGAGCAATATGTTCATCTGCGTGGCGCCCGCCGCGGCGACGCCGATAACCAGGCTCGCAGTGGAAACAATGCCGTCGTTGGCACCCAGGACGGCGGCGCGCAGCCAGCCTACGCGATGGGCTCGGTGGTGTTCTTCGTGGCTCATACAGAAACTCGCTGAGAAAACAGGGAAAATGGAATTGAGAGATATTGCGGTAGCGGAATCCTACCACGCAAATACTGAGCTCCCGTGGCCAGTTATGGTCCGATTTGGGCGAGCTTTCGTACTATAATCCGCACCACCTTCAACAAGAACAACCGAGCATTCTGCAACCGGGAGCACTCCACTCATGAAACGTCTTGTCCGTAGATCGTTCCGCAGCATATGCCTGCTGCTTATCGCAATGCTGACGCTGGGTCAGACCGCAAACGCTCAATCCACAGGGTTGAGTCTCGAAGAGATCGTTGGCCTGAAGCGCGTTGCCGGCGCCCTTATGAGCCCTGAGGGAGACAAGATCGCGTATCTGCTCTCGGTTCCGCGTGAGCTGTACAAAGAAGATGACGGCAAGCCGCATCGCGAGCTACACGTGGTTGACCTCGACGGTGTCTCGCGTCCTTATGTCACCGGCAAGTTCGAAATCAGCGCTGTCGCCTGGTCGATCGACGGCGAGTCAATTTTCTTCCTGGCGGCGCGAGATCCTGACGCGACGTTCAACTCGTTGTATGAAATATCGCTGTCCGGCGGCGAGGCCGTCGAACGGTTCACGCACGTGAACTCAATAAGCGGCATGCACCCATCACCCGATGGCAAGACCATCGCTTTTCTTGCGAGTGACGCGCCGCCGACGAAGACTGAAGAGCTCGCTCTGAAAGGATTCAAGGCGGTCGTCTACGAAGAGTCTGTGCCGGTGACCAAGGTCTGGATGCTCGACCTGGAGACCAATGAAGCACTCGCGCACGATCTGCCGGGTTCTGCCTCTAACCTCGCCTGGGCACCGGACGGTAGCCGCTACGCGGTTAGCCTGGCGCCGACGCCACTGGTTGACGACTCATACACTTCGAAGGACGTGTTCTTTGTCAACGCCGAGAATGGCAAGGTCCTGGGCAAGGCGGGTTCGGTCGGCAAGCTGGGGCGTTTCGAGTTCTCGCCTGACGGAGAGCGTCTGGCCTACATCGGCAGTGTGGACATCAATGACCCGCAACAAGGTCGCCTGTATATCACGACCACAGCGGGTGGTGGGCGCCAGGACCTGGTGCCCGAGTACCCGGGCCATGTCAGCGACTTTGCATGGCAGGACGATACCCGCGTTCGCTGGCTTGGTGGGCGAGGCGTCTGGACGCAGTGGTCGACTGCTTCGACGACTGAGTCAAATGCCAGCGGCGAAGCGCCGGCGCCAGGACCGATTCTGCGGACGGTAGACACACGTCCGGGCCTGACGGTTTCAGCAGCGGTTGCGGACTCGCCGCAACATCCTACCGAGGTTTACCTGCTGCGCGATGGTGCGGAGCCGAAACGGCTGACGTTCTCGAACCCGCTGTTGGATGAACGCAAACTTGGGAAACAGGAGGCGATTACGTACACGGCGCGTGACGGTGTCGAGCTCGAGGCCGTTCTGATTCACCCGTTCAACAAGAAGCGCGGCGGTAATCCGCTCATCGTATTCGTGCACGGTGGACCCGAGGCACACCAATCGAACGGCTGGATGTCGAGTTACAGTCAACCGGCACATACGCTGGCCGCAGAGGGTTATGCGGTTGTCTATCCGAACTATCGTGGCAGCACCGGACGTGGCGTGCAGTTCTCTAAAATGGGCCAGAACGACTACGCCGAGGAAGAATTCAACGACCTGGTTGACGTAAAGGCTCACCTGGTCAAGCAAGGGTTGGCGGATCCGGATCGTGTCGGTATCTCGGGCGGTTCCTACGGTGGTTACGCCTCGATGTGGAGTGCAAGCGCGTTGAGTGAAGAGTATGCGGCTGCAGTCGCATTTGTCGGTATCTCAAACCAGCTGTCGAAATTCGGCACGGGCGACATTCCCTACGAGATGTATAACGTGCATTCGCGCGCATGGCCGTGGGAGGACTGGATGTGGATGCTGAAACGCAGCCCCATCTACCACGCAGACAAGACAAAGACGCCGCTGCTGATAATGCACGGTGACAAGGATCCCCGGGTGCATCCCAGCCAGTCGCTGGAGATGTATCGCCACGTCAAGCTGCGCACCGACACACCGGTTCGGCTCGTCTTCTATCCAGGCGAGGGGCACGGCAATCGCAATACGGCGGCAACGTATGACTATTCCTTGCGCTTCAAGCGATGGATGGACCACTACCTGAAAGGCCCAGGAGGCGAGCCGCCGCCTTACGAGATCGATCATGCTGCAAAGCTGGCGGAGGATGCTGAGTAGTAGCGAGACGCTGCAAGTGCGGCTGATGCCCAAGGCTCGTCAGGACGATCGATGTGCCCATTGATTTGACGATGGATTTTGACTATCAGCCGACGCTTCAGGGTGCGCGCGTGACGTTGCGACCGATAGCACCGGCGGACTGGTCGTCCTTGTTGGCGGCCGCGTCGGACCCTGCGATCTGGAAGCAGCACCCCGAAGCCAATCGATATAAGCCGGACGTGTTCAGGCGGTATTTTGATGACGCCATCCAGAGCGGCGCTGCGCTGGCCTTTGTTGATCGCACTAGTGGCAACGTGATCGGTTCGAGCCGTTACCATGGTCTCGATCCCGCGAGAAGAGAAATTGAAATAGGCTGGACGTTTCTTGTACGGGATTATTGGGGCGCCAGCTACAACGCCGAAATCAAGCAGCTGATGCTCGACCATGCCTTCAAGTGCGTAGAAACCGTCGTGTTCTGGGTAGGCGAGACCAATCTGCGATCAAGACGGGCGATGGAGAAGCTGGGCGCAGACCTTCGGCCCGGGGTCCATCACCGTGATAGTAATGGTGACCAACCTCACGTGGTGTACGAGATTCGAAGAAGCAAATAGCGGCAACCCCGGGTGGATCTCCCGGCATCGTGGGTCACCAGAACTATTTCCTGTTCCTCGCGGGTGTGATGATCATTGGCCTTGGCGTTGCCCTCTGGATGGTGCGTCTGCAGAAGTCTGGTGCCCAGACGAAGTGGCCGCGGAGTCCGGCCGCCGATCTGCGTTCAGAGACGAAATAATCGCAGCCGAATAGCGGTCTTCTCCAGGACTAGTGGGAGAAAAACATGTCCGGCAAGGTTCGAATCAGAGATCAACTGCAACGCAACGCGGTCGCGTTGATCAGTCTTGCCATTGCGATTACCAGCCTTGGTTACAACACATGGCGGAACGAGGCGAGCGAATACAACCGGAATCAGAGGCTCATTTCCATAGAAGTCCTACGCAACGTGGGACAGCTGCAGCAGGTGATTTTTCACAATGTTTTCGAGATGGATGCGAAAGACAAAGGCAATCCACGCACCGGCTGGGTGCATGTGTTGGCAATTCGCGACCTGACACAGCTGCTCGA
>CAYTTZ010000069.1:0-14440 GCA_964440945.1 uncultured Woeseiaceae bacterium
GTGCTCAGGGAACGCAGCTCGACATTGATCATGGCACCTATCCGTATGTGACGTCGTCAAATACGGTCGCTGCCGCGGCGAGCACCGGTACCGGAATCGGCCCGCGGAATCTCGACTATATACTCGGCATCGTGAAGGCCTACACAACACGAGTTGGCGCTGGCCCGTTCCCCACCGAGCTTTTCGATGATCAGGGCGCGCACCTTGCGAGGGTTGGCGCCGAATTCGGGGCGACGACGGGCCGGCCGCGTCGTTGTGGCTGGTTTGACGCTGTCGCACTGCGTCGATCGATTGTGAACAGCAGTGTTTCCGGTTTGTGTGTTACGAAACTGGATGTTCTGGATGAGCTCGAGACTATCCAGATATGCACCGGCTATGCCATCGATGGTGAACCGATAGCGGGTGTGCCGGTCGTGGTCGACAGATTTGCGGAATGCAAGCCGATTTATGAGGAATGGCCGGGCTGGCAATCGTCAACAGTCGGCATCACGGATTTCGATGACCTGCCGCAGAAGGCGCGTGATTATCTTGCTCGCATCGAGGAACTGGCCGGTGTGCCTGTCGACATTATCTCGACCGGACCGGATCGCACGCAGACCATCGTCAAGACGCATCCTTTCCAATAGCGAGCTTGCCGGCAGCCGTCAGGGCTATCAGCGTCAGCAGCCATAAACTTACGGCGCCACCACCACTACCGCCGGCGCTCACCGATGCCGAGCGAACGGTTACTGCCGCCGTTGCCGTATCGGACAATCCTTCGGAGTCTGTCGCACGCAGCGAAAAACGCAGCAAGGTATCCGAGCTAACAGCGGGTGCGGCAAAGGAAGCGGTACTCGTGTCGGCGTTTTCCAGCGTAACGGTGGGTCCGAGCGTCTGTGTCCAGGTGTAGCTCAGACTATCGCCGTCTGGATCGTTCGACAGGCTGCCGTCCAGCGTCACTGTCGCGCCCGAGGTAACCGTCTGACTGCTTCCCGCAATTGAATTTGGCGCGTTGTTGACGCCGGTGCCGTCGACGATATCGATGCGTAGCTGCGTTCGTGCGCCCAGCACCGCGCCAGTCGCATTGCTCACCGTGAGTTCAAGGAATTCGTCAGGCTCAGCCGCACCATCGTCAACGATGGCGTACTCGACCCACTTCGGATCCGCGTCCCCGTCCGCCCAGGTCACAGTGCCTGTTTGCGGGCCCGAATAGTCGTTGCTCGGCGATGCGCTGCTGTTGCTGATCGCATAGTCGACTGTAGCTACGCCACTGGCGCTTCCGTCTCGATGAACGACGGCGACCGCCGTCGCGAAACCGCGCTCAGCCACCCTTACTGTGTCTGTCGAAAACTGGATTGCTGCCGCTGCGCCCGGATCGCTGACGTAGACGCTGGCGATATTCGGCGCCGATAGCGTTGCGCCGCCAGACGGAGCGACCAGCCGGATCATGAGGCGCTCGAGCCCTTCCGCAATACCGTCGTTCAATGCCGCAATGTCGATACTGCGATCACTCCCGTCTCCACTGCCCCAGCTGAGCGTGCCGCTGTTCAGTGAGATGTCGTCGTCGGACGTCGTGCCGTCAATCAGTTCCCAGTCGACGCTGACGTTACCCTGTGTGCCACCCACGCGTTGCACAACGATACTGGCTGGCTGTGCCTCTTCTGCCGAGAATGAACGGGCGCCGAAAGCCAGGCTGCCCTCGGCAACGTCGAGCGTATTGTCGGCCACCACGTAGAAGCCGCTGTCGATATCGCTAATCAGCAAGTTGCCACTGGGCAGGAACGGGTAAGCCCCCCAGGCACCGGGGAAACCAACGCCGTCCGAAGCCGGGTACGTGTCGAAGCGGCCTACCGACGCAGGTACCGCCGGGTTCGTGATATCGAGGATCGTGAGACCGCGTGCGTAATTGGACATGTAGTAGCGATTGCCGCGGACGAAGCCGTTATGGTCGATAGCAGTGGTGGGTCCGGTCCAGGTTCCGGCAAGGCTCGGGGCGCGGAGATCCGCGATTGAGAAAGTTCTGAGTGTTGTACGGAGTCCAAGGTCACGTTCGTCGAGCTCGTCCTGGACGAACACGTACTGTTTGTCCTCGGACCACCAGCCGGAGTGCACATAGTCGGCGTTGTTGTAAGGCGTTCGACTGAGGCGTACGGGATCCGATGGCAGCGTAACGTCCCAGATGTCCACGGTGGACTCGTTGAAGTCGAACAGGACCTCGCAGTACGCCGAACTACCAGCGTTAACACATTGCGTGTCCTTGCGTTGATCGGTCACTCGCATCGAGGCGGCGTCGTGCATATACAGCCGGTCGTTGCCGGGCTGCCCGGGCGGAGTCGGGGGCGCCGTCATGAATACCGGCGACTGCGGGTTGCTCAGGTCATAGTTACGAAATCGACCATCGCTCCGGCTCGGGCCAGCCAGGATCAGCGTCGGCGCGCTATCGTCGAGCGGCAGTCCCGTACTGAATTCGGTGCCTGTCAGGTAGACATTGTGGGCGGCGGCAAAGTCGCTCGAATAGCCAATGCGGGAAATGCGCTGCGGAAGGTCGCGAAGATCCAGGATAAAGAGCCCATCGGACGCGTTGTCCGCGGTGACATACGCGTAGGCATTCCAACGTTCTTCGGCGGGATTCCAGAACTGGTAGACCTTGATGTCGCGCCAGGTCGTTCTCTGGCCATCGATAAAGCCGACTTCGCGAGGATTCTCTGGGTCGCTGACATCGTAGACCGCTGTGCCGATTGTATAGCCAACAATGGCGTACTCACGGTTGCTGTTCAGGTCCATGAAGCCCCAGATATCGGCGCCGCTGGCACCCGGCGTGCGGTCGGCGATGTGGGCCAGCAGGTCGACGTTGTTGCAAGGGAAGGCGGCCGCAAAACCACCGACACAAGTAGTTGCCGCTGTATTTGCTGCAACGCTCGCCTGTGACGTCACCAGCGACTTCAGCTGCGCGGTATTTTCGCGGCTCAGGCTTTTGCTGTCCACAATAACCCGAAAGCCGCGTCCCAGGAGCTCGTTTGCGTACTCAACAGGAACGCCAACCAGCGTCGTTTCGCTGCCAGTCGTTGCGGCAAAGTTATTCGTCGTCTGGAAACCGCCGCGTACGTCGATAGCGCCGCTCAGGAGGTAAACGACGTCTTTCGCGTTTGCCAGTTCGAATGTGCCCTCGGCAACCCGAATCTGCCCGTGTTTGCCGACACGTGTCAGCGCGTAGTCGATAGTGCGGCAAGGGGCTGCCGCGTCCTGGCAGGAGCCGTTGTCCACGCCGTCGGTTGTGACGAACAGTGGCGGCTCGTCGCCATCAGCGAGGGCAGGGGAATAAGGTGCTAAGGCGGCGATCGCCAACAGAGCGACGGCAAGGCGACAAGGCATATGACGAACCCGAGAGCTGAATAAGTCACTATAATAGCTGCTAACCAACCTCAACTTCGCTCCCAAGTCCCTAAACTGTGAAACCGCACTCTTTGACATTCAGAGCAGGCGCCGGCGCGCTTAGTTCCATTCGCGACGGCGGTTTTGACATATCGTCAGTCGGAACGATTGCGGGCGCGTCGGGCGGCGCGAAATGGCTGGTATTAAGCCAGCTGGATCGTGCCATTCTCGGCAACCTGGTGCCGAAGATGAACGCACCGGTGCATCTCATCGGCTCGTCGATTGGTTCGTGGCGATTCGCCTGCTATGGGCAACAGGATCCCGTTGCCGCAATCGAGCGCCTTGAACAGGCCTACCTCGAGCAAACGTATACCGAAAAACCCGGTATCCATGAGATCACGGCCAAGAGTCGGGAGATCCTCCAGTACGTTCTCGGCGATACCGGCGTTGACGAGATCTTGTCCAATCCGCTGTTCCGCATGCATGTCATGGCGGTACGCAGCCGGCACGTCACGGCCAGCGAGAACCGCGGCTTGCTCGCGGCCAGCCTGCTCACTGCGGCTGCGCTGAATGCGGTAAGCCGAAAGAGCCTGGGTTTGTTTTTTGAACGAGCATTGTTCTTCGACAAGCGCGACGTTCCGCCTTTTTTCGACCTTGCCGGTTTCCCGATACAGCGCATCGAGCTGTCGGCTGCGAACGTGGCCGACGCGGTCGTTGCCAGCGGGTCGATTCCGCTCGTTTTGTCGGGGGTCCGGGATATCGCCGGCGCGACACCCGGTGTCTATCGCGATGGCGGCGTGATCGACTATCACCTGGATATTCCGCACAGCGCGCGCGAGCGTATTACATTGTTCCCGCATTTTTACGAGCGCATTGTGCCGGGTTGGTTCGATAAGAAGTTAAAATGGCGACGACCGCATCCGGGCAATGTCGATCGCACAGTCCTGATTAGTCCGTCCGCCGAGTTCGTCGCAAAATTGCCAAACGCAAAAATCCCGGATCGTAGCGACTTTATGAACTACAAGCCGGACGAGCGCGTGCGTGCGTGGCGCGCCTGCGTTTTGGCCTGCGAGCAGCTGGCCGATGAGTTCAACGAGGTTATGGTCAAGGATCAGTTGGCGGCACGTTTGCAACCGCTGTGGTAACCTGACGCGCAAATAACAACAAGGGGACTTGCGGTGGGACAATCACCATCGACTATCGCCCGGCCGTATCCAGAGCTAACCTGGGTCGCATTGGTCACAGGCTGGTTCATCGGCGTTATCATTGCGGTGGCCATCGGTTACGCGGCGCTTATTCTCGGCTTCTCTATCGAGGGCTCGGAGCTTGCAGCAATTTTGGGCTTCGGCATTTTGCGCGGCATGTTCCGGCGCAAGAGCATCGTCGAAAACAATATCGTGCAGACCATTGCCAGCGGCGTGAACGGTGCCTCTTCGGGCATGATGTTCTCGGTACCCGCGTTGTTTCTGCTCGGCTTCGGCGATCGCTTCGATCCGGTCATCCTGACCTTCGGCTGTATCGCTGGAGCGTTCCTCGGCATTGCCTTCATCATCCCGCTTCGCAAGCACATGATCGACTATGAACGCCTGACGTACCCGGGCGGCGTCGCTGTCGCGACGATCCTGAAGTCGCCTGGTGCGGGCGTTAGAAAAGCGATCTTCCTGTTGATCGCGGCGTTTATCAGTGCCTTCGTTCAGTTCGTGACGATTAGCACGGGAGTGGATAACTGGAATATCGGCGCGATCGTCGGTCTTCCCGATTACATGAACGGCATCTGGTACCTGTCATTGATGACGGTTGGCGTAGGCTTCATCGCCGGTCGCGGTGGTATCGCGTTCATCATCGGCGGTTTCGTAGCCTACTGGTTCCTGTCGCCAATGCTTGCAGCCACCGGCAGCTTTCCTATCGATGCCGCCGGCGAGACCATTAGTTCGCCGGGGCCGCTGCGTTTGTTGCTGTATCGACCGCTAGGCATCGGCATGTTGATTGGCGGCGCGATCATGGGCGTAATACTGGCGTTTCCGCTGATTGTAAGTGCAATCCGTTCGATGCAGAAGGCCGCCGGCGTAGCTTCCGATGCGTCGAACGACGAAATGCCGATCAAGATGCTGTATTTCGCGATCGTCGGCGCCGTGATACTGCTTGCTATCATGGCCATTACGTCGGTTGAGACGATGGGGCTCGGCCGCGGCATCCTGATGGCCCTGATCGGTACTCTATGGATCTGGATGGCGGGCATCATTCTTTCCGAAGCCATCGGCCGCACCAACTGGTCGCCGTTATCCGGGATGACGCTTGTCGGAATCACGCTCCTGATTATCGTGACCCACGGAATGGAGCGCAGCGACTCGATCATTGCCGCGTTGATGGTCGGCGCCGCTACCTGCGTTGCGATGTCGCAAGCGACGGATCTAATGCTCGATCTCAAGACCGGCTACCTTGTTGGCGCGACGCCGCGGATGCAGCAGATAGGTCAGTTCGCCGGCGCCTGGCTCGGTCCGATCGTCGTGATCGGGGTTATCTTCGTACTCAACGAGTCTTATGGGCTGGGTAGCGAGCAGCTGCCTGCGCCGCAGGCGCAGGCCCTCGCCAGCACGATTGACGGTATTCTTGGCGGCGACGTGCCGACCGAGAAGTATATGGCGGGAGCCGTACTGGGCGGCCTGTTGTCGGCCGTCATGGGTGGGCTCGGCATCACAGTCGGCCTGGGGTTTTACCTGCCATTCAATATCGTCCTGACCTATTCGCTCGGCACGCTCGCACGCGAGGTATCCAATCGTGTGAAAGGCAATACCTGGAGCGAAGAAATTGGTATACCGATCGCCGCTGGGCTGATCATCGGCGAAGCGTTGGTTGGGGTGGGCAACGCACTGATAATCGTGTTCGCCTAGCGAGGCGGGAGAAGAGACATGAAACAAGTTGGCTATTTATTGCTCGCGGCCGGTTTTCTAGGCGGGGCTTTCGCAACCTCTCTTGATGTTCAGGATGTCAACTGGACGATATTCTCAGCATCCGCTGTTGCGGCGTTCGTCGGGCTGATCCTCGTCAAACGTACGGCATCGGCGATCGCGCGCTCGGACACCGTGCTCGAGGTGAATCGTGGCGAGCTCAAAGAGTCCATCCAGAATGTCGTGCGCGACCTCAATGAGCTGAATACGACGGCGGTGAAGCAGGGTAGTGAGTTGCGCGAGAAAATCGACCTTGAACTCAGGAACGACCTGCGCCGCTTCGCGGACGCACGCCAGAGCATGGTGCACCTGTTCGGCCTGCAGACCTATGCCGAGATCATGAGCAGTTTTGCAGCGGGCGAACGCTATATCAACCGTGTCTGGTCGGCGTCGGCGGATGGCTATGACGAGGAGGCGACGGCCTACCTCAAAAAGGCGGGGGCACAGTTTGTCGAGGCAGAGAGGCTATTGAACGAGGCCGCGCAGGGCGTGGCCTGATTGATTGCTAGCCGGCGGAGGCACCTGCGGATCGCCTGCATCGAGCCGTCATTGCCTTCTTAAGGATGTCGACGTCTTCGTTCATCATGTGATCCGTGTTGTCTTTCCAGCCGCGCAACATACCGATATTCCGTTCGTTGACGAGCAGATGCTCGTCGTTCGTCTGTTCGACGATTTCCCAGCCGGGTGCCGCGATCACTGAGCGGACGCGCACCTTGTGGCCAAGTAGCTCGGTAAACTCCTTTTCCAGCCGACGGGATTTTGCGGCGATGTCCACAATAGACGCATCGTTGTCGGTATTGGAGAATAGCAGCGCATTGCCGATCAGGCGCACGTTACCGTCGCTCGGTGCACGCCTTGCGATGACGTTGATTGCATACAAGCCGGCCTGACCTATGAGTACATGGTCGACGACACCCGCGGTGGTTTCTGCATCATGAAACACCTGCGTGATGCCGTTCGATATCTGCCGCAACTGGTGACCAACGGCGATATTCGCATCCCGCAGGAACTTCACTTGTCGTGCGGCAATGATCGTCTTGCCAAGCCGGAATACTGCCAGCCCAACTGCAAAGATGAGAAAGGCAAGCTGCATGTATAGCTGCCAATCGGGATAGCCGGCAAACAGCTGTTGTGCTTGCAGCACGTAGGCAGCGGTAAAGAGCACCGCAAAAACCAGTGCGCTACCGAGATAGATCGATTGCGATGCCGACAAGCGATCCAGCTCGTCGCGGAAACGCTGCGCGGCCTCGTGCATGATGCTGTCAGCAAACAGCGGACCTGAGCCGACCGTTCGCGACAGGGCGGTCCAGAATTTGGCAATCAGCACAAACAGGATCGTACTGGTTAACGCGACCGTCGCCGCGCCGCTAATTGCCTCGATATTCATCATGCATTTCTCTTGCCCGACAGCAGGTTCTGAGGGTAGCCTCCCGCCGGGCGGCGCACTGTGACACACGTCACACTGGCCGGCAATCCGGGTGGTGAGAGGCCCAGTTTTCAGTATCCGTTCAGGTAAAGGGGTGTATCTGTGAATGTCATCACGGCAGGCCACGGAGGCGCTCGGTAGCGTCAGTGGCCACGAACCTGAAATCGGAATAGATGGAGCACCTCATGAAACGTACTTGGAATCCGATCTGGATGTCACTGCTGGTCGTCGGCCTGAGTGGCTGCGCATCCATGAGCAGCGACGAGTGCATGACAAGCGACTGGGCGGCGATCGGCTATGAGGACGGCGCGCGCGGCTACACGACGGAACGCATTACGGATCGACGCAAGGCCTGCGCCAAGCACGGCGTTACGCTGGACTTCGCCGCGTATCAGAGCGGCCGGGAACAGGGTTTAGTGGAATATTGTCAACCGGGTCGTGGTTTCAGCGTCGGGTCGAACGGCAGCCGCTACGGCGGAGTCTGCAGTGTCGAGCTCGAGCCCGGTTTCCTCGAATCCTACAACGCCGGCTATCACCTTTATACGCTGCGCAGTAACGTCAATCGTGCAACCTCGGGGATCAACGCCAAGCAGCACGAGATCGACAGCATCAAAGAGGACGTTCGCCTCAAGGAAGCCGCTCTGATCAGCGACGAGACGACGATCGAGGAGCGTGTACTGCTGCTTGTTGATCTGAAAGATCTCTCAGAGAGGACCGGGCAGCTCGAGGCGGAAATCCAGGACCTTTACGAGCAGCGCGCTTTTTCGCAGGCAGAGCTTGATCACTACCAGGTCGCGTTACTGGACGCCGGCTACTAGCAACTCGACGCCGGCCGATAGTCCTAGAAGTTTATCGTATTGGTGGGGCGACGTCGGTCGCGCTGGTCGCGGCGCTCAATCTTGAACGCGCCGGTGCCACCGCCGTGCGTTGCCGGATTGTACGGACTGCGCCGGTCGTTGCCCGTGCGTCGATCTTCGTGATGCGCGAAGCCGCAACGACATTCGAGTGCGTCGCAGCCTGGCAGCGGTAGTTGAGGGGCGGCACCGGATAAAAAACGTCGGCCTGTCATTGCCTTGGCGGCATCGCAAGCGTTGCTTGCGTATTTCAGCGAGACTGCGTGAAATGCCGAGGTGCTGTCCACTTTTTTTGTGGCCGGTGTCTTTTCGGCCAGTGCTTCGATGTTATTGCGGCGAACTCGCATGATGAGCCACCATATCGACAGCAGCAGCGCCAAAACCAGCAGCAGTTCTTTCATCGTGGCTCCCCTGAGTAGGCCTACGCCGGCGCAATGCCCAAGCGCCGTCACCCCGCTTTATAGCACGGTTATCTCGCTTATTTGGTCTTGGTTTACCGAATACCGGGGATTACTCAGATTACTGCGACGCCAAAAAGGGCCTGGTGAAAATACAGTACGGCCGCAAATACGACGGATCCGATAACGAGCGGAATAACATCGTACTTGATCGCTGCCGGTGCGGGTTTCTGCCGTTGGCCATCACGCCGATTAATCAACGCGATTTCGAGCAAGGCCCAGACTGTGAAACCGCCAAACAGAGTGATCGAGCGGCTGTCACCGTTTACCAGCAGGTGCGCAACGCCCCACAGCATCGTACCGGTCATTTGCGGGTGTCGAATCAGCCGCTTGATGTTGCCATTGAAGTTTGAGGCAAAGAACAGAACAAGACCCAGCAACACCAGCACGGCAATGATCGGACCGGCCGCCATCGGCGCCGAGTACACGGGCTGTGGCATCGCCGACCGCCAGCCGGTAACGATCAGCACCAGCGAACCGACGATGACAAGTGAGAAAACGCCGCGATAAGCGCCTGGTCCCATTCTCTGCTCGATCTGGTCCCGCAACCCGGGCGCCGCGGCTTTGAGAAGGTGAGCAACACTCCAGAGGACGACGCCGGCGATCAGCAGTGACATAGTCGATTTCCTTGATGCAGTTGGGAAGGTCGCCAGTATACCGTTTCGTGTTAGATTTGCGGGGCATCAACAGTGGGGAGAGGCCAATGACGACGGGGAACACCACCAATGGCAAACTGATGGAAATGCTGACGGGCTATGCAGCGTCCCATCAGCATCCGTTCAATGTATTCGTCCACATGATCGGGATCCCGACGATTATGCTCGGCGTCCTCATTCCGCTGACCCGGGTAACGATCGAGATTAGTGACTTCACATTCAGTCTCGCGCATGTGCTGATCGTGGCATTTTTCCTGTTCTACGTGACGCTCGACATAGTGTTTGCCGCGGTTTTCCTGGTTGGGGCCTACCTGCTCACGCTGTTGGCGGCGAAACTCGGTGCCTACCCGGGCAACACAGGCTGGATCATCGCGGCCGTGGCGTTTTTCGGCGGTTACGCGGCGCAGTTCATCGGCCACGCCGTGGAAAAGTCCATGCCGGTGCTCGTCAAGCACCCGATACAGGCCAACCTCGCAGCTCCTTTCTTCACGGTTGTAGAACTCTTCAGTATCGTCGGCCTCAGGGACGAGCTCTTTCAGGAAGTTCAGAACCAGATTCAGCAACGCCGGACGCAGCAAGCGAACTGATCGTCACTGGGTCATGATTTGACGCCGGTCTGCGGCGCACAGACTGTTAGCCGTAAATTGAGGGACACAGATGAATCCGGTAGTGCTCGAAATTACCTGGCTCGGCCTCGCGCTGGCGTTCATCCCCTCGCTGTTTGTTATTGGCGTGTTGTTTCGCTGGTCTGCCGGCGCCAAGACCGCAATCTATGCGACCGTGCGTATGCTGATACAGCTGCTGCTTATCGGCTACGTACTCGTTTACATCTTCGATGCCCGGAATCCCGCCATCATTGTCCTGGTTCTCGTTGTCATGTTGGCGGCCGCGAGCTGGATCGCGATTCGGCCTTTGCCAAACAGGGGGCGTCGCGTCTATCTAAATGCGCTTGTCGCGATCTCCGTTGGCGGATTACTGACCCTGGCGCTGGTCAGCCAGCTGGTCATCGGTGTGGAGCCGTGGTTTAACCCACGCTACCTTGTGCCGCTGGGCGGCATGATCTTTGCTGCGGCGATGAACACGGTCAGCCTCGCCGCCGAGCGGGTACAGGCTGAAACGGAACGCGGCACAGCCTATCGTGAGGCGCGCCGCGTCGCGCTGCGGGCTTCACTAATCCCGACGGTTAATTCACTGTTCGCAGTTGGCTTGGTCACCTTGCCAGGCATGATGACAGGTCAGATTCTCTCCGGTATTTCTCCGATGATCGCGGCCAAGTACCAGATTGTGGTCATGTCCATGATCTTCGGCGTGTCGGGTATTTCTGGTGCGCTTTACCTTGTGCTTGAGCATCGAGGTCGCCGGACTGCCGACTAGCAGTCGGCAGCAAAATTCGCGCTATAGTCGTTACCTTCGTTCTTGCTCTTATCGGTTGGACTCATGAGAAAAACAGTCATTGCTTGCGTCGCCCTGTTACTGGCTACCGTCAGTCTCGCAGCGGACAGGAATTCTGAACACGCACAGAAAACGCTTGAAATCTATCGGGCGATCATCGAGGTCGACACCTCCAAGAACCGCAATAACGTTGACAAAGTTGCTAACTACCTTGCCGGGGAGCTGGTCGCGGCGGGTTTTCCCAGGGAAGACGTCGAGGTGGTACCGAAAGCGCCGTCCTTCGCTCTCGTAGCCCGCTATCGTGGCGCGCTCGGCTCCAGTAAAAAGCCCATATTGCTGCTCGCGCACATGGACGTCGTGGAGGCGAATGCAGAAGACTGGGAGCGACCGCCTTTCAAGCTCACTCAGGATGATAAATATTTCTATGCGCGCGGCACCGTCGACAACAAGTTCGGCGCGGCACACGTGGTCTCGACTTTTATACGTCTTAAGAAAGAGGGCTTCGTACCGAATCGCGACCTCATAATCGTGTTCTCGGGCGACGAGGAAAGCAGCATGATTACGACGCGCATGCTGGCCAATGAAAGGCCGGACCTCGCCGACGCGGAGTTTGCGCTGAACTCGGACGCCGGCGGTGGTGCGCTGGACCGGGAGGGGCGGGCGGTAAGCTATGACATTCAGGCCGCCGAAAAGACGTACGCGACCTGGGAAATGACGGCACGCAATCCCGGCGGCCACAGTTCGAGGCCGCGACCGGACAATGCCATCTATGACCTTGCCGATGCGATCAAGAACATACAGGCATATCGCTTTCCTGTGCGCTGGAGTGACATGACCCGCAACTACTTTCGCGTGACCGGCAGTCACCTTGGCGGCGAATTGGGTGCGGCCATGCTTCGATTCGCCGATGATCCGACGGACCAGTCTGCAACCGATCGACTCGCGGTTGAGTCTTCCTATGTCGGCACCACGCGCACGACCTGCGTGGTAACCATGCTTTCGGCCGGACACGCGGAAAATGCGCTGCCGCAGTCGGCGACCGCGACCGTCAACTGCCGTATCTTCCCCGGTACGCCGGTTTCCGAGGTTGAGTCGACGCTGAAGAACATCGTGAACAACGAAAAAATGGAGTTCGCGATGCAGGACAATCCCGTCGAAAGCCCGATCTCGGAATTACGTGAGGACGTTACGTCTGCGGTGGCCCTGGCCGTTCACGGTCGTTATCCGGATGTACAGATCATCCCGATCATGGAGTCCGGTGGCACGGACGGCATGCACTTTCGCCGCGCCGGGATCCCCACCTGGGCGGTGAGCGGTCTGTTCATGAATCCTGACGAGATGTATGCGCACGGTCTCAATGAGCGTGTGCCCATCGATGGTTTCTACGATGCTCTCGACCACTGGAGCATTATCCTGAAGGAACTGGCCAGCGACCGTTGAATTGTGACGCTGGTTGTTCTACCGATTCGCGAAACTAGAATATCGCCCGGATAAGAAGTAGAAAACCGAGCGCCGCGAGCGGTATGCCCAGCGGCGCGCCGATAACGCTCATTGTTATAACAACACCGGCAATCATTACTGTGAGGCCTAACAGCGCGCACAGCAGGCGACCCACAATGTTTAGAATAAGGGTCAGCAGGCGCCAGATCGCGTAGAACGGCCAAAGCAGTATCGGTACACGGTTCTCATTAGTGTCGCTCATGGTGGTCTATTCTACAGACAGTTCGTAGTCGTACACGAGAGAGCATCATTTGAACAGGGCCGTGACATGAACTCCAACGTTCACCCACTCGTCGCCGCGCTGGTCATACTCCTGGTCTTTGTAGCGATTGGCGTGTGGACGTGGGGTTCCAGTGCCGCGGCGAATATCGGTGGACCGGCCGAGTTGCGCACAGACCCTGACGGTCACCTCTATATTCAGATTCAGAATAAGCTCATCGAGCACG
This sequence comes from uncultured Woeseiaceae bacterium, assembly GCA_964440945.1. GTDB lineage: Bacteria > Pseudomonadota > Gammaproteobacteria > Steroidobacterales > Woeseiaceae > UBA1847. Next base: position 13,032 of record CAYTTZ010000069.1, read on the forward strand.
ACGCTGGCGGCGCGTACCTGAAGACGCACGACCTGAGCGATGTGGGCGTTGACCTGTTCCTGGGAACCTATGGGTTCTTCTCAAATGGCGATATCCTGTTGCGTCGCGGGCCGGATTCACGATCGTTCACTGACAATATCCGCGCATTTCAGCGCAAAACGAACCGACAGTCGCTTCAGCCGCTCACGCCGGATACTGGCCTGCATAGATGCAACCTGGAGACAGGTGCCTGCAGGCTCTTTGGTGATAACGCCATCGACTTCAAAGCGGCGCACGGTATCTTCATCGACTGGCAAACGGACGATGTCTACATCTCCGATACGACGCGGCATGTACTGCGCAAGTACTCGGCAGAGGGCGAGGTCCTGGCTGGTCCAGCGGCCGGGTTCAAATTTCCCAACCAGATACTGATGTTCGATGGTCAATTGCTGGTCGCAGACACCAATAATCACGTTGTTCATAGTGTCGACCCACAATCATCGTCTTTCGGTCGCACCATCGGTCGGAAAGATGTCGTTTCGGCAGAGGCACGGGCCGCACGCCAGACCTGGCCAAGTCATTTCGTGCGCGCAGGTGACGAATGGTGGGTCAACAACATGCGCACCAACATGAATGAAGGCGGCATCTATGTTTTTGACGATAACTGGCAGTATCTCCGCCGGGTGTCGCTGCCAAGGGGTTCAGACCCGATCTCACTCATTGTCCTTGGTGACGAAGTCCTGGTGAGTGACTGGAACAACGACAAAGTACATCGCTTTTCACTCGCGGGAGAACGCCTGTCAGATTTCGAATCGGCGGGGCTTGTTCAGATAGTGGCGGGCGGGCAGGAAGCGCGTCGCCGTTTTGAGGCCTACAAGTACCTGGGTGTTGTGTTGTTCGCGTTCGTGCTTGGTGGGTTAATGGTTCGGGCATTTTCGGTTCAAATGTCCGCGACACCAGATAGTTGAGATGAACGGGCCCCCAGAGGGGGTGGGGGTCTTTAGGTGTTTGGTGCCCAGGAGAAGACTTGAACATCCACTACCGCTCGATAACCAGCACCTGAAGCTACGTGTCGCGTGGGCAACCCCGCCCATACTGCGGCAAATCAATGGTTAACGATCGGTGGGCAGTAACCATCTGATATCTGTAGGAATAGTGGCCATACCGAAAGTCGCACCAGTTTGACCCCAAATAATGCTATTTCGGTGTGTCCACGTGGTTCATTCATCGCCCGGATTTAGCTTAACGTCGACTATTCTGTCGATATCATCAACGGTGGCATTCAGTGCTGAGGCGCTGTTATTCCCAGAGAAAGAACGGTTTTTGTGAGTATTTGGATTCGAATAACCAATTGCGGTCAAGTTCGCAGTATTTTTACGTATCGCGCGGCCCCACGGAGACGGATAGCGTTTGTCAGACATTCACATCAC
>CAYTTZ010000070.1:0-14391 GCA_964440945.1 uncultured Woeseiaceae bacterium
TCAACGGATCTGTTTTCGGATTCCATTCATCGTAGTCGACACCATTCAGAATACCGACAAGCGCATCGCTGCGGTCTCTCAGGATACCGTCCAGCCCCCAGCCGAATTCGGCGGTCTGTATCTCTTCGGCATAGCTCGGGCTGACCGTCGCAAGCTGGTCCGCGTACAACACGCCTGTTTTCAGGAAGTTGATACGTCCTGCAGACAGGTCATCCCGGTGCAGCATGTACTCGCTGTCACTCAAAGCAAGATCGTCCAGGATGTCCGCGTCGAATACGCCCTGGTAGCCAATATTGTGAATAGTCATGACGGATCGCGTGTTCGCAAACAGCTTGTCCCAGGCGTAAATGGTACGCAGGAAAAGCGGAATCAACGCGGTATGCCAGTCGTGGCAATGGAAAATATCCGGCGCGAACTCCATGCGCTGGCACATTTCTATAGCAACGCGCGACAGGAGAATAAAACGCAAATGCTCATCGGCGCTTTCCGAGTAAATCTCGGGCCGGTCGAACATGGCGGGGCAGCGCAGCAGGTATATGGGCAGCTTGCCGCCAGGCAGTGTCGTGACATCAATTGAGTACATGAAGTCCGACTGGCCGATCGTGATAGCCAGGTTCTGCAGACCCGGGACGGGTTCTATTTTCAAGCCGTCGCGCCGGATGCTCGAATAAAACGGAATTAACGCACGAATATCGTGCCCCGCCTCGTAGAGATAAGCGGACAGCGCCGCATTTACGTCAGCAAGGCCGCCGGTCTTCGCCAGCGGCGTTAGCTCTGAGCTCGCCAGGCAGATATTTAACTTATTCTTGGTCGCCACTTGGGGCCATCTCTTCTGGTATTTGAAGCTATTCTACTTCGATAATCTCCTGTTTTGCTCGGTCATCTGCAACATTGCGAGTCATCCAGTTACCCATCTGGTACTTTGCGTGGGGATGTCGCGATAATTCGCCGCTTGCCTGCCGTTTTCGCGTGCAGAGATTAGACTCAGAGGCCGTTTCGGCCTATACAGTCTATGGTAATACTGGTTGTACGGCTATCAGCCAGCCATGACTCCGGGGGGTGTCGATGTTTACCAAAAACAGTCCGGAAACAGGGGCTCGACCGGCCATACCTGCCGATTCTCCCGAGCCGCGGATTTGGGTCACGCTGCCGTCCTGCTTGAAACTGACGTTCACGTGACGAGACGAGACATGACGGAGCGCAGTCTACAGTGGATCTAACAACACATTGGGTCGGCGCCGCGGCAATCGGGCTGTTCGTGCTTGCTTACAGCCTGGTGATCACGGAGGAATTCACGCACCTGCGTAAGTCGAAGCCGGTCATTCTGGCTGCGGGCATCATATGGGCGTTGATCGCCTACCAGTATTCGAATTCTGATCAATCGCACACAGTCACAGACGCTGTGCATGAATACCTCACGGAATTCGCCCAGCTGTTCCTGTTTCTACTGGCAGCGATGACCTACGTCAACGCCATGAGTGAACGCAACGTTTTCGTCGCACTTCGCGGCTGGCTTGTGCGGCGCGCGTACACCTACCGAACCATGTTCTGGATTACCGGGGTCTTAAGTTTCTTTCTGTCGCCCCTCATCGATAACCTGACAACGGCGCTGGTCATGTGCGCGGTTGTACTGGCCATCGGTCAGGGAAACCAGCGCTTTATCGGTATTGCCTGCGTCAATATTGTCGTGGCGGCTAATGCCGGCGGCGCATTTAGTCCGTTCGGCGACATTACGACGCTGATGGTGTGGCAACGAGGCATTCTCGGTTTTTCGACTTTCCTGCTGCTGTTTCTGCCGAGCGTTGTGAACTTCCTCGTGCCCGCGGTTCTGATGTCGATCGCGGTGCCAAACGTCGCTCCCGCAAGAGCCGGGGAAGAGCCGCGGATCATCATGAAACGTGGCGCCAGGGTCGTTATTTTCCTTTTTATCGGCACGATCTCGTTGGCCGTGACATTCCATAATTACCTGCACCTGCCACCGTTTCTTGGCATGATGACCGGCCTCGCGATTCTCAAGTTTTTCGGTTTTTACCTCAGGAAAACCTACGATACGGTGCTGTTCGACAGGAAGCTGTATGGCGAGATCGGCGACACCATGCCGTTCGATAGTTTTCGAGAGGTGTCCCGGGTCGAATGGGACACGCTGTTTTTCTTTTTCGGCGTCATCATGTGCGTGGGTGGCCTCGGTTTCATCGGTTACCTCGAGGGTCTCTCGGCGTACATGTACGGTGAGCTCGGCCCGACCACTGCCAACGTTCTTGTTGGCGTAATCTCAGCGCTTGTAGATAACATCCCGGTGATGGTGGCCGTGCTTGAAATGCATCCGACGATGGACGTGCAGCAATGGCTGCTAGTCACACTGACTGCCGGTGTCGGCGGCAGCCTGCTATCCATTGGTTCTGCCGCCGGAATCGCCCTGATGGGGCAGGCTCGCGGCTATTACACATTTTTCACACATCTGCGCTGGACACCCGCTATAGCCCTGGGCTACGCAATCAGTATCTGGCTGCACCTGGTTGTAAATAGTGGTCTCGAAAATGTGCTGCCCGAAACATTGCGGTAAGCTCCGAAAATGCTCTCTTTCCTCGGCGTCTTTGCAGGAATCGCCGCTCTTATAGTCGGCGGGATCCTGCTGGTCCGCGGCGCTTCCGAAATCGCTACGCTTCTCGGCGTGTCGCCGCTCGTCGTCGGCTTGACGATTGTGGCGTTCGGCACCAGCGCGCCGGAGCTCGTCATCAACGTCGTCGGAGCCCTTCGGGGTCAGACCGATATCGCTTTCGGAAACGTCGCTGGCTCCAATATCAGCAACCTCGCGCTCGTGCTCGGCGCAGCCATTCTGATTGCGCCGATAAAGATCCAGGGCCAGCTCGTGCGCCGCGAGGTGCCGCTGTTGCTGCTGGCAACGACCGTTATTACCGTGATGGCTCTCGACCAGATGCTGGAGGGCCGGCCGGCCATGATCGGACGATCCGAGGGCATCATACTGGTGTCGCTATTTTGTATATTCGCCTACATCAATGTCCTCGATTTCGTCGAAACCAGGGCTTCAGATCAGCTGATCGCCGATATTGCGCACAGCCCGTTCATCGAGACTGACCCGCATAGTCGTTTTCGCTGGCTGTTCGTGATCTCTGGTATGGCGCTTCTGTTCGTCGGCGGTGAATTGACCGTTCGCCATGGTGTTTCGATTGCAGACAGCCTGGGCGTCTCAAAGGCCATCATTGGACTGTTCCTGATCGGCGTCGGTACCAGCATGCCGGAGCTGGTTACTTCAATTATCGCTGCCACGCGCGGCGAGTCGGACCTCGCTCTCGGTAACGTCGTAGGCTCCAATATTTTCAATTCGCTGATTGTGCTGCCCGTGAGCAGCATTATCAGCCAGATACCCGTACCGCAGGGCGGTATTGGCGACCTGCTGTTATCGCTGTTTCTTACCGCGATCCTTATTCCAATTTTTATTTTTGGCGACGCACGCCTTGGCAGAAAGGAAGGCGTTTTCCTGCTGGTGCTGTACTTCGGGTATGCGACGATACGGATCCATTTTGCTGCCTGAATAACGAGAACTTTGCTCGATGCAATAACTCAAAGACCTACCAGGCGCGCTGAAAAACGCCGAACATCATCCTGAGAGCGGTCATGCTGCCGAACTCCGGGAACGCGAGGAGATAAGAATAATGGCGAGATTACTTTCGGGAGCGCTGCTCCTCTGTTGTGTGGCCACCGCCGCGGCGGACGAGGATCCTTACCTCTGGCTCGAGGATGTTGAGGGTGAGAAGGCCCTGGCCTGGGTTGAGGAGCAGAACAAGACGTCCCTGGGTTACCTTGAGGCGTTGCCGACATTCGCTACGTTCCGTGACCGCAACCTGGAAATCTACGATTCCGATGAGCGCATTGCTTCGCCGACGCTGCGCGGTAGCTACATTTATAATTTCTGGCGTGATGCCGACAACAAGCGCGGTCTTTGGCGTCGCGCGACGCTCGCCGATTATGCCGCCGGCAAGTCCAGCTGGGAGATCATCCTGGACGTCGACAAGCTCGCCGAGCAGGAGGGAGAGGACTGGGTCTGGAAAGGATCAAGCTGCCTGCGCCCCGAGTATCGGCACTGCCTGCTGCGGCTGTCCCGCGGTGGCGCTGACGCCGTCGTCGTACGGGAGTTCGATGTTGAGAAGCGAACCTTCGTTGAGGACGGCTTTTATCTCGCCGAAGCCAAATCCGATCTGAGCTGGGTCGGCGAAGACTCCATCTACGTCGGAACCGATTTCGGCGAGGGCAGCCTGACCGATTCAGGCTATCCACGGACGGCACGGATCTGGGAACGTGGCGTGCCCGTACAGGAAGCGAAAGAAGTGTTCGCGGGGGAGCAGGCCGACGTTTCGGCGGGCGTGTTCCGAAGCTGGGACAAGGATACGCCGTATGACATCGCCTACCGCTCGCCGACGTTCTACACGTCTGAGAGTTATCTCCTGGATGACGATGGCGCGCTGACGCGCATAGGTATTCCTGATGATGCCGATCTGGAGGGCATCATGAACGGCCAGATGATCGTCGAGCTAAAGAGCGACTGGAAGCCAACGGCTACAACTTACAGGCAGGGCGCGGTAATCTCGATAGACTTTGCCCGCTTCATGAAAGGCGAGCGCGACTTCGACGTGCTCTTCACGCCAAGCGGTACGATCGCGATAAAGCGTGGCGGCGTGATGTCAACGCGCGACTATGTGATCCTGAACCTGCTCGACAATGTCGTCGGTCGCATGATGCGTTTCTCTTACGTGGACGGCGAATGGCAGGGTGAAGACATTGATGCGGAATCGCTGGGCAGCATTAACCTCGTCACGGCAGCCGAAGATTCGAACGTGTTCTTCTTCAGCTACGAGGGTTTCCTGCGGCCGGATACGCTGTACGTAGCGAATGACGGCGGTGCCACGATCGAGCCGCTGAAGTCCCTGCCGGATTTCTTCGCTACGGACGGTATGACCGTCGAGCAGCACTTTGCGACCAGCAAAGACGGTACAAAGGTCCCCTATTTCCTCGTGCTGCCCAAGGGCTTCGAGGCAAACGGCGATACACCGACACTGCTTTATGGCTACGGCGGCTTCGAGATCAGCCTGACACCGTCGTACAGTGCGACCATTGGCCACAGCTGGCTGGGCAGGGGCGGCGTCTATGCCCTGGCGAATATCCGCGGCGGCGGCGAGTACGGCCCCGCCTGGCACCAGGCGGCGTTGAAGAAAAACCGTCAACGCGCCTATGACGACTTCATCGCAGTCGGCGAGGATCTCGTCAAACGCAAGATCACCAGTTCGAAACACCTCGGTATCCGCGGCGGCTCCAACGGCGGGCTCCTGACCGGTGTCATGCTTACCCAGCGACCGGATCTCTGGAACGCGGTCGTCGTACAGGTGCCGCTGCTGGACATGAAACGATTTAATACGATGCTGGCGGGCGCGTCGTGGATGGGTGAATTCGGCAATCCGGATACCGATGACTGGTCTTTCATTAAAGAGTATTCGCCTTACCACAACGTACGGAAGGACGCGGATTACCCCAAGCCCTTCTTTACAACCTCGACGCGCGATGACCGCGTGCATCCTGCACATGCACGGAAGATGGTCGCGCGCATGAATGAGATGGGCCACGATCTCCTGTACTTCGAAAACACGGTTGGCGGACATGCTGGTGCCTCCGACAACACGCAGGCGGCGCGCAACGAGGCACTGATTTACAGCTACCTGTGGGATCAACTGGGTGGGAGGTAGCGTGGAAGCCTCTGTGAAAGATCAAACACACCATTGCCCTGTTCGCGGCGCGCACGGGCGGCAAGCACTGTTTCTTGTAGCCGCGTTATTGACGAGCGTCGGGGGCAAAGCAATTGCGATCGAGCCGACCGAGCCGCCGGACGCGGTAGAGCCGCCTGCTGTGGCGACCGCGCCGGCGCACCTGTCCGAAGAGGTCCGGGCTAGCGTCAACAAAGTCATTGTGCTGGCAGGCACGGGTCCGGTCGATGAAGCGACCACTGGCAGCTACGAGAAGCAGACGGCCGGGCTTTACGGAGGGGCGGAAAAGGGGTCCAGTGTTGGCCAGGGTGTTGGCACTGAAATCGGGCCGGTTTCCATGCGTATCCCGATCCCGATCTTGACGTATCCGGGCGCGTTAATTGGTGGCATCGCCGGCAAGACCCAGCGGGAAATCCAGGAGTTTCGGGATGGACTGACGGAAGACCTCGAGAAAGCGGGAAGCCAGTCGCTTACCAACGATGCGCTTGCATCGGACGTGTTCTGGGGTCTGCGCAGGCTGCCGAAACTTGATTCCAAAATCTTTGCCGTGACGACGCCCATTCCCGATGGCACGGATGCTGTCCTGTATGTGGGCATCGAAGGCATCACGATCGACGTGCAGGGCAAGGACGCGGTGATTACGACGACGGCCAGCGTTACGCTGCGGCGACTGAGCGACGGCGAGCACCTTTATGAAGAGAAAGTGTCGTACGAGGACCGCGATAGGCTTGGCAACTGGACCGCAAATGGCAACGCGCTGTGGCATAACTATGCCAACTACGCGCGCCATTACCTCGGGCGCGAGATCTCGGCCAGGGCCTTCGACCGCGTTGACCTGAAGCACGAGTTGATGCCAGTGGAGACGGCCAGCGTCAAGCGGGTGAAGAGGAATAACTGGAAGGGTGTCAGCAAGTCGCCGACGCCGACGCTCGCCTGGGAGCTCAAGCTGTCAGGGGGCGATGCCTACGGTGAGTGGACCAAAGAGATCGATCCCTCCCGTATCAGTTACGACGTCGAAGTCTATGACATGCAACGGCTCGTCTATGCGGCGAAAGACGTGCCGCAGGCCAGCCATACGGTAGAAGAAGCGCTACCCTGCAAGCCGCTGCGGTGGTCCGTGCGTCCGTCGTACCGCGTTGCCGAAGGCAGGAAGTTTGGCGAGTGGATGCGACTCGGCCCCGCCGGGCAGAGCAGCAAAGCGAACGAGGGCAGACGCGCCTCGGAGGCGCCCGCGTATATCCAGGACTTCGCGACGCTCACACTGAAATGCAAGCGTCGCTGACGGCCGAACCGGCGGTTCCCGGACCATCGCTTGCTGATTCTCAGGGGCGCCACACGTGGACTCCCTGACCCAGGCGGTTCTCGGTGCGACTATCGCGGGCGCGTGCGCGCCACGTGGGCATCGCCGTAAAGCACTGCTGGCCGGCGCGGCGCTAGGTACCCTGCCGGACCTGGACGTGGCCATCCGCTACGGCGATGCGGTCAAGAACTTCACGTTTCACCGCGGCTTCAGTCATTCGCTGTTTGTGCTGGTACCGCTTTCTGTCGCACTCTGGGCCGTGTTGCGGCGATGGTGGGCGCCGGTTCGAGGCGCACCTCTGCCGTGGCTGGCCGCCATCATGCTGGCACTCGTGACCCATCCGCTGCTGGATGCCCACACGGCATACGGGACGCAGCTCTTCTGGCCGCTGCCATCTCCTCCGATAATGTGGTCGACACTGTTCATTATTGATCCGCTCTACACACTGCCCCTGCTGATCGGTGTCATTGTCGCCGCGATTTCGCCGGCACCAAGGCGGGCCAGCGTCGCCCTGGTCGCCGGCCTTGCATTGAGCACGGCGTACCTCGCCTGGTCATGGGCCGGCAAGCTGCAGGTCGAACATCACGCGAGAGCAGAGCTTTTGAGGCTCGGAATCAATGACGCGCCACTGTTTTCCGGACCGACCCCGTTCAACACGCTGCTGTGGCGCGTTGTCGTCCTGACAGAGGGTGGTTACCTCGAAGGCTATGACTCGCTGCTGGTCAAAAAGCGCCCAATACGTTTCGAATTCTATGCGACCGATAACGTTTCGCTGCAAGCAGCGAGCGATATCTGGGCCGTGTCACGACTGCGCTGGTTCGCGCAGGATTTCCTGAAGACTGAAGTTCGCGATCAGCAGCTGGTGCTGACGGATCTGCGTATGGGCGCCGAACCTCAGTATGTCTTCAGTCATGTCGTTGCGGAGTACGGTAATCCGCACTGGAGGCCCGTTCCGACGGAGCTGCTGCCGGTTCGTTTCAGTCGCGGTGACCTTGACATGTTTATCGAACGATTCTGGAAAGACTAAGGTGAACGCTGACGCGCCCGCTAATCCAGCGCCGGTCTCCTGCCACGATAGCGTTTGATGATCATGCCAACCGCGTAGGACAGAATCGCCGCGCCCACGCCGGTGACGATTGCCTCCGTCACCACCGTGCCGAACATCCCGGGATGCATAAAATAATCGACAGTAGCTGTGACCACGCCAAGCAGAAGGGAGATCATCCAGCGTTTGTCGGTTTTCGATAGCAGGATCGTTGCGGCGGTTATGGAGCCGGCGGCAACGCCCGTTTGCGACGCAATCAGCCAGTGACTAAGGCCCAGCGCGAACACATTGCCCTGGACCATCGTGATGAGGCAGGCCGTAGTCGCCTCGGCGATGTTCTCAACGAAGGGTTTGACGTTCTTGTTCATCGCTGCCCTTTTTGCCGGCTTTTTAGCGCCATTCAGAACGGCTGCCGCCATTCGGAATCCGCAGCATACGCATGCGGGCACCAGAACAGAAATGTCTACCACATACATACAAGCCACGATTGACTGGGCTGGCATTTGTGCGAGCCTGATTAAGGAGTTTTTATGAGGCAGGGACGCCGTCAGTTATTGGGAGATTGCCGTGACAAATTACGTCAAAGAGAGCATCGATAAGGGCACGGCCACCGAGTCTCGAGCAGATGTGGCGTTGCGTCCCGAACATCATCGCGACGCTGTCGAGCTCAGGCACGGCGACTGGATCAGGAAGGCCCAGGCAGAGTTGAAATCGAAGCGTTTCACGAGTCCGCTGTTTGCGCTCGTTGTGATTTTCGCGTTCCTGTTCGGCGGATCCATCTACCTGTTTGAGAACTTGCCGGTGGTGATGGGTGACCCGCTGTACGCGCTGAAGATCACGATGTCGAGTTTCTTCGCTGTCAGCCTTGGTTTTATCCTGTCGGTCTGGTGGCATTCCACCTCCCGTTTCGATAATCGCCTGCGTGACGCAGAGCGAATCGATCGCGAGTATCGTGAGTCGCTGATCGGTTTCTCGGACAGCCTGTTCGATATTATTAACGCATTGAACACGCTGGCGACGAAACCACCGAAGCCTTTTGTGGTTGCGACGGAGTTCCTGCTGGGCGAGTACATTCACCTGTTGCAGAGCCAGCTGCAGCGCTACGGCGACTACGTTGCCGGACTCGGTTTCGACGCGACCGCTTTCCTCGACGAGAAGATCCGGATATTCGAGGGTATCCGCGAGCGCGCCAGCCTGTCTGTCAAGGGCATGCCGAAAGAGATCGAATCGCTATTTGTAGACAGCCTGAACCTGCAGTCGGAAAAATTGTTCGACCCGGCGGCGAAACGCCAGCTGGACCTGCGGAAGACCCTGGAGGGGGTTGGCCCGAAAGATCAGGCAGCCTAAGCGAGGTTAACCAGGCGAGGTCAATCTCGAACGGTGGCCGTTAGCAGGACGGTGGTGCCCAGCGCGGAAACGCTGGTGGCACTGCCGGTGAGGCGGATCAATGCATTGCCGCCGCCTCGGCTCAGGGCAACCACGGTGCCTGCGGCCCCGTTGCGGGCAGTCTGAACGTCTAAGTAGGGTTGCGACGATATCCCGGCGAGCTGCCGGTCGAGGCTGTCATGCGTGAGGATGCTGTCCCAACTCGACGAGGGGAGCTCTCGCAGGGCTGCACGAGGATCCGCCGGACGTATCCGGATCGTCACGTTGATGGCTTCGTGTGTCACCCAGGCAAGCGGTGACGACGACGTCGGCTCGACGTCACCAGCGCCTTGCCGTTGCAGCTTCAGGGTTGATTCCTCCAGGGGCTGCGGGCGCGGTGCGACATCCCCGGTCTCGGCTACCGCCGCATCGTCATCGATAACTGTTGCCGTCATCGCATCGTGTGCGACCCTTCCGTCGTGATCCACAACCGTAATCCCAATTCGGTAGGTCGCCGTGTCCGTGAGTCGGCTGTTGATGTAAGGCGCAAAGTCCAGCGTGATGTCGAATGCATTCATCGGGCGCTGGTCCAGGCCAAACAGTGCAAACAGTGACCGATCCGGCGTGTTTGCCAGGTCGATTTCGACGTCCCCGTCGGTAATCAGCAATTTGGCAATGCGCGACGGCGCCTCGACGCGTACGCGAACCGAGCTGAACTGGCCGGCTTCGGCACGCAAGGGTGCGTCAATGGAAAATCCCTGCGCCGTGACGCGCGGATCGGCCGAGAAATCGTCCGCCCATGCGCCGCAACAAAAGGTGAGAAAAAGAAGAGCGATCAGGCCTATCCGAGACCACGTCATTGCACGTCTCCCAAAGGCAAACCCAGTAAGCCATTGTCGGCGAGCCGTTCGCGTTCCCGCCATGCTGGAGAGTACCTAGGTGCGATTAGTCAGGCGAGCTCTCGGTTGATGGACCGGACGGGCCCGGTCAGCGCCAGCGTGGTGAAGTTCGTTCTGTCTTGTATTATGACCTCACGTTGAAGCAACGTCCCCGCGAACGTTGAACGCGGATACCACTTGTTACAGGTTCGGGCTGGTGCCCGAGTCGCCGAAGGCGCAGGATTACGGTATCAAAATCACAGCAAAGCTGTGCCCCCAAATTAATGGAGATTGAATTATGCGTTACCTTGCAGGAGTCTTACTTCTAATGACCGCAAGCCTGTCTACAGCATCCGATGATGCGCTTCTCGATCAGGATTTCCGCCTTCTTGCGTCGGATGAGGTCGTCAATCTCAGCGAGACTTATGCTGGCAAGGTGATACTGGTCGTCAATACGGCATCCAAGTGCGGTAATACGCCACAGTACGATGCGCTGGAGAAGCTCTACCAGGACTACGGTGACGACGGTCTCGTCGTGCTGGGTTTCCCTTCCAACGATTTCATGGGCCAGGAGCCCGGAACGGAAGAAGAGATCCAGGAATTCTGCCGCCTGACTTACAAGGTGAAGTTTCCCATGTTCGAGAAAGTCACCGTCAAGAAAGGCAAGGCGCACCCGTTTTTCGACCAGCTCGCCGCGGCCTCAGGAACCTATCCGACCTGGAACTTCCACAAGTTCCTGATCGGGCGCGACGGCAAGCTGATTACCGAGTTCAGCCCGCGCACCAAGCCTGACAATAAGGACGTGGTTTCAGGGATCGAAGCTGCGCTCGGAAGCTAGAGCGCTGCACAGTTGAGCCCTCCCGATCCGCGCGATCGCGAGGGACGCGTTTGCGACCAGCCGACGATCGAACGCCGGACGATGGGTAGTCGCAACCTGTTTGTCTGCCCGGTCTGTCAGTAAAGCTCGCGAATGTAAATGCGGCGATCGGAGCCGCTGAATATACCGAAAACGGCGGTGCCGACCGGGTCTTCCAGGCCGGGTAGCGCATTATCCCACTCGAACTCCAGCCAGCCCGGAACGTCGGCGCGGATGGTCGTGCTGCCATCGTTGTTGTCACCCGGAGCCTGCAGATGCAGGTTAAAGTCGCCACCGAGTGGCGGTGCGCGATAAAGCAATGCAGGCGGTCCCGCCGCTGCGCAGCCAGCGCCTGAGCTGCCGGGTGCGCCCGTGTCGAAAACGCAGGTCTCGCCGGCAGCAAGGTTGTCCGTGAATGCGATGAAGGACAGGCTGACCGGAGATGTACAACTGTCGTCGACATTTGGCACGAAACCAGTAGCGGTATTGACGAAGTATTCAGTTCTGAACGGCAAGGCCAGGTTGACCAGTTCCGAACCGTAGGCGTTCTGCAAGCGGGCGCGTCCGTAACGCATCTCTGCACCGGAGTCGAACAGCATGCCGCCGGCGGTGCCGAAGACAATCGGGTTGCTCGCGGCCGCGCCGTCGGTGTCGAGTACGTCGATGCTGAGACGGATGTCGGCGTCGAAAGGCGCTTGCTCTGTGCTGCGCGTGTAGAAAAGCCCGCCACCGCTACCGAACGTCAGCGTACCGGTACCTGCACCGGTTTCCGCGATGATGGGATCGCCTGCCGGCAGTCCGGAGGCATCCAGCGTGGCCGGCGTCGATGTGTACAGCGGTACCGACAGGCTCGTGCTGTCGATCTTGAAGAAACCGCCTACGTAGTTCTCGGCGATCTCTCCGGCAAGCGCTCGTGCGGTCAAGGTGATTACAGGCTGGTTTGAGTAGCCGAACGTCTCGCCGATGTAGCTGAATGACCCTGTTGCGCAGCTGGTTGCGAACGTCGGCGTGCTCAGCGCCGTGGTGAAGTGGTGGGCGTAAAATCGCCCGACGGTGCCAGACACGGTACCCGAAACATCGCCAGTGCCCAGATAGTCGCCGTCACCAACGGATGGGCTCAGCGTAATGATGCCGACCTCGGGCCAGTTGAAATTAGTGCCGGTTGCCTGTCCGGCCGCGAACGATCCGAAACCGGTTGCTGCACCGAGCGGCGGATTATCGCCTGCCGCGGGCGCGACAAGATCTGACGTCAGCAGGACAGTCTCGGCGATCGACTCCCGCCCGAAGTTGGGGGTTACATCACCTTCCGCATCAACGGCTGTCACTGTTACGGAGAACGGCTCGCCGGCGGCAACGAAGGTGCCACCATTCGCGTCGACCGCGGCGGGATTGGGGTTGCCGGCACTGCCCTCGATGTTGGATAGCACGAACTGATAGGGCTTGACGACAAATCCGGCAGTCGCGCCCCTGATGCCGTTTGGTAAGTCCGGGTGCGGTTCGCCGTCGTCCCTGACGCTGATCTGAATGCGACCGACATCCTTGTACTTGCCGGTAACCGCCGCCTGTCCGTTCGCAAACGTGACGGGCTGGTCGGCTGCGGACGACTCTAAAGCCGGTATCGCAGTGGTATCGATTGTCACCGATACGCTGCCGCTGCCGGGGTTCAGGAAGTCGAACCAGAATTTCAGGTTTTTGGGCCCGGTATAAGATTCGATAATGCCGCATACCGGGTCGTTGGGCGTCTGCCCGAAGGCGGCGATATACAGCGCAAAGTCCACACCGGCCACCTGCGTTGCAGAAAAGGGAACGATGACAGCCGGTGGCGGATTGTTCAGCGGGCTTGCGGTCAGCGTAAACCCGTTGGGTGAGAACGCAATGTCACCCTCGGAGTCGTCATCGCGAGTGGCGGTGTCATCGGTCTGGTACGCGTCAATGTTGAAAGACGCGGTGCCGTTGGTATAGCTCAGCGAAAACTCGGCGCTGCTTTCTCCTGAGGGCCAATCGTAAGTGGCGAGGCCGTCGTCAGCAGTCGCGTCGACCAGCGTGCCGCTACCACTCACGAGCGTCCAGGTGCCATTGCCAGTCTGAGTATCCAGCGTGATCCCGGCCGTGTAATCCGTGCGCGGAGTGCCCGCAATACTGTCGACAACATCAATACGGATTGTCTCGGCGAGGCAGTTGATGCCGTTGTTGTCATGATTAATGACAAACTCGACACCGCCGCAGTTCGTGCAGGGACGAGTACGATCGCGATGCGCAATCACTTGCTGCGGCGTGATCGCGTTGTCCCAGATGCTCAGCTCGTCGATGTCACCGGACCAATAGCGGTTTCGGTTCTGCGAGTTCTCGCCGATGAACAGCGGGAAGTTGTTTCGTGTAATAGGCGCGCCGTACGACGCCGACGTGATCAGGTTACCGTTGACATACAGACGCATGGTGGATCGGTCATAGCTCGCTGCAACGTGGTACCAGGTGTTCGCAATAGGGACGACGTTGCTGTTGAGATCGGCGCCAGCGCAACCGCCGTTCAGCCCGAGCGTTATGCCGTGCCGCGTGTTACCCGGCAGCGTGTCATTAATGCTGCAGCCACCGTTCAGGTGCAGACGGTAAGCGCTATCGCCTTTGGCCAGGATTGCCTCCCAGTCCTTCAATGGGGAGCCGTCATGCCGGACCCAGACGGCGATGCTGAATCCGTCTCTCACATCGAGCGCTGCCGTGTCCGCAACTGCCACGTAGGAGGAGCTGCCGTCAAAGCCGCCGGCGCTACAGAGCTGGCCGTCGTTTTCGACCTCCAGTCCGCCCACGGTCGTTCCGTCGAGCCCGTTGGGGCCGGAATCCACTACCGCGCTGCCGTCAAAGCCCAGCGTGCAGTCATCGAGTTGCCAGTCCGCTACCAGGTTAGGAACGATGACCTCGCAGGTCGTGATCTCTGCTTTCTTGCCGGCGTAGTAGGCGTTGCCTGCCGGTGATACCCAGACATCCTTGATCTCTTCGTCGGCCGGGTTCGATTCCCGCCAGACGATGCCGTCGAAATCCGCGACGAGGCCCTTCTTGCCGCCGGCATAGATCTCCCCGGTCACCGTGGAGCCAGAGATGCCCCGAAGATCTTCATCGACCACAGCAACCACCGGGCAGCTGCTACCGTTGTAGCGATGAATATTCTTTTTGCCGAC
>CAYTTZ010000071.1:0-14363 GCA_964440945.1 uncultured Woeseiaceae bacterium
GTCTGTCGATAGGCCTCGACCCGGAGACTCATCTCGTTGTCATTGCGCGTTCGCCAGCCGTACTTAACGCCTGCCGTAATCGCGTCGAAGTTGCCGAGGCGATAGTCGGCCGAGGCAAACCTCGGTAACGGCTGCGCATCCGAAATGCTCAGCTGGTAGAACTCGGCCTCCGTCTGGGTGTAGAAACGCAGGTGCGGCTCGATATAGCTGCCCGTGCCAAACGGGATGCGGTAGCGAAGGTCGACAGTATGCGAATCGATGTCCCAGTCGTCCGTCATGTAGCGATAGGACGCGTCCAGTACCTTGCCATTCATGTAGTACTTGGCTTGGCCGTAGATACTGTGCTTGGTACGCTCATCGGGTCGATTCTCGAACAGGTACTGGTGCGAGGGTCCCGCGACGCCACTGAGGAGCGTGTCCCCGGTGGTGCCGTCGACAAGGCTCAGCACTTTGTACGGATCCGTGAGGTAGCCGTCCGACATGCTGTACGAGTAATTCGCCTGAATGACGAGGTTTCGCGATATTACCTGTGTTACGCCGAGCACCACGTCCAGCACGTCCTTGTCCTGGTCACCCAGCCGGTTGCTGGTATCGCCGACATCCAGCATTGGCGTTAGCGGCGTTGGTGCGCCGCCGACCGGGTCCAGCGAATCCATGGATAGCGCGATACCAGCCGACAGGGTCGTATTGCGCTGGTTGAAGTCCCGCGCATACTTGGCGTTTACACCGAGGTGCATGTAGTCGTATTCTTTTGACGCGCTGGCGCCAATGTTAATCAGGCTGGTCTCGCCGATCGGTTGCTGCCAGCCGCCGCTGATCGCTACACGCGTGTCTTTGAACGTGTCATCGAGCGGCAGCACACCGGCGGGCACTGTGTAAGCGTCATTGCCTGACGGTCGTGTGAATGTCTGCGGCACGTCCTGACGAATCGCCCCGCTAGGCGTGGCCCCGGTCAGCCCATCGACTGTCAGACTGAGCGTCATAAAGCGGTCGTCGACGAACATGCGACGTGCGATTGCACTGACGCTGAAATCCTGGACCCGGTCGCCATCCTCTCCGTAGTAGAGCAATGACGTGTTGAAATCCCAGGCGGGCTCTTCCTGCGCGATGGCCGGACTCGAGGCAGCGGTTCCCAGTAAGGTGCAGGTCGCCGTTGCCAGCGCGGCGGAAATCGAAAAATTGTCTTTGTGGTTCATCCGTGTGCCCTCAATTACAGCCGCAGCCGCCGCCGCCAAATCCACGCCCGCCACTGGACGCCTCTTTGCTGAAATAGATGTGGTCATCCGTGGCAGCCTCCAGCGCATCGGTGGTGAGCTGCATCTCGTCTTTGGCGAGAACATCGCGCTCCCACGGCTGGACTCCCATCGAGGTGCACCCTGTGCCCATGAGCAGCATCGCTGCGGCTACTGCGATCGTTCGTTTCATTCTTTTATCTCCTGCTGCAGAGTGGTCACTAGTGTGGCCTCATATTCGACCTGTTTCTTAACCTTGAAGCCAATGTGCTGCGCCGCTAACTGACCGTCGCGGCCAATTACGAACGAGCTAGGCATGCCTCGCACGCCAAATTCTTCCGCCAGTTTGCCGGCAGAATCGTAGTGAATCTTGAACTGGGCCGGGTACTGCTCTAGAAATGCTGCCGCTTCATTAGGGTCCTTATCGACATTCACGCCGATAATCACCAGGCCGTCATTCCCGTAGCGCGCATGCATCTCGTTCAGCCAGGGGAAGGAGCGCCTGCACGGCACGCACCAGGACGCCCAGAAATCGAGAACCACGACTTTGCCGCGATAATCGGCGAGATCGAGGGTCTCCGCATGGGTGGTCGCAGAGTGGGCAACTGGCGATAGCGCCAATAGCCAGGCGAAGAAAATCGCTGTGAAAACCAGCCGTTTGTTCATCAGAACGCCTCCTTGCATGGATCCGTATCCTTCAAATTTCATTCGTTAGAGTCCGCTTAGCCGGAAATCCTTCGCATAAATTTGATCGCAAGGTCCGGAAAGTCGGTAAACAGCCCGTCGATTGACAGGTCGTCGATGAAATAGGCCAGCAAATCATCGAATGTGGCGAACCCGTCGGGCAATTCATCGGCGCGAAACGTATAGGGATGTACGGCAAGACCGACCTGGTGCGCTCGTTGCACCAGCCCGCTCGGTGTCAGCCGGCCGTCGCGCTTGCGCAGCCGATAGGCACGCCTGAACCAGGGACCAATACCATCGACGGTCTTCGCCAGCCGCTCAAGGCCCTTTTGTGTCCGCAAGGGCGCATACCGCGTCGATGATTCACCCCAACTGTCCTCCGCGATGAGCTGCACGAGCTTCATGCGGCAGCCAAGTTCGTGGCGAATCCGACGCAACTCGGCCGCGTCAAAACACTGTATGTAAATGGCGTCCGAGTGCTCCGTATAGCCATAATCTCCCAGTGTGCGGAGAAACTCCGGGCTGATGTCTATGCCCTCATTGCGGTGCCATTCGGGCCGCTTGATTTCCGGGTAGATGCCCACCTGCCGACCGTGCGCGGCGATCAGGGAGCGTATGAATTCCAGCTCCTCGGCGAAGGTCTGCACCCTGAACACATCTCCGGAGTCTGTGAAGCGATTCGGGTACACGGGGCTGCCGTCCGGATTAACCCGCTCACGCACCTCGAGGCGCTTGATCTCGGCAAGGTCGAAGTCGCGGACATAAAAGCGCCCGTCGTTACGACATCGTGCCGGATAGCGGCTGGCTACATCCGTCACACGATCCAGGTGAATATCGTGCAGCACCACGAGTGCGTCGTCACGGGTGGCGACGACATCCTGCTCGAGGTAGTCGGAACCCATGGCATAGGCCAGCGCTTTGGCCGGAAAGGTATGCTCGGGGAGGTAACCACACGCCCCGCGGTGCGCTATAACGACTGGCCTCATATTCTAAACAACATAAAGAAAGTGTCGTAGATAATTGTTTTTAAAATCTATTCCGTTGGTCCATCAGCGTCGAATCCGGGGAAATCGAGGACCTCCCAGCGCGACGTATCTTCACCCCTCGCCTGCCGTCGCAGGGCATCCGCCATCTCGCGATCATTCCACTCGATAAGCTCCTTCGTGCGCTCAAGCACTTCCTCAGGCGTCTCGAGGACGCCACCGAAGGGCCGGATCGCAATCATGTTCTTATCGTTGGCGTCGGCAACATCCATCATGAACCGCACCAGGTCTTGCTTTTCCTCGTACACGCTTGGCAGCACGAACAGGGCTTCGCACGCTTTTATTTGCGCAATGAGCTCGTCCTTGATGGCCTGCAGGCCGCCTGACAACGGAATATTCTCCGGCTTGGAGACGTTGATGTAGTAAAAGCGATCCAAGCTTTCAAGAAACTCGAAAACGCGCAGGTAATCGTCGCTTTCCTCAAACGTGTGGGTAGCAAATACCTGTATCGGGTTTTGTTCGGACACCGTCGACTCCATCTGTCAGCTGCTTTCGCCTAGTTTAGCCAATTCGGCGCGCGCCCGCGAAATCCTTGTCACAGAATGATCTCAGTGGTTTCCATGCGTAAGGGCTTTCGGTATCGTAGCGCCGCATGAGGCTTCTCTTATACAACATCCGATACGGCGTTGGCGGCGGCGCGAGTATGCGTATGCCGTTGCCCGGTGCCGGCTATGTGCTGGGTAATCAGTCCGTGCTGCCGGAGATTGCCAAATTCATAAAGAACGTCGATCCGGATATTGTCGGGTTGATCGAGGTAGACACTGGCTCTATTCGCAGCCGCAACGTGAACCAGGCTGAAAAGCTGGCCTCCGAGCTGGGCATGAACACGTCTTTCGAAACAAAATACGGTGCAAAATCATTCAATCAGTTGCTGCCGATCGTGCGCAAGCAGGGAAATGCTTTCATGGCCGCCGAGCGTGTGCACGGCGAGACATTTCACTACTTCGATACCGGCATCAAGCGCCTCATTATCGAGCTTGAAATGGAAGACTATGCGATCTTCCTGGTCCACCTGTCGCTGAAATACCGCCACCGTCACCTGCAGTTGCGACACCTGTATGACCTGATACAGGAAACCAGCAAGCCCGTTCTCGTTGCCGGAGATTTCAATACCTTCTGGGGCGAAAACGAAATCTACCTGTTCATGAAAGCCGCGGGCTTGAAGTCTGCCAACGTCGAAAGCCTGCCCACCTACCCGAGCCGGGCGCCACGCAGGGAGCTCGACTTTATCCTTTACCAGGACGGCATCGACGTGACGTCCTTTGATATCCCGGATGTCAAACTGTCTGACCACATGCCGCTGGTCTGTGATTTTGAACTCGCCTGAAAAGAGCAACGACTAATGAGCCAACACTGGAAAACAAATACTGACGATGCCGGCATTGTCTGGCTGTGTCTCGACAAGCTGGATGCCAGTGCAAATGTGCTGTCGTCCGAGGTGATGCTCGAGCTCAATGAAATTCTTGAGCCGCTCGAGAAAACCCCACCCAATGGATTGATCATCTACTCCGGGAAGCCGGGCAGCTTCGTCATGGGCGCCGACATAAAGGAATTCGTGGGTATCGATTCCGAGGATCTGGCGTACGAGCTCGTTTCCCAGGGACAGCAGCTATTCAACCGTATTGAGGATCTGAAATGTCCCAGCGTTGCCGTTATCAACGGTGTCTGCCTGGGCGGCGGCATGGAACTGGCGATGGCCTGCGACTACCGGATTGCGCTCGACAGCAACGAACGCATCCTGGGACTCCCGGAAGTGAAGCTCGGACTGCACCCGGGATTCGGCGGCACGGTACGGGTCGTTCAGATCTGTGGCGTTCGGGCCGGCATGCCGATAATGCTTACGGGCAACTCGATCAACGTGTCCAAGGGGCGCCGCATCGGATTGATCGACAAAATCACGACTGACGATGACTGGCGTCGCACGGCGCTGGACGTAGTGCGCTCGGCGAAAGCAAAACAGCGAGCGCCACTGCTCGACCGTCTCTTGAATCTCAAGCCGGCACGGTCGTTCGTCCGCAACATGCTGTTGAAGCAGGTTCGTGGCAAGGCGCGTAAGGAGCATTACCCTGCGCCTTACGCGATGATCGATCTCTGGGCTGCCGCAGGCGCGTCGTCCAGGACCGGCTACGAAGCGGAAGCGCGAAGCTTCGCCAAACTGATGTGCACGAGTGCATCGCGCAACCTGGTGCGCGTCTTCTTCCTGCAAAGCCGTTTGAAAGCACAGGGCAGCAAGACGGACAAGAAGATTGCGCACGTACATGTTGTCGGTGCCGGGGTCATGGGCGGCGACATCGCGGCCTGGTGCGCCTTGCGAGGACATACGGTCACGCTTCAGGATCGTGAGCAAAAGTACATCGATCCGGCGCTTGGCCGGGCGAAGAAGTTGTTCGAGAAGCGCATTCGCGATGACGCGAAGCGCGCCGCCGCCACCCAGCGTTTACAGGCCGATGTGAATGGCGATGGCGTAGCGAACGCGGACCTGGTGATCGAGGCAATCTACGAAAACCTCGAGGCCAAGCAGGAACTCTACAGGGCGCTGGAGCAAAAAATGAAACCCGGCGCCCTGCTTGCCAGCAATACGTCGAGTATTCGCCTGGAGGAGCTGCGTACCGTACTGAGAGAACCGCGACGGTTCATCGGGCTGCACTTCTTCAACCCGGTCGCGATGCTGCCGCTGGTCGAGGTCATTCGTTGTGAGGACACCGAGCAGGAGGCCATGGATATCGGTTTTGCTTTCACGAAGGGCATCGGCAAGTTGCCGCTGGAATGCGCCAGCTCACCGGGATTCGTCGTCAACCGAATCCTCGCGCCGTACATGGCGGAAGCGATGCACCTGCATGAGGATGGGGTGCCACTGGCCGAGATTGATCGGGCGGCTGAAGCCTTTGGTATGCCCATGGGCCCGGTCGAACTCGTCGATAGTGTCGGTATCGACGTCGCTTTGCATGTCTCCAAGGTTCTGGGTGCCGCGCTGAATCGCCCGGTGCCGGAGCATCTCTCGAAGATGGTCGACGATGGCCTGCTCGGCAGGAAATCGGGCCAGGGATTTTACGAGTGGCAGGACGGCAAGGCCGTTAAGCCAGCGGCTGACAATGCGCAGGTTCCGGCCGACATCGAGGATCGGCTGATCCTGCCTATGGTCAACGAAGCCGTCGCCTGCCTGCACGAGGGTGTCGTCAATGAGGCTGATTTGCTGGACGCGGGTGTCATTTTCGGCACAGGCTTCGCGCCTTTTCGGGGCGGACCGTTGAATTACGCCAGTGAACGGGGAAAAACCGAGGTTATTGCAGCGCTCAAGGCCCTTGCTGAGAAGCATGGTGAGCGTTTCGAGCCACACCCCGGCTGGGGCGACCTCTGAGCGCTGTGACCCATGGCCGGCAATTGGCCGCGAAACTGTGCGACGATTCACGTTGCGCCGTTTAACGGGTACCGGAAGTCGTTGAATTAAAGGTAGAATGCGCGCTGGATAGCAGGGTTTGCGACGAAGAGCGAATGGAAATCGATTTCTGGACAAATAATGGCAGCTGAGCAGGTAAGTACCGAACTGCTACGGCGGTTTTCGCCGCTGGACGGCCTGAAACGCGACAACCTTGCGGCCCTCGCTCGCAAGGTCCAGATCCGGGAGCTGTCACCCGGACAACTACTCTTCAAAGAGGGCGATACCGAGAAACGTACGTTCTACGTGGTTGCCGGCACGCTCGAACTCGTGGATCAGGCAAAAATCGTCGGCAAGATTGACGGCGGTACGGAGTTTGCCCGCAACCCGGTTGCGCCTGTATTCCCGCGGCGTGTCTCAGGACGCGCCAGGGGTCGCGTCCAGTTCCTTTCCATCGACAGTGATCTGCTCGATGTCATGCTCACCTGGGATCAGACAGGCACCTACGAGGTCTCTGAGCTGGCGGGCAAGACGGATGAAGGCAACGAAGACTGGATGACGATGTTGCTGCAGACCAAGGCGTTTCACAAGATTCCGCCGGCCAATATCCAGGCCATCTTCATGCGCATGCAGCAGATCAACTACCACTCCGGCGACGTGATCCTCAAGCAAGGTGCGGAAGGCGATTATTTCTACGTGCTTATCCGCGGAACGGCGCTGGTTACGCGGGAAACGCCGCTCAGCAAGGAAGGCATCAAGCTGGCCGAGTTGCATGTGGGTGAAACTTTCGGCGAAGAAGCACTGATTTCTGAGGCCAAGCGCAATGCAACCGTCACGATGCAAACGGACGGCTCAGTCATGCGGCTCGGAAAAGAGGACTTTAAGACGCTCCTGAACGAGCCAATGCTCGAATGGCTCTCGCTGGCGCAGGCGCAGGAACTTGTGCAATCGGGTGGTCAGTGGCTGGATGTTCGGCTTCCCAGCGAATTTGAAAATCAGCACCTGGACGGCGCCATCAACATTCCGCTGTATTTCATTCGCCTCAAGATATCCACGCTCGACCCGGAGAAGAAATACGTTGTTTGTTGCGATACCGGGCGGCGCAGCTCCGCCGGCGCTTATATCCTGAGTGAGCGCGGCTACAAGGCCTACGTGCTCCAGGGCGGCATCAACAGCGAACGCGGGTAGCAGCGCCTCCAGACAGGGTTGCTTACATCGTGTGGGTCGGCTTGTCGCCGCCCAAGGCACCCGCCAGGTAAGTCTCGATCTTCTTCTGAGTATTGCCCTGGTCCTGGTCGCTGAACTGCACGCCAATACCGGCCGTGCGCTTGCCTTGCGCGCCCTTGGGCGTCATCCAGATGACCGTACCGGCAACCGGGATCTTTTCTTCCTCGCCCATCAGGTTCAGCAGCATGAATACCTCATCGCCAAGCTTGTAGGAGCTGCTGGTGGGTATGAACAGACCGCCATTGATGACATAGGGCATGTACGCCAGGTATAGCGCGCTCTTGTCCTTGATGGTCAGTGTCAGCAGTCCAGGTTTGCTCATCTGTTGCCCTTTTTACTCTGTGATTTGTACGTGGGTTTATGGTGTCTTGGTTTCGATCTAGCGGCCGGCCAGCATCAGGTTCATGCCGTCGTTAGGCGGTTCCAGTCCGCTCTCTGTGAGCCCGTCCGCCCAATCGATCAAAAGGCCCTCGAAGGTTAGCTGCACGTTGTAGGAACCGCCAGCCTGACCACGCAGCCTGTTTATTATGTCTAAATAGCAGAACAGATTTCGCCTGTCCATGTGCCGTAGCACAGAATCGTCGATTACGAGCCCCTCGGCCTTCTCGCGCCCGGCTAATTGCGCGATCGCGCCCAACCTGACCTGCTGGTCAAGCCAGCTGAGCACAAAGGCCGGTTCGAGCTTGGCCCACCGTGCGGCAACTTCGACCGGCGAGCCATTTCCGAGCCCGACCGCGTTGAGGTCGCGGGCCATGCCGGCGGCGGTTTCGAGACTGTCCAGCGCGGCTATCGCGGCTAACGGGGCACCGCCCGCTGCCCGCAAGGCCTCGGCCCAGGGTGCCCCGGGGCGCAGACGATTGAGCCACTCGAGCGCTACTGCCTCCGCCGGCGATGGAAACTCAATGCGCTGGCAGCGACTGAAGATTGTCGCAGGCAACTTACCCACCCGGTCTGCGATGAGGATCAAAAGTGAGTCGCCGGGGGGTTCCTCAAGCGTCTTCAGCAGGCTGTTCGCGGCGGCATCGGTCATGGCATTGGCCGGTTCTACGACAGTTACTTTGCCGCTTCCGGCATAGCTCGTTAGCGCCATCCCAGCGACCAGGCCACGGATTTGGTCGATTCCAATCGCCTGCTTATCCTCGGGAGGCGAAACCCAGCGCAAATCCGGGTGCTCCGGAACCTCCAGTGGGTAAGCCGGCAGATCCGGGCAAGCCGCCGTATCCAGGCTCAGGCAAGCCATCCACGCGGCTGCAGAACGTTTGCCCACGCCAGGCGAACCGATCAACAGTACCGCGTGCGGCTTGCGGTCCTGGTCCACGCGGGAGACCCAGTTCTTCGCGAAATCTTCTTGCCAGGTAAGTTCCATAAAACAATCAGTTAGGGGGTATTATTAATCTTAGTTAGCAAGGAATAGCTGATCCGCCAGCAGGCGAATCTCTTGGCTGACCTGCTCCAGGCGCTGCGTTGTATCCAGCACGACAAACCGAGCTGGCTCATTGATAGCGAGCTGCAGGTAGCACTCACGCACGCGCTGGAAGAAGTCATGCTGCTCCTGTTCAAATCGATCGGGGGCGCCGCGCTTGTCTGCGCGTTGCATGCCGATCTCAACGGGTGCATCCAGGAGAATGGTCAGGTCCGGCCAGGTTTCGCCGTGGACCCAGTCCGCGAGACGATCTATGGTCTCCATCGGAATACCACGTCCACCGCCCTGGTAAGCGCGACTCGAATCGGTAAAGCGGTCACTAACGACCCACGTACCGGCCTCAAGTGCGGGCAGTATCACGTTGTTCACATTGAGCGAGCGTGCCGCAAACATGAGCAACAGCTCGGCGATTTCCGGAATTGGCTCGTCGCTGCGGTCTTTCAGGAGATCTCGAATGTCCTCTGCCAACGGCGTGCCACCCGGCTCTCGAGTCCTAAGGACCCGATAACCGGCGGACTCGATGTGCGCAACCAGTTCGGCCATGTTGGTCGACTTGCCGACGCCCTCGATTCCCTCAATCGTGATGAACTTGCCGCGTTCCACCCTACTCTCCCTGTCGGCGCTGCTTGCGCAGCCGCCGCAGATATTCCGCAACGGCCGCATCATGCTCGGCTTTGGTTGTCGAGAAACTATGGCTGCCGTCACCCAGCCCGGTCGCCACAAAGAACAGCTCCTCGCCCGGTGAAGGATTCACAGCGGCCTGAATAGCGGCTCGGCCTGGCATCGCGATAGGCGTTGGCGGCAAACCATGTCGAGTGTACGTGTTGTACGGCGTATCGGTACGCATGTTTTTGCGCGTTAAGTTGCCATTGAACGTCGGCCCGATACCGTAGATTACGGTCGGGTCGGTCTGCAGGCGCATGCGTTTTTGCAGTCGCCGTGTAAACACGCCTGCAATGCGCTGTCGCTCGTCGGCACGGGCCGTCTCCTTCTCGACGATCGATGCCAGGATCAGCGCTTCATACGGCGACTCCAACGGTATGGATGGGGCTCTTGCGGTCCACTCCTCGGCGAGCACATTCTGCAGCAGCCGGTAAGCCTGGGCCAGCAACTCTCGGTCGCTGGTGCCTCGCGCAAAACGATAGGTCTCCGGGAGGAAGAGGCCTTCCGGGTGTGTGACGCTGGCACCAAGCTCGGCAAGCAGGCCCGGCCAGTCCTCGTTGGTCATCGATGCCTCGACTTCCTCATTAGCATGCAGCGCTGCCAGTAAGTCGCGATGATTCCAGCCTTCAATAATAGTGAACGAATAGAGCCGCACGGCGCCGCTCGTAAACTGCTTCATCAACGTGCGCGGCGTAGCCCCCGGCAACAAAAGGTAGTGACCGGCATGCACGGCGCCAGCCTGCCCACTCCAGCGTCCATAAATGCGAAACCAGCGGTCACTCTCGATAACGCCCTGATCAACGAGGTTTCGAGTAACCACTGAAAACGAACTGCCGCTGGCAATCTCGAAGTCGATTCCATTCTCGGGAATATCTGCCTCGCTCGACATGAATCGATCAACCTGCCACGCAGCCAGCCCGAGTAGTGCGGCACCGAGCAGCGCGCCTGAAAGCAGAACAGTGACGATCTTTCTCATTGTTCACATTCCGCAATGCCGGTGTCGGCCAGTACTGACATTACGGATCGCGTTACGGGGTGCACGTCCCAGGTCTTTTCGCCGCAGCTCCGTACCGGAATAACCCCGAACTGGCTGTTGCAGAGGAAAACCTCGTCGGCAGACAGTAGTTCGCTTGCGCTGATGTCGCGAACAACCACCGTGCGATCACGCTGTTGAAGCGCTGTTATCGCGTGCCGCCGCATTACGCCCTCAACGCCGCAGCGTTCCAACGACGGTGTGGCGATGGATTCATCGCTAATCGTAAACACATTGCTCATGGTACCGCAGATGAGTCGGCCTTCCCCATCGAGAGTGAGGCCCTCGAAAGCGCCGTGCTCGACGACCTCGGAGCGCGCCAGTACCTGCTCGATCCGATTCAGTGTCTTACAGCCGGCGGTCGCTGAAAACAGGGCAAGCCGGGTATCACACATAACGGTGTCGACACCCTCCCGATAATGCTCTGCCGCAACAGTCACAGCGTCAAATACACCGATGTATATCGTCGTCTCGCTCGGCGTACTTCGCCCATAGCCGCGTTCCGATAATCCCGCACTTAAAATAATTTTTACGGTCGCGTCTCGTGCGCCGGCGCTGCCATCACGGATCGCCAGATCAAGCCATTCGCGCAGTGTCTTGCGAACCGGGCGACTGAACCGCAAGCTTTCACAACCCTGCTCCAGGCGATCGAGGTGAAAATTCCACAGCCTTGGTTGCCCGTCACGAATCGCAATGGTCTCGAACAGCCCGTCACCGTACTGAAACGCCCTGTCATCAATGGGGACGTGCTCTATCGCCTGACCGTTGCAATACCAGCGGTTCATTCTGAATCACCCAGGCCTAATGCCCGCAGCATCCCTTTGGCTTTGGCGCGTGTTTCCTCAAGCTCCGCCGTCGCGTCGGAGTCGGCCACTATGCCGGCCCCGGCGCGCAGCGTAAGTCTGCTCGCTTGCTTGACCATTGTGCGGATCAGGATGTTCAAATCGAGACTGCCATCCCGGTTGAGGTACCCAAAAGATCCGGTGTAGGCACCTCGTGGTCCGGCCTCGAGCTCTGCAATGATCTCCATGCAGCGCACCTTGGGGCAGCCGGTAATGGTACCGCCCGGAAAAACAGCGGCAATCGCCTGGCCCGGTTTGACGTCGTCGCGAAGCTGACCCCGAACATTCGAGACAATGTGATGCACATGCGCATAGCTCTCCAAAACCATCATTTCGTCGACCTCGACAGAGCCGGCCGTGCAAACCCGGCCAAGATCGTTGCGCTCAAGATCGATAAGCATGACATGTTCGGCGAGTTCTTTCGGGTGTGAAAAAAGCTCGGTGGACAGTGATGAGTCATGCTCACTGTCCGCGGAGCGCGGTCGCGTCCCGGCAATCGGGCGGGTTGACGCCAGGCCGTTTCTGATTGTCAGGAGGCGTTCCGGCGATGACGAGATGATTTCGGCGCCATGCCAGTGCGCGATACCTGCGAACGGCCCGGGATTTGCTTCGCAAAGCGAGGCATAAATGTCAGGCCCGTTTACGTTGCCAATCTCGGCGGACCATCCGCGTGACAGGTTGGCCTGGTAAACGTCACCCGCGCGGATGTAGTGCTGCGCCAGCGCCACGGCGTCGATAAATCGTCCCGGCTCATCTTCGGCTACGGATTCGATAATCCTGGCCGGCGCATCGCTGTGCGCGCGCAGCTCAGCAACGTCTTCGCGGAGTCGCGGAATGGCGGCCGAGTCAGCCGACTCACGCATCAGGCAGCAGGTCGAATCCTGGTGGTCGTAGACAAGTGCGGCCGGGCACCGCACAGCGAATGCAACCGGCAGGATTTGATCCTGCTGTAAACGCAGGGCGGGTTCAATTTCTGCGGCGAGCTCGTAACCAAGGTACAGGAACCAGCCACCATGAAACGGCAGGGTCGTGTCAGACGCGGCGACCTTCTCCGTCGACCACCATCGATCGAGCGCGTTAAGAAAACCATCGTTGGGCGCGGCGCCAGGCCCGCTGAGCTCGCCAGATGCATGCAGCGTGAGTTCGTCGCCGGGACTCAGGAACAGGATATCGAACCGACCAAGCGCCCCGCCCCGGGCCGTGCTTTGTAACAGGAATGGATAGCGGGTCGGATGTGCGCGATGCAGTTGCCGCAGATCACCGGGTGCGGCGATCTCATCGAAAGCGTCAATCAAGTTCGCGAAGTACCAGGCTTCCGTTCGTGCCGCCAAAACCAAATGAGTTCGACACCGCGGTTCGGACCTTGGCGTCTCGCGCCACGTTCGGCACGTAATCCAGATCGCACTCGGGGTCCTGATTTTCCAGGTTCGTCGTTGGAGGGATTACCTGGTCCCTGATTGCCAGCGCACAGAAGATGGCTTCGACCACACCGGCTGCGCCCAGCAGATGACCCGTTGTCGATTTGGTCGAGCTGACTGCAAGGGTTTTCGCAGCATCGCCAAATGTCCTTTTGATACCGACTGTTTCGCCAATATCGCCGGCGGGCGTTGAGGTGCCGTGGGCATTAAGGTAGTCGACATCCGACGCATCGATACCGGCATCGCGTAGCGCCGCCGTCATACACTTGCGAGCACCTTCGCCGTCAGCTGGCGGCAGCGTAATGTGATAAGCATCACCACTCATGCCGAAACCAATCAGCTCCGCATAGATGTTGGCACCGCGAGCCCTGGCATGCTCGAGTTCCTCGAGAACGACGCAGCCGGCACCGTTGCTAAGCACAAAACCATCGCGCCCAGTGTCAAATGGACGACTGGCGTGCGTTGGATCGTCATTGCGGGTGGACATTGCGCGGGCCGAGCAAAAGCCACCCATCGCGAGCGGTGTGGTTGCGAATTCGGAACCACCCGCCAGCATTACTTCGGCGTCGCCGTGTTCGATACTGCGCCCGGCAAGCCCAATACAATGCGTTGATGTTGCACAGGCGCTGACGATCGAGATGTTCGGCCCCGTGATGTGCTGCATAATACTGACCTGACCTGAGGTCATATTAATGATGCTGCCGGGAATAAAGAACGGCGAGACTCTTCGCGGTCCACCCTCGAGCATCTTGTTGTGATTGTCTTCGATGTACTTGATACCACCGATACCCGAGCCCATCGCAACACCGATGGTGTGGCCGTTGTCTTCTGTTATCTCGAGACCTGAATCGTTGATCGCATTCATTGCGGCGGCAACGCCGTAGTGAATGAACGGGTCGTTCTTACGCTGGTCTTTCTTGCTGAGATACGTGTCGACGTCGAAGTCTTTGACCAGCCCCGCAATGCGGGTCGGGAACGCGGTAGTGTCAAAGTCGTCGATCAGGGAAATGCCGGACTGGCCCTCGCAAACGGCGCGCCAGGCGTCGTCAAGGCGGCTGCCCACCGGAGAAACAATACCCATCCCGGTTATGACGACACGTCTTTTAGTCAAGGGTCTGTCCGTCGATGAATGGCAGGACTGCCTTTCGGAACTGCAAAAAGAAGGCGCGGATTTAGCCTCCGCGCCTGCTTGTTTAATCCGCGCTCTGGCGAGCGGTTACGAAGTCGATTGCCTGCTGCACCGTGGTGATCTTTTCGGCGTCCTCGTCGGGAATCTCGGTCT
Source organism: uncultured Woeseiaceae bacterium (assembly GCA_964440945.1). GTDB lineage: Bacteria > Pseudomonadota > Gammaproteobacteria > Steroidobacterales > Woeseiaceae > UBA1847. Next base: position 14,224 of record CAYTTZ010000071.1, read on the forward strand.
CGAATTCCTCTTCCAGGGCCATTACCAGCTCGACGGTGTCGAGCGAATCGGCACCCAGATCATCGACGAAAGATGCGTCGTTCGTGACTTCGTCTTCCTTGACACCTAGTTGCTCGGCAACGATGCCCTTAACTTGTTCT
>CAYTTZ010000072.1:0-14329 GCA_964440945.1 uncultured Woeseiaceae bacterium
CTCCCGCTCTATAGTAAGAGCTTAGGTGTTGCATTGACCGGTTGAAATCACAACCCAAAGCAGACCGTCGCGATGGCCATGATTTTTTCGATAGGTGATTCGTTTGATGCAGCAAGGAACCATGTCCAGATCAACCATCTCTATGGCAGAGATCTTGGGGTCTGTTGCGGCAGGGGGATACCGATGAACGAGTCGACTGCACGACTCTTGTCCATGCTCATGGCCGCAATGGTCGTATCGGGTTGCTCGGAGCCACCAGCGCCCAAAGGCGTTCAACAGTTCAGTGCCAATCGATTCGATGGATTTCTACTGCTCGAGGAGACTTCGGAGACCTCGGCGAACGTGAGCATCGGCGACCTGAATGCCGACGGCCACCTCGATATCGTCTTGGTCAAGGGCCGACACTGGCCACTCCTGGACCCCGTCCTTCTAGGTGACGGCGCAGGGGGTTTCCGATCCACCGCTCCACTCTCGGGAGAGGCAGATCGTTCATACTCCGGGGTTCTTGTCGACATCGATATGGATGGTGATCTAGACGTAGTGGTGAGCAACGACATCCCAGATCCCAAGCGGGTGTACGCCAATGACGGAGCCGGTGAGTTCGCCGTACGCTCAGATTTCGGTCGCCCGGAGTGGCCTACCCGCTATGTCAGCGTTGCTGACCTGAACGGAGACGAACAGCCGGACATCGTTATCGCGAACCGGACAGGCGATAGCAGCGGGTTCAACTACGTGTGCTTCAATCAAGGAAATGGTCAATTCAACGCGGACTGCCTGGGGTTTTCCAAGGAGTCTGCGACAACGATTACCCCTGCGGACTTCAACCGAGACGGCCTGCTGGACCTTGCGGTTCCGCATCGTGAAGGAGGGCAGAGTTACATTTACATTAACGACGAAGACTCTACGTTCAGTGAACGCATACCCTTTGGCCCGGCCGACGCGGCGATCCGATCGGCGGAGGCCAGCGACTTTAATGGCGACGGAGTCCTCGATCTCGTGGTAATTGATGAACGGAACGGGCCAGCCGTTCTCTTGGGTGATCAGGACGGAAAGTTTGCCTCTCCCACGCCGCTCGGTGGCTCCGATCCTACGCCGTATGCACTGGCTGTGGCTGATTTGGATCAGGACGGTAACCCCGACGCAATCGTCGGGTACATGCATTCTAAGCCTGTAGTCTACTTTGGCGACGGAGAGGGTGGCTTCTCTCCGGTCGACTTTGGAGACAATGAAGGGGTGGCCTATGGCTTTGCGACTGGCGATGTCAATGAAGATGGCTTCCTGGACATCGCCATGGCTCGTTCGGGCGCGCCCAACGTCCTGTATTTCGGAGGGCTCGCAGCAGACGGTGATCGATAGTTCTCCCAAAAAAAGACGTGCGATTTTTACCAATCGAACGACCGCTGCCTCGTCCAGCCCAGCTCCGCGATTGGGCTCTAAATTCGGCCCGGCTATTGCGGCTCTCGTAGTGGCATTTTGTTTGCCGCGTTAGAGCGTAGAATTGGATTAATTCAGTGGGTGTCGCACATGGAGTCCGGTTTTCTATACCTATTGGCCGCCGATTTGCTTTTGTTCGGTCACGTGTTGTTTGTCGCTTTCGTAGTCGTCGGCCTGGCTCTGATTTTTATCGGGAAACTCTTTGATTGGACGTGGGTGCGAAATCCGTGGTTTCGAATCGCACATTTGGCAGCGATCGGCATTGTCGCTTTGCAGTCGTGGGTGGGAATTGCTTGCCCGCTTACAACCTGGGAAATGGCGCTCCGGGAACGCGCGGGCGACGCTATGTACGCAGGCTCGTTCATCTCACACTGGCTTGAGTCTCTCCTGTATTTTCAAGCTCCCGTGTGGGTATTCACCGTTTGTTACACGGTTTTCGCCGCCGTTGTCGGTGCCAGCTGGTTTTGGGTCCGCCCGCGCCGAATTGCCAGGCCCTCGGCCATCGACGACTAACGATTCGTGGATGCGCGGACATGCTGCTTCAGTTGATTATCGGCCCAGGTAGAAAGCCCTTGGGGTGGCAGCGGGCGTTGGAGCTCAAAACTGTCGCCCGCCGGTCAGCAATGAGGCCTGTTCGCTCTGTTACTTGTGACTCTTCGAATGCCCATTGTGATCATGTGCCGCACCTCGATATCCACGTAGCTCGTCATACCTGGCGATTTGCTCGGCAGTAAGCAGGCTTCGTTGACGCAAATGCGCCTCCAGATGCACATACCTGAGTTGGGCTCGTATTTTGCCGATTCCCAGCAATGCGTTTTTCAGCGCGTCCGCCATGATCGTTTCTTGTTGGAATTCTTCATCCAGCTCCAACTCCGCCTCAAGCAATTTTTTTCCGAGGGCGACGGCGTTATGCCGCATCTCCTCAAAAAGCGACTCGGTCCGGGCGCGCTGCGATGGGGTCAGGTCAAGCTTATCCGCCAGTTCCAATACGTGCTTGGGTCCGGGGTAGTGGTTGAGCTCGGCGAGCTTCGCGAACCCCATGCCCCGTCCAGCCCTGAGAGATTCAACCTCTTTTGGGGAAAGCGACTTCAGTGAACGGAGCTCCTCTCCGGCATACGGCGACTGAGCGCTCGCAAGTGACACGCCGCTCGTCAGCGCCGAAATAGTCAATACAAACAGTCTCATGCGACGAACTCCACGACAGGGCGAACTAAGGGGTACTTCGACAACACTATACAGCGTCAAGTAATCGTGGAATTTTGACCAGGGAGAGAATTAATAACCGGACGGTTGTGCTCTTGTAAGATATGGGTCGGTTTGGGTAGCAGCGACCGATGCAGGCGTCATTGGGCGGCGTTGTAAATGCGCAAATCCAGACGTGATCCATCAACCAATTCTCTGCTTCAGCTACCGTTCGGAATACTCTTACGTTCAAGCCACGATTGGTTGCGAAAGACTCGGCATTTTTCATTGAACTGCCTTCAGCGTGGACATCCACATAGGCGATTGCTCTCAGCAGTGCGCGGGATTTCTGGCTCCCTTCCGATGCGATATCGAACACGCTCATAGAATCCAGGCGAGGTCCTTCAAGCAGTTCTTCGATCAGCAAACGGCGACACTTGGCATTTTCGCATTCCTGAACCAGCTCTTCCAAGTACAGCCTGACATTTTCTTTGCTGTTTTCTCCCGTGACTTTTGCGTACAAGTAATCACGCCTGTTAATTATTTCAAGATTGTATGACACAGGTTTGTTTTGCGTCTGACATTGCCTGCCGAAAAAAAGAAAAAACGAAATGGTAGTGCGAGAACATGTGTCTTAGCGCGTTACTTCTCTAAACCAGCATGTCCCCAATTACGCGACATGACCTCAAGCTTCTCCGAGTGCAGCGAGCTGATCAGCCTGGTACTCATTTATTAAAGGCTCGACAACCTGTTCCAGGTGTCCTTCCATTATTTCGTCCAGCTTATAGAGCGTCAGGTTGATGCGGTGATCCGTAACGCGGCCCTGCGGAAAGTTGTAGGTCCGAATGCGTTCACTGCGGTCCCCCGACCCGACCAGCAGTCGTCGTTTCTCAGCCTGTTCGGTTTCCTGCTCGGAAACCTGCGCATCGAGCAGTCGAGCCTGCAGCAGCGACATGGCGCGTGCCCGGTTCTTGTGTTGCGATCGCTCGTCCTGGCATTCGACAACGATGCCAGTCGGAAGGTGGGTCAATCTTACGGCGGAGTCCGTCTTGTTGACGTGCTGACCCCCGGCACCGGATGCGCGATACGTATCCACTCGAAGATCCGCCGGGTTAACGTCAACGGCCTCAATCTCGTCCGGCTCCGGCAATACGGCAACCGTGCATGCCGACGTGTGTATGCGCCCCTGCGATTCCGTCGTTGGAACGCGTTGCACACGATGTGCGCCGGACTCGAACTTGAGCTTGGCAAAAATACTGTGGCCGCTAACGCGACAGATGAGTTCCTTGAAGCCGCCATGCTCACCTTCGCGTTCCGACAAGATCTCGATCGACCAGCGGAGCGTCTCGGCGTACTTCGAATACATGCGGAACAAATCGCCGGCAAAGATCGCGGCCTCGTCACCACCCGTGCCGGCACGGATTTCGAGAAAGACATTGCTGTCGTCATGCGGATCCGGTGGGATCAGCGATTTCAGTAGCTGTGCAAGCAGCACTTCGCGCCGCTCGGTGAGGCTCTTTAGTTCCTCCTGGCCCATTTGCCGGATGTCCGCGTCGTCGTCGTGGGTCATTTCCTCTGCGGCAGCGATCTCCGCGACGATTGCACCGTAGCGTTGGAACGACTGCACAACAGGATCGGTGCGAGCGTACTCTTTGGAGAGGTCGCGAAACTGATTTTGGTCGGCGATCACGTCCGGGTCGGCAAGCAGCCCGGCGATTTCCTCGAAGCGTTCCTGCACGGACTCTAGTTTGCGGCGAATGGAGTCTTTCACGTCTCAGCCCGCTCAGTCTTTCTTCAGACCGAAGATATCGCGTGCAGCCTCGATCAGGTCCTGGTCCGCCGCCTCGCCAGCTTTACGCAAGGCGACGCTGGGCTTGTGCAATAGCTTCTTCATGAGTGCGGCCGTCGCGTACTCAACAGCGTCCTCGGCGGACTCGCCGCGTGCCAGCCTGCGTCGAGCCTGCGCATTCACCTCATCGCGCAGCAAATCGCTGCTCTCTCGCAGCGCCGCGATGACTGGCACAACCTCCTTGGAACGTTCGATACTGGCGTATCGGGCAATCTCCTCCTCAAGCAGGCGGCTTGCTTCGACTGCGGCGGCCTCGCGATTGCCCTGACCCGCGAGGATGACCCGGTCGAGATCATCAATGCTGTAAAGGTACACATCGTCCAGGTCGCCGACGCTCGCCTCGATGTCACGGGGTACGGCGATATCGACGGCAAAGATTGGTTTTCGCTTGCGGGCCTTAACCGCAGTCTGCATCTGCTGCTTTGTAATCACCGGTTCGGTGGCGGCGGTCGACGTCATCAGTATGTCGGCTTCTGGTAGCGTACCCTCGATCTCCGAGAGCGGCAGCGCGAAGCCGCCGAACTGACCGGCCAGCTCACGGGCGCGATCGACATTACGATTCGCGACGAACATTCGTCCGACGCCCCTTTTGTGAAGGTGCTTGGCGACCAGCTCGATCGTGACACCGGCCCCGACCAGCAGGGCCGTATGCTTTTTGAAGCCCGCAAAAAACTGCTCAGCCAGATTGACGGCTGCATAGGCGACGGAGACAGGGCTTGCGCCGATTTCCGTGTCGGTGCGGATCTTCTTCGCCACGGCAAACGTGTGCTGAAACAAAAGGCTGAGTTTTTGGCCGAGGGCTTTGGTCTGCTGCGACTGGCGAAACGCGTCCTTGAGCTGGCCAAGAATCTGCGGCTCGCCGAGGACCATCGAGTCAAGGCCGCAGGCCACACGAAAGATATGTCGTATCGCGTCCTCGTCCTTAAGCGTGAACAACGTACTGCGGTGCGCCGAATCGAGTTGCCGGTCCTCTTCAAGCCAGGATCGCAGCTGCTCGGTGCCGTGATCGTTGCTGGTCATTACGTAAAACTCGGTGCGATTGCAGGTCGATAGCAGCACGGCCTCTTCCACGCCATCGATCGTCTTGATGCTTTCCAGCGCACGCGCCACGTCCTCGCCTGAGTAGACGACGCGCTCGCGTATTTCGACAGATGCCGTGTTATGGTTCAGGCCGAGTATTTGCAGCGGCATAACGTTACTATCGGCGCCGTTAAGGCACTCAGGAATTTCGGAGTGCGTATGATAAGCGAACTGAACCGCGAGTTCCCTGTCTGTGTATTAAACGGACGACTTTTTATGCATGAACTTCGACGATGGCGGTCGGCCACAGCGCTGATTTCGCTATTCGCCTTGATCGCAAGCCCCGCGACGGCTGCCGATGACGCCAAGACGTCGGATACCAGCGCGCACGTCCTGCAGGCCGAGATGGCACTGCAGCGGCAGGACTATCTCGAAGCCGCGGTGGAGTACCGCAAGGCGGCTGAGCTCAGCGAGGATGCCGATCTTGCCCGCAAGGCCACGATTGTCGGGTTCTCCTATCGGTTCAACGATGAGGCACTGAGGTCCGCGAAGCGCTGGAGCAAGCTCGACCCCGATAGCGACGAGGCCCGCGTCTACCTGGCGCAGAGCTACTTCCGTGCAGGCGAGCTAAAGAACGCGCGGCGCAGTTTCAAGGCGATCATTGAGAACGGGCAACAGCTGCCGGGGCAGCGACTGCTGTCGCTGGTTCGATACCTGTCGGAAGAGGGCAAACCGCAGGACGCTGACAAGTTGATGCGCGCACTCGCGAAGCCTTACAAGAACGATGCCCTGGCGCACTATGCGGTAGCCGCGCTGGCGCTCGAGGCCGGCGATACGGCGCATGCAATGGAACGGGCGCTACGCTCGAGCGAGCTGGACCCTGACAACGTCAAGTCAAAGCTGTTGTACGCCCGAGCAATTCTCGTGGCAGGCGACACCGACAAGGCGATCGAGTACACGGCGCGAATTATCGGCGACGACCCTGACCCGGATCCGGATGCGCGAATGGAACTCGCGATCATGTACATGATGACGGATCGTGACGACGATGCGCTGAGCCAGGTCAACCAGGTGTTGCTTGAGCAATCCGGACGGAGTGACGCGCTGCGGCTGATGGCGATTATTAACTTCCGGCAGAATTTTCTCGATGCAGCGTGGGATGACTTCGAGGATCTGCTGGCAACCGGCCAGTATCGTATGGATGCCTTGTATTACCTGGGCCGTATCGCCGACGTTCGTGAAGAGTATGACCGTGCGATCCTTTTGTATCGCGAGGTCCGTTATGGTTCCAATGCGCCCGCGGCGCAGCGTCGTGCCAGTGCGCTGCTGGCGTTTGAACAGGATGATCTTGACGGCGCGCTGGAAGTGCTGGACGAGTTTGCCGAGGGCTCGCCACAACACGCCGTCGACATGATTATCGCCAAGGCTCAGCTGTATGCCTCGAAAGGGGAGCACGAGCGATCCCTGGAGTTTTACGATCGTGCGATTGAATTTCGGCCAGATAGTGAGGGTACGGTACTGAGCCGTGCCGAGCTGTTGCTGCGTCTCGGGCGACTCGACGATGCCATTGCCGCGTATACGGCCGCGGTAAAACGCTGGCCTGACAGCGCGCTGTCGCTAAATGCGCTGGGCTATACGCTGGCGGACCGAACAGAGCGCCATTCGGAAGCCGAGGCACTTATAAATAAAGCACTGGAACTTGATCCCGACAGTCCGGCGATCATCGACAGTCACGGCTGGGCGTTGTTCAAGCTTGGTCGCAACGAAGAGGCGCTGGCGCGGTTGCAGCTTGCCTACGAAGCTTTTGACGATCACGAGGTGGCCGCCCACCTGGTTGAGGTTCTTGTCGCACTCGATCGGCGCGACGAGGCCCTGGAGCTACTTGCGGCGGCGGCGGAAAAGAGGCCGGATAGCCCGTTACTCGATGATGTACGCCAGCGACTGTTCCCTGAAACCCCATAGGCTCCGCACCGGCATTTGCGCCGGGATGCTGGTGGGCCTGTTACTGCTCGCAGGTTGTGCCACCACGCGACAGGGCGTCGAGCTGCCAGAATTCGAAAGCTGGGAGGAGCGTAATACCGTACTCGGCGATCTGCGCGACTGGGAGTTTATCGGGCGTATTGCGGTAAAAGCGGGCGACGAGGGCTTCAACGGCAAGTTCAACTGGGCGCAGCAGGATGATGCGTTCAAGGCGACGGTCGGCGGGCCACTCGGTATCGGCACGGTGCGCATCGAGGGCGAGGATCGCACCGTTACGCTGACGGACAAGGACGGTGAAAAGACGGTCCTCCGCGACGTCGAAAACGAGCTTCGTTATCGCTACGGCTGGACGATTCCGGTCGCTTCGTTGCGATACTGGACGCTGGGCATTCCGGATCCGTCAATGGCGGCCACCACGGAGTTTGATGCTGACGGTCGGGTCTCCAGATTGGAGCAAAGCGACTGGATCGTCGAAATCTCGCGCTATCGCGAGGGTGGGGGACAGCAGATGCCGCGCATTTTGTCGGCGACAAACGCCGATACGCGCGTTCGACTGGTCATCGACAGGTGGTTATTCTTCGAGCGTTGACAGCACTGGACCCTCATCGCACAATTGCGCCGCAGCGCAAAAGTCATTGCAACTGGGGCGTAGCCAAGTGGTAAGGCATCGGGTTTTGATCCCGTGTACCGCAGGTTCGAATCCTGCCGCCCCAGCCATTTCACGTCGAAAGGGGATATCGTGGAAGTAGGAACCATGGCGGTTTTTTCGGGTAACGCCCACCCGCAGCTCGCGCAGGACATTGCCCGTTACCTACGTATCCCACTCTCCAAGGCTCATGTAGGGCGCTTCTCCGACGGCGAAATCAACGTCGAAATTCTCGAGAATATTCGCGGCCGCGAGACCTTTATCGTGCAGCCCACCTGCCCGCCGACGGCCGAAAACCTGATGGAACTGCTTGTGATGGTCGACGCGGCCAAGCGTGCCTCGGCCTCGACGATTACTGCGGTAATGCCGTATTTCGGATTTGCCCGGCAGGATCGCCGGCCGAGGTCGTCTCGTGTTCCGATAACCGCCAAGCTGGTCGCCAAGCTGATCGCAACGGCCGGCGTCGACCGAGTGCTGACGGTTGATCTGCATGCGGACCAGATTCAGGGCTTTTTTGACATCGCCGTCGATAACGTCTACGCCTCTCCAATTTTGCTCGGCGATGCCTGGCGACAGAAATACAGCCAGATGGTCGTCGTGTCGCCGGATGTCGGCGGCGTCGTCCGGGCCCGGGCCCTGGCGAAGCGCCTCGGTGACGCCGATCTCGTCATCATCGACAAAAGGCGTGCGCAGGCGAACCAGTCCGAAGTAATGAATATCATCGGTGAAGTCGAGGGCAAGAACTGCATCATGATCGACGACATGGTCGATACGGCTGGCACTCTCTGCCATGCGGCCGGAGCGCTGAAGGAGCAAGGGGCCGCTACTGTCGACGCCTACATTACTCACCCGGTGCTCTCCGGACCTGCCGTGTCGCGCATCGAAAAGTCGGCGCTCGATCACATGGTTGTGACCGATACGATTCCGCTGAACGAGGCAGCCCGGGCCTGCCCGAAGATTCGACAGCTTTCGACCGCTGAGCTGCTGGCCGAAACGATGCGCCGTATCAGCACCGACGAGTCTGTTTCGTCCCTCTACGTCGACTGATCGCCGCCCGGTAACGGGTCGCCAACCGGCCGCCCGGCACAGCACTTTCGCAGGGTGGCGGAGGCCTTGCCAGTAGGTTAAGATGCGCGCCCTTGCGCAGATTGGTCGCGATCTGCGTTTATTCAACTGCTTAGTAAATTTAAGCAAAAACAATTAGTTATGGAGAACAGTCATGAGTGACGACTTCGACCTAGTTGCGGAAATTCGTGAAGATCAGGGCAAAGGTGCGAGCCGCCGCCTGCGTCATCAAGGAAAAGTACCCGCAATTATCTACGGTGCAGGGCGCCCGCCCCGCGCACTTTTATTCGACCACAACAAGGTCCTTAAGCAGCTCGAGAACGAATCGTTCTACTCCAGCGTGCTCAATATCAAGGTTGGCGAGAAGAGCCAGGCTGCGATCTTGAAGGACATGCAGCGCCATCCTGCAAAGGCCCGCATCATGCACATGGATTTCCAGCGCATCGTCGAGGATCAGGAAATCAAGATGAACGTTCCGCTGCATTTCATCGGCGAAGAGGTTGCGCCCGGCATCAAAGATGGTGGCGGCAAGGTCTCGCGCCTGATGACCGAGGTTGAGATCGTGTGTCTGCCAAGGGATCTGCCGGAGTTTATCGATGTCGACGTTTCCGAGCTGGAGCTCGATGCCATGCTGAGCATGTCCGACATCACGCTGCCTGAAGGCGTTGAGATTCCAGCGCTGGCCCAGGGGCCCGAAGCGGATCGCCCGATTGTTTCGATTCACGTGATCAAGGAAGTCGTGATCGAGGAAGAATTGGAGGAAGGCGTCGAGGCTGGAGAAGAGGGGAGCGCCGAGGTACCGACCATTGGCGATACCGAAGAAGAAGAAGAAGAAGAAAAAGACTAGCTTCAAGCTTGTTGGAATCGAAAAGGCCGCCCACGGGCGGTCTTTTTGTTTACCATTGCCACGTCATGTCTAATGAGATCCGAATTATCGCCGGCCTCGGCAACCCCGAGGAGCAGCACGAGCGAACCCTGCACAACGCCGGGTTCTGGTTCGTTGACGTGTTGGCACAGAAGTACGGCGGCACCTTTCGGTATGAGAAGAAATTTGACGCCGATTATTGCCGCGTTAATCTGCACGGTGATGACGTCTGGCTGATCAAGCCACAAAGTTTCATGAACCTGAGCGGTGGGCCGGTACGTGCCATGCTCGACTATTATCGCCTGCGCGTATCCGACCTTCTTGTGGCGCACGATGAGATCGATTTGCCGCCTGGCACGACGCGCTTGAAAAATGGCGGCGGCCACGGCGGGCACAACGGTCTGCGAGACATTATCAGGCACTGCGGCGCGGACTTCGTGCGCCTGCGCATCGGCGTCGGGCACCCCGGTGAGAAAAGCGAGGTCACCAACTACGTTTTGAAACGCGCTTCCAGCGGCGTTGAGTCCGACATTCTGAAAACAATTGATGCGGCGGTGGAGGTCATGCCTGTGCTGCTCGACAAAGGGCTTAATGCGGCAATGAAGCAGCTGCATACAAAGGACGCTGACAGGCCCCAGCAGCCAGGCTCCGGAGACTGATCAATGGCAATAACCTGTGGCATCGTCGGCCTGCCGAACGTTGGCAAGTCGACACTATTTAATGCGCTTACCGCGGCCGAGATCGCGGCCGAGAACTATCCGTTTTGTACGATCGAGCCCAACGTCGGTGTCGTGCCCGTACCAGACTTGCGTCTCCAGGTGCTGGCAGACATCGTGAAGCCGCAGAAGATCCTCCCGACTACCATGGAGTTCGTGGATATCGCGGGCCTTGTTGCAGGGGCATCGAAGGGCGAGGGTCTGGGAAATCAGTTTCTGGCCAACATTCGCGAAACCAACGCGATCGCGCACGTCGTACGCTGTTTCGAAGACGACGATGTCGCACACGTGTCGGGGAGCATTAACCCGCTGGACGATATCGAGACGATCGACACCGAGCTGGCTCTGGCTGATCTGGAATCCGTTGAGAAGCAGTACGACAAGGCTGCCCGCACAGCGAAGACGGGCCAAAAGGATGCTATCGCCTATCGCGACGCGCTGCTTGGCATCAAGGAACACCTCGACAAGGGATTGCCGGTCCGCTCCCTGCAGATCAGCGATTTGCAGAAAGAGATTCTAAAGAGCGTGCACCTGATCACCGCAAAGCCGGTGATGTATATTGCCAACGTCGACGAGGGTGGATTCATCGACAATCCGCACCTGCAAGCAGTTGAAGACTACGCTGCTCGAGAAGGAGCAGAGGTCGTCGCAATTTGTGCGGCCATTGAGGCCGAAATCGCGCTGCTTGACGACGAGGACAAAGCCGTATTCCTGGCAGATCTCGGCGCGAAGGAAGCGGGGCTGAATCGCGTCGTCCGTCACGGTTACGCGTTGCTTGGCCTGCAAACCTATTTCACGGCTGGCGAAAAAGAAGTTCGAGCCTGGACCACCAAGGTAGGAGCAACAGCCCCCGAATCCGCTGGCGAAATCCACACGGATTTCGAGAAAGGCTTCATTCGTGCCGAAGTTATCGCCTACGACGATTACGTCGCTGGCAACGGTGAGAATGGTGCGAAGGAGGCTGGCCGGCTAAGGCTCGAGGGCAAGGAGTATATCGTGCAGGAAGGCGATGTAATGCACTTCCGGTTCAACGTTTGAGTTAGCGCCCAAACAGGACACTAGCGCTTTTTATGCATGCCAAAGGACGGCAGCGACCAGTCGTAAACGATCGCCAGTGCGCGAATGGTGAATCCAACGGCCACCGCCAGGCCCAGTGACAGTTGCTCGATGAGTCCAACGCTATCCGCGATAACGTAGACGAGAGTGGTAGCGAAGGCCGCCGTCGCGTAAATCTCACGCGACAGGATCAGCGGTATCTCGTTGCAAATAATGTCCCTGATCATGCCGCCGGTCACGGCCGTGGTGACGCCAAGCATGATTGCGACGAGCGGCCCGGTATTGTGATTCAAACAGATTTCCGTGCCGAGTGCGGCAAACAGGGCGAGTCCCAACGCGTCCATCCACACCAGGATCTGGCGGCGGGAGCCGGGCTTGTATGAGGTGAAGAAAACGATCAGGGCTGCGATGATTGCGACCGCAACATAGCGGTTGTCACTGATCCAGAAGACCGGGACCCGGTCGATAATGATGTCGCGGACCGTGCCTCCGCCCACTGCGGGCATAAGCGCCAGCACGCAAAAGCCGAAGATATCCATGTTCTTGCGCGATGCCGCGAGTGCGCCGCTAACGGCAAAGGCTGCGGTACCAACCATTTCCAGGATGTAAACGAAGCTCAGGTCCATTGCGGGGCCTCAGTGCCAGGCCAGTCGGCTGGATTCGACCCGGTACAACACGTAGTCGCGCAGCTGTTTTGCCATAGCGTATTCTACATAGGGCAGCTTCAGGCTGCCGGACGCCAGATAGAACCGAATGGTCGACAGGCCATGCCGCTCCTGAAGTGGAGTTTGTGTGACGCTGACGCGTTGCACTTTTCGGTGCAAAAATGCGTTGGTGCGCATGCCGAGAAAACCGCGCCGCAAAACCATGCCGTGCTCACTGATGAAATAGCCGCGCTTCTTGTACATCGACCAGGCTCCGCTCGCCGCAATCGGTATCCACAGCAAAAACACCAGCGCGGCCAGGCCCGCCGGTGCCAGGAGCATGCCAGTGATGAGTAGCGCGGGCAATACACCGAAGAGCAGCAGCCGGGACCGGAAGTAGCGCCCGGATATCGGTTCGAAAACAGTGGCTGTTGGTTGCATCTCAACATCCTGGAATTCGTCGCGGAAAACTTCATCGTCGAGCGCCTGCAGTTGTTCGCTCGTGCACAAAGGAATCACAAAGTGCTTGCCACGGCCGGATTTGCCGCTTGAGGCTTGTTTCGCCCGTATCCGGAAGCGCTTGAACAGTCGCAGCACCGGGTTCTGCCTGGCTTCAAGGGACTGGATCTTGGCAAGGTTCACCGAGTGCTCATGGCGCGTTAGCAAGCCACCTGTTGACCGAAATACGCCGTCTTGCTCAAGCAAGCGGAATCCGTGATAGCGAAGAAATGCCCCCGTGATTGACGCTGCTACAAGAAACAGAATAAAACCGAGCACGATGACCACGGCTAGCGTTGTCGCAGTCGCAACCGCCATTTCCGAGCCGTCGGTCATAAGCTCCGTTGCGTTGCTCTGGACGGCCGATTCCACGTCGTTTTCTGTCCATTCGAGCGCCGGGCCGAGCAGCACGAGAAAAATCAGGGCTCGATTACTTGATAGCCCAATGCGGACCATGTCCTTGCTGACGAGTGACAGTAGTGGCCGTGTCGACGATTCACGCTGGTCGCCGTCGGCATTGTCTGCACCTGGAGTCCTTGTGCTGTGGTCTCGGCGAATTCTGTCCTTGAGTGACTGAGCCAGCGCCATTTTGATGGCCGGCAAATTGCCTTCTTCTTTCGCCGAACCGGCGGTATCGAATTTGACCGTAACCAGACCGAAGTAGCGGTAGACGACGTTTTGCCGGGTGTTGATCGCCTGGATACGGTCAAACTTTATGTCGAGCTGCTTCTTCTTGAATACGCCTTCCCTTATCAATACCGAGTCATCCGTTATTCGATACCGAAAGAAGAGGTAGCGGGAAATCGATACAACCACGATTACGACAACAAACAATGAGGCCCCCAGCAGGATTCGAAACATGACGTTGCCTTCGGCGGCAACGATGAACACCGTCAAGGGAGCTAGAGACTGTACGGCGTTCTTGGAAATCGCCTGGATGGTCCGGCCGAGATAGAAGATCGAGGCAAGCGGTGACGTGCGGTGCCAACGCTTTCGATCAGTCTTGCTCATCGCCGGCCCCAACCTTCTCCAGAACGAACACACGCATTTTTTCTGCCGTCTTGGCCGGCAGGCCGCAAATCTTGAGATCGCCACCGCTGCCGCCGGCGGTGAATAACTGCAGAGTTGCCAGTTGGAATCGACGATCGAGCGGCGTGCTGCTCTTCTCGACATGCTGAATGCGGTTAAAGGGTATTGCGGTTACCGTCCTCCAGAAAACGCCGTCTTTGTAGATGATGTCCTTGTCGCGAACGGCGTATCCCTTTCTAGGGACACTAATGGGCGGCCAGCTGAGCAGGGGAATCGCGATCAGCACGGGCAAGAACCACAACCAGCCAAGCCTGATCTCGGCATTTGTGTCGGCGAATGCAATGC
>CAYTTZ010000073.1:0-14203 GCA_964440945.1 uncultured Woeseiaceae bacterium
CCGAGCTCGGTGTTGCCGCTCACTGGCGTTACAAGGAAGGCGGTGGAGCGCCGGCGGCATTCGACCAGAAAATCCAGTTCCTAAGGCAACTGCTGGAACCTGCGAATGACGGCGCCGACCTGCTCGACCAGATTCGGGACGACTTTTTCGAAGACCGCGTCTATGCCATCAGCCCGAAGGGCGATGTCGTGGAGCTGCCCGCCAATGCGACTCCGCTGGATTTTGCGTACCACGTACATACCCAGGTCGGACACCGCTGCCGTGGCGCCAAAATCAACGGACGCATCGTGCCGCTGACCCATCAGATCGAGAACGGTGACCACGTGGAGATCATCACCGGCAGCCAGGCGAAGCCGAGCCGGGACTGGCTGAGTCCGAAACTCGGCTATCTCGCGGGCGCAAGAGCGCGGTCCAAGGTCCGCAACTGGTTCCGGCACCAGGATCGCGATCAGCACCAGCGGCAGGGCCGCGAAATACTGGATCGCGAACTTACGCGGCTTGGGGTACGGGACGTCGCTACTGACAGCATCGCTAAACAGCTCAAATTGAAGGACACCGAGGCGTTGTGCGTCACGCTCGGCGCCGGCGACCTGACCTCGGCCTCAATTGCTACGGCACTGCAGAACCTGCGCGGCAGGGAGCTGCCGGAGCGCATTCGCACACGTCGCAGCTCCAGAAAGAAGCCCGCCCCGTCAGACTCTGTCGACGTCAGCGGTATCGGCGACCTGATGTCCAATTTCGCGCGCTGCTGTCGGCCGGTGCCGCCAGAGTCCATTGTCGGCTACATCACACAGGGGCGCGGCGTCACGATTCATCGGCAGGACTGCGGTAACTTCCTGGGCTTAAACCGTCGATACCCGGAGCGCATTGTCGAAATAAGCTGGGGCCGCCAGGAATCCGGCGCCTACCCCGTCGACCTGACGCTGCACGCTTATGATCGTAGCGGCCTGATCCGGGACATCACGTCCGTACTTGCGGATGACCACGCCAACGTGCTCAACCTCACGAGTCATACGGACAAGAAGAGCATGCAAGTCGTCATGCAAATCAGCATCGAGATTAGCGACCTGCCGACCTTGAGTACCGCCATCACTCGGCTGGAACAACTACCGAACGTCGTGTCGGTAAGACGACGCAGCTGACGTTGTTCAAGTGGCCGTCAACCGAAAGAACTTCGGCGCAGTGGCCCTACGGTGAACAGCAGATTTGCTCAGGGAGCTTCCCCCCTCTTTGCAATTGGCCAACCCAGTTTCTCCAGGACTGCTCCCGCTACACCTGCAAAGAATATGGAGCCGACGATCACGATTCCCATACCATCGGCCGTTCCGACAAACGACCCGAACGAACTTTCCGGCCTTAGATTTGCGGCGGCAATGCACAGGACCCAGAACCCGACGACAAGTGCAAATAGCGTGGTGCCAGTAAAGGTAATGTTGATCGGCAAAGCAATTTCCGGCGCATGCCGCAGAACGAATTTGTTCAGCTTCAGCCCAAGGTATGTGACCAGACCAACTACTACCAAGGTGATTGCACCCAAGCCAGCAAGGAACTGCCATTCCATAAATGCTCCCGCGCCCCTGATGAAACCATGATCACCGGCCAAAATAGATCGGCAACAGCTGTTCCGCCAGATTATCAGCTGGACGGCTGATTTCGCCCAGGAGCGGATTCTGTCGGCGAAATGAAACGCTTCCCGGAATGTTCGGAGCGATTAACGTCGCCCTGCCAGTTCACGCTCGACCCGTTTCACCTGGTCGCCGTCGAGTCGATAAAAGATGATCGCAACGGCGCTCAGCACAGCCAATATGGCAGGAAAAACACTGAACATCAGTCGAATACCAGCCAACGATGTCGAACTCTGAAGCTCGTTTGACACGAAACCGAAAAGAAACAGCACGTAGCCCGATAATCCGGCGCCCACAGCGAGGCCGAGTTTCTGCGCGAACTGTGCGCCTGAGAAAATCAGCGCCGTCGTGCGTCTCCCCGTTTTCCATTCGCCGTAGTCGGCGCAATCCGCATACATCGACCACACCAGGGCAGGCGTCGGCCCGACAATGAATGTACCCAGCGATCCAACTGCGACCATCAGCCAGTATTGTTCCGGCGGAATGAAATAGAACGCCGACATTGCAACTGCATTGCCCAGTGTCAGCGCAATCATCAAGTGACGCTTGTCGAATCTTTTGCACAAGAACTGGGTCATCATGACGCCCCCAATCAGCGCAAACGTGCTCAACGACAAGAACACCGCGGTCTTGTCAAAAATAAGGAATAGCGGCGTTCCATCGTCGCCAACGTAATACTTGAAGTAAAAAATAGTCGCCCCGCCGCGCATCGCGACATTCGTCAGGGCAAAAATTCCGGAGAAAAACAGAGCGATCCACGGGCCGTTCCCGAGCAAAGTACGCAAGTCCGATCGGACATTGGAACTCGCCTGGTCTGGATGCACGCGTTCTTTCGTCGTCGCGAAACACATCCAGAACAACAGTATGGAAATGACTGCAAAAATCATCATCGTCAGACGGAAACCGACTGCCTCATTACCGTCACCGAGCAGGTTCTTAAGCGGTGTTACGAATGTAGCGATTAGCCAACCTGCTGAAAACGCGCAGATGAAACGGTAACTCGCGACCTTGGTGCGCTCCGCAGAAGATGGGGAGATCACGCCCATCAATGCCGAATACGGCACATTGATTACGGTATAGATCAGCATCATTAGCGTATAGGTCGCGTACGCATAAACGAGTTTGCCGGCAGCCGAAAAGTCGGGCGAAACAAACATGGCGTAGCCACAAAGCCCGTACGGAATTGCAGCCCAAAGCAGGTAGGGTCGAAATTTGCCCCAGCGCGAATTGGTGCGGTCTGCAATCAGGCCCATGACCGGATCGCTGATTGCATCGACGATTTTCGTTACGAGAAACATGGTACCGACAGCGGCCGGCGCCAGGCCGAACACATCGGTGTAGTAGTACAGCAGGAAAAGATTGAATACCTGGAAGAAGAAGTTGGAGGCCGTATCGCCAAGGCCGTAGCCAAGTTTTTCCTGAAACTTGAGCGGAGTGGTAGCTGCCAGCACGTTTTTCAGTTCCCTTTGACTGGTTTTCTTTCGAAGTAGATCTTCTCTGCGTAGAGCTGTAGCACCTCAGCGGCCACCCTCAACAAGAACGGTCATTCAGGTCATGGGAAACCGGGCAAATCAAAACTCTGCCAACCGCCATGAACAATCAGTCGTTGCCGGGCAATCTCTGATAGTCGAATAGCTGCACGTCTTCGTTGCCGCCTTTCATTGAGCGGGCGGTCTCAAGCGTTGCGAGTGATGCCGGGTCATTCTTTAAATAGGCAGAAAAGAACAACAGCTCCCAGTTGTCGCGATCTTCCCAGGAACCCTGCTCAAAAATATGCGGTTGGTCGACGAGCTCTACGACATAGGTTGGCCCGGACAGTTGTTGAGTGGCCGGCAGGGTAAATGATGCCAACGTGGCCTCGTCCTTCGTGCCGAAAAAGCAGATCATCGGCACGGTTACCCGATTCAGGTCGCCATTATTGGGGCCGAACGCAAAAAAATCGTTGCCATCGTAGTTGCCACCGACCCACGGTGCTGCGAGAACACCGGCTTTGATCCGCTTGTCGCTGACTGTCGCCGTGTTCCCCTGAAACGGCCCTCCCGCGACCGCGAGTGCAGTGAAGCCGCCGAAACTGTGACCGGTGATTCCGATACTGTCGGTGTCGATATGTGCACCAAATGTCTCGCTCTTAAGGAGTGAGTCCAGGACGGCTTTCGTAAGCAAGGGCCTCAGAAACGCAACGTGATGATTTGGATTGTCGGCATTAGCAGTACGATCGTCCCCATAGGTGATGACTGCAACGATATACCCGTGGCTGGCAAGATTGTGTGCGTGTTTTACGTCGTAAATGCCGTGCGCCGACGAACCGTGCGCAAGAATGATCAGTGGATAGCGTTCGTCGGGATCAGCAAAGCTGGGAGTCTCGCCCGCAGCGAGCATGTCTTCAAAAATACCGTAATTGGCGTCGTGATAGGGAAACGCATAACTGTTTCGCTGCTGTTTCTCACTTGATGGATAGGTCAGGAACGTCACGACCGGCAAGCTCTGACCGCTGGCCGGGCCATACAGTGCGCGCTCGTCGGGAACCGGCACATTAATGACCCACGCCGATTCCGGGTGTTTCAGGATGTCAGCTATAAAGCGCGGGTGCTCTGCCCCGTCGGCACGACCCAGCAAGTACTCGTGCATCGCATCATCGCCGATGTCCGCATACTCGGATGCCACCTCCATATTCGTCGAGCCAACCGAATACGGGCCTATTCCGGGGGGCTCTATTTCGGTCGGAACAAACCGCTCTGCGCTGCAGCCAAATGCGGTACAGCACAGCAGGAGTAACCAGGCAGACCTGAATCCGTTCACCGTGCGCACGCGATACTCGTGATTAATTCCAAATGGATAATTCCCCGTAAGTGCTTTTGGGCCAGGCATGCTCTTGACTGTCTACCTTGATCGATGGCAGCCGCTCAACCATGCATTGGGCTAACGGCTGCTTTCGCACACAAAAAGCGACCGATCAGGAATGCCTGACTGGCAAAACTAGGCAGCTCCCGTCGCGGCGGGCTTGCCTTTGACGATATCGGTTGCCAGCGCCATCATCGACGTCAAGTCGCCCAGATTCGCAGGCACAACAAACGTGTTGCCCGTCTGCGCGAGTTTGCCGAATTCGCCAATGTACTGCTCCGCGATCCGAAGTTGCATGGCCTCGGGACCGCCCCGGTCGATGACCGCGTTGGCGACTTGACGCAGACCTTCGGCGGTGGCTGTCGCGACCGCAAGAATTGCTTCGGCTTCACCCTGCGCTTCGTTGATCTGCTGCATTTTGGCTGCTTCCGACTGCTTGATGACGCGCTGCTTCTCGCCCTCTGCCTCGTTGATGTTGGCGTCACGCACACCCTCCGAAGTGAGGATCACGGCACGCTTTTCACGCTCCGCACGCATTTGCTTCTCCATCGCAGTCAGAACATCGTGCGGCGGGTTGATGTTCTTGATCTCGTACCGAAGCACCTTGACGCCCCAGGGGTCGCTGGCCTTATCCAGTTCGGCAACCACGTTCTGGTTGATAGTGCCACGCTCCTCGAAAGTACGATCGAGGTCGATCTTGCCAATTTCGCTACGTAGCGTCGTCTGCGCGAGCTGAGAAATAGCGAACATATAGTTGCCGATACCGTAAGACGCGCGGCCAGGATCGAGCACCTGCATGTACAGGACACCGTCAACGCCGACCTGAACATTGTCCTTGGTGATGCAGACTTGTTCCGCGATATCCGTCGCCTGCTCCTTCAGCGTGTGCTTGTAGGCAATGCGCTCCAGAAACGGTATAAGAATATGAAAGCCCGCATTGAGTGTTTTGCTGTACTTGCCGAGGCGCTCAATAACGTAACCATTCTGCTGCGGCACCACGACTGCTGTCTTGAGCAGGATGACGATCACTACAAATACGACCGCCAACGAGACGATAAGGGATTCCATATCTACTTCCTTTATTGAGAGTTACTCAGCTTTGATGCGGAGCGTGAGGCCATCGACTTCGACGATGATGGCGCGCGTGCCTGCGGCGATTGGCTTGTCACCGACATTCCGTGCGGTCCACTTGGTACCGCGGTAATCCAGGCGCGTTTCAGCGCCGGGTGCCAGTTCTGTCTGAACGTTTACGTCGTTGCCGGCCAATGTCCCGTGAAAACCGATCGCGCCACCACGAATTTTCTCATACAGACTTTTGCGAAAGGTGAAGAACGAGATAAGTGACAAAGCCGCAAAAGCCATCCACTGCGCCCACTCCGGCATTACGATGCCCAATAGTCCTGCCAGGCCGACCAGCGCCGCCGAGATACCCAGGAACACGAGAAAGAACTGCGCATCGATCGCGAAGAGCTCAGCGCCCAGCAAGACTGCGCCAATAATCATCCATCCCCACCAGGTCATCGCCACGCTCCCATTGTTGCAAGCCCCAACTATATCGCGAATTCGGTTACTATCCACAGCGCCGAAGATGAAAAAAAACAAAAGGGGTGCGGCATGCAGGAGATCGTTGACTGGCTAAACGGGATCATCTGGAGCAATGCTCTGATCTTCCTGTGCCTGGGGACCGGCCTGTTCTTTTCGATTCTCACGCGCTTCGTACAGGTGCGCCTTTTCAAGGAAATGATTCACCTGCTGTTCTCCAGCAAGGAATCGGCACGTGGTATCTCCTCTTTCCAGGCACTCTCGGTGTCGCTTTCCGGTCGCGTTGGCACCGGCAATATCGCAGGCGTCGCGGCGGCGATAGGCTTCGGTGGACCCGGTGCCGTCTTCTGGATGTGGATCGTCGCATTCCTCGGCGCCTCAACGGCGTACGTCGAATCGGCACTCGGACAGATTTACAAAGAAGTAGACGAAGGCCAGTATCGTGGCGGCCCGGCTTACTACATCGAGAAAGCCATGGGGCAGAAGTGGTATGCCTGGATCTTCGCGATCACAACGATTATCGCCACCGGTCTGTTGCTGCCCGGTGTACAGTCAAACAGTATCGGTAATGCCGCGGAGCTCGCGTTTGGTGGTGAGACTCTGATCAATTTCTTCGGCGACAGTATCAGTGCGACGAAGATGGCGACGGCGGTCATCGTCGTAGCCGTTCTGGGCTTCATCATCTTCGGCGGTGTAAAACGCATCGCGCATTTCACGCAGATCGTCGTGCCATTTATGGCGCTCGGTTATATCGTCATGGCCCTTGGGGTTATTGGCTATCACATTGCCGAGCTGCCGGATATCGTTGCGCTGATTTTCAAAGACGCTTTCACACCGATGGCCGGCGTCGGCGCGGCAATTGGCTGGGGCGTAAAACGTGGCGTCTACTCCAACGAAGCCGGCCAGGGAACGGGCCCCCACGCAGCAGCAGCGTCTGAAGTTGAGCACCCGGCGCAGCAGGGTCTCGTGCAGGCCTTTTCCGTTTACGTAGATACTCTGTTCGTCTGCTCGGCCACCGCGTTCATGATCCTGATTACCAATCAGTATTACGTGACCGGGGTCGAAGTCGTCGTCAGTGGCGGCACGCTCGCCACGGATATTCAGGCGAACAGCCCTGCGTTTACGCAATATGCGCTGGAGTCGGTGCTTGGTGGCTTCGGTAAAACCTTCGTCGCCATCGCGCTGTTCTTCTTCGCATTTACGACCCTGCTGGCGTATTACTACATCGCGGAGACCAACGTGGCCTACATCCGCCGGACAATTCGCTTCCGCGGTGAACTCATTGTTCTGAAGCTCGCGCTAATGGCGTCGGTCTTCTACGGTACCATTCGCTCGGCGGACCTCGCCTGGGCGCTTGGCGATGTCGGCGTCGGCATCATGGCGTGGCTGAACATCATCGGCATCCTGATTCTCTTCCTCATGGGGGGACCCGCGCTCCGGGCATTGAAGGACTACGAAGCCCAACGTAAGGCCGGGGTGACGAAGTACACCTTTGAACCGAGCAAACTCGGAATCAAGAACGCGGACTTCTGGGAGAAGCGTTAGAACTACAGCAGCCTGACGGCTGCCGCTGCGCTTCGCGGGCAAGCGCCCGCTCCTACAGGTGGTTCGAAAAATCGCCGCAGGAAAATTCTGGCTAACCGACTGTCGCGGGCAAGGGCCCGCTCCTACAGATGGTTCCAGAAATCGCCGCAGGAAAACTCTGGCTGCCCGGCTGTCGCGGGCAAGGGCCCGCTCCTACAGATGGTTCCAGAAATCGCCGCAGGAACACTCTGGCTAACCGACTGTCGCGGGCAAAAGCCCGCTCCTACCGGTGGTTCCAGTAATTTCGAGTCAAGAACTATTGCCGCCGAAAGCCGGGCTCAAAAAGTCTATTTGTTCGGGAAGTTTAGCGCGCGGTTGTCAACGGCCAACGCAGCCTCATGAACAGCTTCCGCCAAACTGGGGTGTGCATGAATCGTGCGCTGCAGATCTTCCGTACTCGCTGAGAACTCCAGTGCGAGCACGGCCTCGGAAATGAGCTCACCGGCCATCGGCCCAACGATGTGCACACCAAGAATTTCGTCGTCGTCCTGCGAAGAAATTATCTTCACCATGCCGGCCGTCTGCTCCATGGCTTTGGCACGACCACTCGCCATGAACGGAAAAGACCCGGTCTTGTAGGCCTTGCCGCTGGCCTTGACCTCCTCCTCCGTCTTGCCCGTCCAGGCAATTTCAGGAGCGGTATAGAGCACTGACGGTATGACATCGTAGTTCATCTCGGCAATCTCACCGGCAATCAGGTCTGCCGCCATAACGCCTTCTTCCGATCCCTTGTGTGCCAGCATCGGGCCGCGCACACAGTCACCGACCGCGTACACGCCTTTCACGCGCGTGCGGCAGCTCTCGTCAACAACGATGAAGCCGCGCTCATCAAGCTGGATACCGGCGTCCTCTGAAAAAAGATTGTCGGTATGCGGACGACGACCAACGGCAACGATGAGCTTGTCGACTTCGATCGACTGCGAGCCACTGGCATCAGCGTAGCTAACCGTTACGCCGTTCTTGCCAGCTACCGCCTTACCGACCTTCGCGCCGAGCTTGATATCGAGCCCCTGCTTCTTGAACTCCTGCGCAGCTACCTTGGCTACATCGCGATCGGCCATGAACAGTAAATCCTCCATGGCCTCCAGAATCGTGACTTTTGAACCTAATCTTGCCCAGACGCTGCCGAGCTCGAGGCCTATGACGCCCGCGCCAACGACGCCAAGGCGTTCGGGCACAGACTCCAGTTCCAGTGAGTCCCAGGAGTCGATGATCTGAGCGCCGTCGAAAGGCGCTATGCCCAGTTCGATCGGCGATGACCCGGAAGCCAGCACGACATGCCCGGCCTCGATAATTTCGACATCGCCGGACACGGGTGTGAACTCTACTTTGCGACCTGCCAGTAGCTTGCCATGCCCGACCAGGCCCTCGACCTTGTTGGCTTTGAACAGACCGGCAATACCACCTGTCAGCTGTCGGACGATACTCGCACGGCGTTTCTGCATCGTGGCGATGTCCATCGCGACCTCGCCTGTCTGAATGCCGTGTTTCTTGAACTCGTGCTGCGCCCGGTGATACAGCTCGGAGGACTCAAGCAGCGCTTTGGACGGTATGCAGCCTGCATTAAGGCAGGTACCGCCGAACGCATACTTACCATCCCTGTTCTGCCACTCATCGATACACGCAACAGTCTTTCCATGCTGCGCCGCTCGTATCGCTGCGATATAACCGGCCGGTCCTGCGCCGATGACCACGACATCGAAACTTCTGCTCATTGTTTAGTAACCCTGGTTTTTGCCAATTGTGTTTGTCGACTCAAGTCAGACCTGCAGCAGCAGGCGGCTTGGATCCTCAAGCTGCTCTTTTATCGCGACGAGGAACTGCACGGCTTCCTTGCCATCGATAATTCGATGGTCGTAAGTAACCGCAAGATACATCATGGGGCGTGCCACGATCTCGCCGTCAACAACCATCGGACGTTGCTGTATGGAGTGCATGCCAAGAATCGCGCTTTGCGGCTGATTGAGAATAGGCGTAGACATCATCGAACCGAAGATGCCGCCGTTGGTTATCGTGAACGTGCCACCGGTAAGATCATCCATGCTGATCGTGCCGTCCTGCGCCCTTTTCGCAACGGCGTTCAGCTCGGTCTCGAAGTCTGCGAAACTCATCTGGTCCACGTCACGGATCACCGGCACCATTAGCCCGCGATCACTGGAGACGGCGATGCCAATATCGTAGTAGTTGTGATAGACGATATCGCTGTCCTCGACAGACGCATTGACGGCCGGGAATCTCTTCAGCGCTTCCACCGCAGCCATCGTGAAGAACGACATGAACCCGAGACGAACGCCGTGTTTCTTTTCGAACGCGTCGCGGTAGCGACTACGCAATGCCATCACCTCTGTCAGGTCGACCTCATTGAATGTCGTCAGCATCGCAGCGGTTTGCTGCGCATCGATGAGTCTTTCTGCGATACGTGCACGCAGACGCGTCATCGGCACTCGCTGTTCCGTTCTCGCCGGCCCTTCGACAACCGCCTCGCCGTAGGCAACCGGCGCCGAATCGCCCGGCGTCACGTTACCGCTGTCATCTGCCTTCAGGAAAGCCATCACGTCCGCCTTTGTCAGACGCCCGTCCTTGCCGGTGCCCGTCACCATCGTGGCATCGAGATCGTGTTCATCGAGTAAGCGACGAACTGCCGGGCTGGTCTTGACCGGGCCACTGCTCGCCTGCGGCGCGGGCTCCGCCGGTTTCTCCTTCGCTTCTACCGGGGCTGGCGCTGCAGCTGCGGCAACCTCGCCCTCCTCGAGGATCGCAATCACGTCGCCGGCTACGACAGTCGCGCCGTCTTCGACAACGATGCGGGTAATCGTGCCTGATGCCGGCGCAGGAACTTCCAGCACGACCTTGTCGGTCTCGAGGTCGACAAGGTTCTCGTCGCGCGCAACAGTTTCGCCCGCCTTCTTGTGCCAGCCAACCAGGGTTGCGTCGGATACTGACTCCGGCAGCGGTGGCACCTTGATCTCAATTGTCATTTTGTCTTCCGTTTGGTTTTCCGGGGCTTCACGACTTTGCTCGCCTCACTCTTGATGTCGAGCGCGGCTGCAACCAGCGCCTGCTGTTGTTGAAGATGAATCTTGAAAATTCCCGACGCTGGAGCCGCGGCGCCAGGCCTGCCCGCGTAGTAAAGCTGCTGGTGTTTCTTGAGCGGCTCCTGCAGACGATGCTTGATCTGGTACCAGGCACCTTGATTTAGCGGCTCTTCCTGGCACCAGATGATTTCTTCAACGTGTTCGTACTGCTCGAGCAGACTCGCATATCGATCGATCGGGAACGGATACAGCTGTTCAATGCGAATTAGCGCAATATCGTCGATGCCGTGCGCCTCGCGTGATTCCAGCAGATCGAAGTACACCTTGCCGCTGCAGAACACGAGGCGTCTCGTCTTCTTCGTCTCGATCACCTCGATCTCGGGAATGATCACTTCGAAACAGCCGCTCGACAGTTCGGCCAGCGGCGATACCGACATCTTGTGTCGCAACAGGCTCTTCGGCGTCAGCACGATTAGCGGCTTGCGGAAGTGCCGGACCTGCTGGCGCCGCACCATGTGAAACATCTGTGCGGGCGTCGACGGCACGCAAACCTGGATATTGTGCTCGGCGCAGAGTTGCAGGAAGCGTTCGAGACGCGCCGATGAGTGTTCCGGCCCCTGCCCCTCATAGCCATGCGGCAGGAACAGGGTCAGCCCGCAAAGCCGTCCCCACTTCGCCTCGCCGGAGCTGATGAACTGGTCAATGACCACCTGCGCACCGTTGACGAAATCGCCAAATTGTCCTTCCCAGATAACGAGCGTATTCGGTTCGGTGCTGGCGTAGCCGTATTCGAAGCCAAGCACAGCCTCTTCAGATAGCAATGAATCGATAACGCGAAATGCGTTTGGCCGATCGGACAGATGACTTAAAGGAAGGTACTCGCGATTGTTCAACTGGTTGTGCAGCACCGCGTGGCGATGGAAAAAAGTACCACGGCCACTGTCCTGACCCACCAGCCGGACATTGTGTCCATCGACCAGCA
This sequence comes from uncultured Woeseiaceae bacterium, assembly GCA_964440945.1. GTDB lineage: Bacteria > Pseudomonadota > Gammaproteobacteria > Steroidobacterales > Woeseiaceae > UBA1847. The sequence continues at coordinate 11,610 of CAYTTZ010000073.1, forward strand.
ACGACGCATACGCCATCGTCTCGGCGAATCCCCAGTCCATGTCCATCTCGCCGCGCGACATCTTGACCCGGTCGTCCATGATGCGCTGCACCCGACCGTGCGGACGAACATCCGGTGGAATCGACGTTATTGCCTCGCCGAGGTAGGCGACGGTCTTGGGACTGACGGTCGTATCGACGGCGTCGTCCCATTCAGTATTCAGATAAGGCTGCCAGTCGACCGTGTACGCATCGCCGATCATGCCCAATGAAGATTTGGGTACAGGCTCTCCGCGGTCCAGTCGATCGCGATAGTTGTCCTGCAGCTCGGTGGCTTTGGTCGCGGAAATGAGCCCGCGATCCAGCAGCTTGTTAGCGTAAAGCTCGCGTGTTGATTTGTGCTCTTTAATTCTGCCGTACATGATCGGCTGGGTCGCCGAGGGTTCGTCGGCCTCGTTGTGGCCGTGGCGCCGGTAGCAAACCAGGTCGACAACAACATCTTTGTTGAACCGCTGCCGGTATTTCAGCGCCAGCCTGGAGACATTGATAACAGCCTCCGGATCGTCACCGTTGACGTGAAAGATCGGCGCTTCGATCATCTTTGCGACGTCGCTGCAATAGTCCGTTGAACGTGCGTCTGACGGCCGGCTCGTCGTGAATCCAATCTGGTTGTTGATTACGATGTGGACGGTACCGCCCGTGCGAAAGCCGTTGGTCTGAGACATCTGGAACGTCTCGGTCACAACACCCTGGCCGGCAAACGCGGCATCGCCGTGAATCAGTATGGGCAAGACCTCCTGCCGCTCGTCATCATCGCGACGCTGCTGACGGGCGCGCACCGAACCCTCGACAACGGGATTGACGATCTCGAGGTGCGACGGATTAAACGCAAGGGCGATGTGCAGATTGCCGCCCGGCGTCTTCATGTCGGCCGAGAAGCCCTTGTGGTACTTCACATCCCCGGAGCCCTTTAGCTCCTCGGGATCGTACTTGCCCTCGAATTCCTCGAACAATTCCTCGGGGGACTTGCCCAGGATGTTAACCAGCACGTTGATACGACCGCGATGCGCCATACCGATAACGATCTCGCGAATGCGCGAAGCGCCGCCCTGTTGAATGATGTCGTCCAGCAGCGGAATCAGGCTTTCGCCGCCTTCAAGCGAGAAACGCTTCTGGCCTACGTAACGCGTGTGCAAATAACGCTCGATGCCTTCAGCGGCGGTCAGGTGCTCGAGTATCCAGACCCGCTCCTCGTCGCTCAGGCTCTCCGCTGCCATCATGTGTTCAAAGCGTTTGCGCAGCCACAGGCGCTCGCGTGCGCGTGAGATGTGCGCGACTTCAATACCGATCTTGCCGCAGAATATTTCCTTCAGCTGCGACAGGATGTCGCGCAGCTTCATGCGTTCATTACCGCGACCTGCAAGGCCACCCGTAAAGAACTCCGTGTCCATGTCGTCCTCGGTCAGACCGAGGTAATCGAGCTTGAGCACGCCAGGTATCCGTCGGTCCATCAGGCCCAGCGGATCGATGTCAGCTATCTGATGACCGCGAAGGCTGTAGACCTGGATCAACCGGGATACGGCCGCCTGCTTCTCGCCGGATACGGCACCGCCCGGCTTGCGCGTTGTAACACGACCGCGCTTGCGCCCCTGTCGCGCTTCAGCCAGGAGTTCTTCACGTATCGCAGAGTGAACAACCTCGGACTCGGGGTCGCCCATTGACTCGAAATAGGTGCGCCATCCGTCCTGCACGGATTCGGGATCGTCGAGGTACTGCTCGTAGAGCTGCTCAACGGCGCTGGCGTTACCGCCAAACAGCGGCGTTGTCGCTAGCTTTTCCTTGATGGAATTACTCATAATTTCAGGTGGTTACGCAGCATTTAGGCGCGAAGGCCTGAGGGGACGGTTTGGGCGACTTCCGAAGGCTTGGTAGTTTATCCCAAGCGTAGCGCTGAGGGAATGAAATTCCGGGGACAGCTACATCAGTCGAAACAGGTTGACCAGTTCGTAGCAGACGAGACACGCATAGGCGCTGAAGAAGACCGTCAGAAACAGACCGGTCCTGAACCTGTTCAGAAAACGCGCCTTGGCGACGAACACCAGCACAAAGATGCCGAATGCCGTTAGCAACAGTTTGAGCGAGATAAAAAACGTGGTGCCCTGATTCAGCGCAGACTGCATGATCGGGTTCGCTTCGATCATCCCCTTGTCCAGTAGCTGTAAGGTCAGGAACGCATCGGCGCAGGAAAGCAACATGGTTCCCACAGAGAGGAAGAACAACCAGGGGTGGTGCCAGTCGAGGAAGATTACGTCGTTGTCGATCACCCGGCGGTGCGTGTGACGGCGGGACAGCGTGAAGCCGTAAGCAACCGTTCGCCAGCTGAAGTGCCGCCGCTCGACACTTGCGCGTTCTTGCATTGATACCGCGCTGCTTCCCATTCCCTCTGCACCCTCCAATTGCCTAAGCCTTTTTTTATTTTCATCAAACAGGGCTTTCTCAAAATATAGATCATTGGGAGGCGAAACACTTCACCAATTGCACCACGCGCCGTATTTTTTTTCGGGCACCGGCTTTGAAGGGCCATTATGTATAGAAAATCGACGATAAAGGCCGTCT
>CAYTTZ010000074.1:0-14066 GCA_964440945.1 uncultured Woeseiaceae bacterium
GCTCTCTATTTGCTGTGGGGCGAAGCCTTGGTCGAAACAATGAATCCAGCCAACGTCGGGTCTGCCGGCAATTTCCGTGATACGGGACTTGCGGACAAGGCCTTGTGTGGTAATGAGGCGTTCAATTCATGAGCGTCCTCGCCCGCACCGCTTCTCTGTTTCGACCGCGTTCGTCAGCAGTCACGGTAGGCCTGATTGGCATCGATATCGCGCTTGAAGCCATCCACTGCGTACAGCTCGAATCCGCCGAAGGCTGTAAGCCTGTGGTCCGCGCCAAAGCATCATTGGAGATCAATGGCTCACGCCGCGAACTCCTGCAGCAGCCACATCAGTTTCGGTCGCTGATAAAACGTGCGCTGGCATCCGATCGGTTCCAGGGAAACAAGGTGGTCCTCGCGCTGCCCTCCGGCATGTTTCGCACCTTGTCCATCAACTACAAGGTCTCTGCTGGAGACAAGAATGAACCCGCCGCAATTCTTCGCCTGATGAAGGACCGACTGGATGGGGACCTTAACGATTACGTGCTGGATTACATGCCCGTCCGCGGCCGTTCCAAGAACGACGAGAAGCTCGCGCTGGTTGCGGTGAGTGAACGCAAGTCTGTCATTGATTTTCTTGAGCTCGCGCGCAAAGCCGGTCTCGACGTCAGCGCACTTGAGATCGGTCCGCTGGCGATCAGCAGGCTGACCAGTGCAATATCCGAGGACAGTGATTCGGCGACCATTCTGGTCGTCAATTCCGGGCGTCGCGCCAGTTACCTGACGCTGATCTCCGGCAATGACCTGCTGTTCGATCAGGAGATCGCCATCGGCGAGCAAAGCCTGGTACAGCAAATCTGCGAAACACTGGATATGCCGGAAGAGACAGCTCGACACCTGTTGTCTCGCACCGGGGTGTCTGCGGGCGATACCGAGGATGCCGTAGCGGTCGCACTCGACGAGACCGGCCTGATGAACACGCTCTCGGAAATTCTGAAGCCGCAGTTCATGAAGCTGGTCGAAGAGATCAAGCGCGCATTCCTGTACGCCGCATCGGAGACGCGAGGCCGTAGCGTGACCCAGGTCTATTTGCTGGGGAGCATTGCCCGCTGGCCGGGCGCCGAACAATTATTGAGCAGCTTGAGCGGTTCGACGGTCTCGAAAATTCCGAATCCGCTTGACCTGTTCCCATCGGGCGAATCGACGGCGGACACAAGTGGCCAATCTGCTCCTGAGATCGCCGTAGCCACCGGTCTCGCGCTGCGCGGGATAAATACGCATGGCTGAACTCGATCTCATCCCTGAGGACTACCGAAAGCGACTTGGCCGGCGCGCGGAGATTCGGCAGTACGCTATCGCGTTTGCGATTCTCAATGTCGTCATTCTTGGCTCTGCAGGCCTGTTCGGTCAGCTTTCCAGGCAGGCCAACGAAGAGATTCAGGAACTAAAAGTGCAAAGCGCTATCACCGAGCAGCAGCAGACACAGCTAGAGCAACTTTCCAGTCAGCAGAAAGAATACGAACAGCGCTGGTCTTTACTGCGCGGTCTGCGGGCCGGAGCTGCTATCGAAGATATCTTCAGAATCATGGATGGTGCAATCGTCAGCAACGATCTCTGGTTCGAGAACTGGAGTTTTCGTCGCGCCGGCGTTGTTGTGGACGGCGAGACTCGCGGCATAGAGACCGGCTACTTCGTTATCGTGTCGGAGGACGAACAATCGGGCGAGAACCCGGACTGGCAGGTGGAGACGCACATGGTTCTCGAAGGCCGGGCTCTCGACCACCAGGCACTATCGACGTTTGTACGCGCGCTTTTCGAACAACCAGACATCAAGGATGTCAGCGTCCAGAAGACCTCGCTAACAAATTATGCAAACGGACGCGTCGTCAGCTTCGACCTGACGATTATCCTTAACAGCGACATTGAGCGAATCTGATGCTTGACGCACTGGAAAAACTCGACGACCGCGAATTTCGCATGCTGCTTTTAGGCCTTGGCCTCGTAGTCACCGTAATTCTGGTTTCCGTAACACTTTGGCCAGGCATCAAAACGTACCGTTCCGCAGCCGCGGCAATTGCCGTTCTGGAAGAAGCTAACGACAACTCGAGCGACCTTGACCAGCAGCTGCAGGACCACCACGCCAGCATCGAGGAGTTGAAATTCCGCTTGCACGGCGACATGGCTAACCTGCCGTTAAAGCAGGTCGAGTCCTATGTCATCGGCAAACTGCAAAAGATCTCCTGGCACAACGATGTCGACCTGATCAGCGTTAAACCGGCAGCAGGTCAGAAGGTACAGATATTCACCGAGATACTCTTCAACGTTGAACTCGTTGGCGAGTACGACGACATCTATCGTTGGCTCTGGGACGCAAAGAACGAGCTGGGTTTTGTCGTCGTCAAGGAGTATGGCATGAAGCGAAGTGACAGCAAAGATGACAATCCACGACTGACAACGACGGTCAGTCTCGCATCCTACAGGGCTGAACAATGAGCGCCGCAAGACCAACTCTGTTACTGGCGTTACTGGCGATACTGGCGACGGCATGGCCCTCGCTCCTGGTGGCCGCCGATGCGCCTCCCGATCTTTCACACAACCCATTCTCGCGGCCGTCCTCGAAAGTCGTCCGTGAAGAGCCGGTCGCCGTGGAAAGTGATGACGGTTCAGTTACCGCACTGCCACTGCACGCCACAATGATTGGGCAGGTTAGTCGACTTGCCAACGTCGGCGGTCGCATCATGAAACCCGGCGACGAATACCGCGGCTACCGGCTTACAAAAATCCATGAGCAGTACGTAGAGTTTGAGAGGAATGGTCAAACCATGTCCGTTTACGTAAAACCCCTTTTGGCAGAAGACGATGAGCAGACGAATGAACGGCGGCGCTAGAATCAAGGCGATGGTTAAGTTGCTGGCCGTTTTCGGCTTGTTGGCCTCGTCGTTGGCGACGGCGCAGGACGTCACACAGCACATCAGCATGACCATGAAGGATGCCGACCTGGCCGATGTCATGGATATGATCTCCCGCGAACAACGCGTCAATATATTTGTATCGACGGACTCCAACGAGGAAGTCTCCTTCAGCCTCTATGACATGACCTTGCCAGACGCCATCCGGGCCATTGCGAATGCCGCGGGCCTTGCCGTCGAGCACTACGACGGAAACTACTTCATCATCGACCGGGACGAGGCGGGCAAGTACGCCCCGGATGCGCTGACACAAGTGCGCAGCTTCGAGCTGCAATATGTCCGCGTGGACGAAATGCAGTCGCTGCTGGAACCGTATCTTTCAGACTACGGCGAGATTACGATATTCACGGAAAAAAACATTTTCCTGGTCGAAGACACACCCGCGTTTCTTCGACGTACAGCGGAGCTGGTACGCCAGATTGACAAGCAACCGACCCAGATTCTTATCGAGGCGAAAATTCTGGAAGTAACGCTGACCGACGAAGACTCCTCCGGTCTCGACTGGACAAAATTTTTCAGCAGCGACGGTGGTACTGGTGAGTTCGGTGGGCAGGGTCTCAATAACGCCGCAAGCCCCGGTCTGTTCTTCACGTATACGAATGACAACATCACACTGGCGCTGGATGCCCTGACCGCGCAAGGTCGTGTGCGCACCTTATCGTCACCCAAGCTGCTTGCCGTCGAGGACCAGGAATCATCGGTCATTGTGGGTGATCGGCGAGGCTACAGCGTAGTTACAACCGTCAACCAGGTAACCACAGAAAGCATCGAGTTCCTCGAGTCGGGCGTCATTCTGCGTGTTACCCCGTGGGTCGATGCAACCGGCAAGGTTCTGCTGGATATCCACCCGGAAGTAAGTACCGGTGTGATTGATCCGCTCACGGGCATTCCGTCGCAGGCGACCACTGAAGTGACAACACGGATGATCGTGCCGGATGGTCAAACCATTTTTGTCGGCGGATTGATAAAGCACCGCGTCGAAGAAAGCCAGCAGGGCATTCCAATAATCAGCAAGATCCCCGGCATTGGCCGACTGTTCTCCAGCCGTGAAAACAACAAGACCAATACCGAGACCATCGTGCTGATCACACCGACGATCCTGGGTGACAAGGCGACCCTGGTTGACGAAGAAACCATTGAAATTATTGAGAAAATGGAGCAACGCCAAAGCACAGACTCTGAAGTAATCAACGATGAGATGGAGCTTTTCTTCGGACCGCAATAATTGGGGTCGAACCGAGGTTTTCCGCTACTTTAAGTGGGGTCGAACCGAGGTTTTCGACGACGACGGTCTTTTTCGATCGGCCTTTCTTGGCCTACCGTTCTTGCGGTGTCGAACCGATCGGCCAAGCATGGCCTCTATCTGGTCCCTGAAGCAATCAGTCCCCAACACCAGACATGCGTTAGTGGTATCACGAATCGTCGCAAGCAAGTCCGGTGCAATGCTGTCATGAAATAGACTCCTGTACGCGACCCGGCGCTCATCAGAAGTTTGCGCCAGCGATTCGTACACAGCATGTGGCGTGAGTAATGCATCGCATATGCCCCAAGCATTATGGGCAAAGCTCGAATAAGGGTACTCTCCCGGCGTAGAGGCCAGGCCAGCTCGCACCGGGTTAAGCTCGATGTACTTGTGGCATGCCATTAGATAAGCATCGCTCTGCACCAGGCTCGCTTTATAGCGGCCCTCCCATAACGTCCCTGTGCGCTCATACTTATTGTTTAGCAACTGCACGTAGCTTCGCCCAATAGCTTGCATGACGAGAGGAATTGATCGTTCGCGGCCCGGGGTCACCAGCAAATGCGTGTGATTGGTCATCAATACATAGGCATGAATCTGACAGTCGTACTGGTTGGCGGCCTTTCCGAGCGTACGCAAATACAATTTGTAATCACCAGACTCAAAAAACACGGCCTGCTGGTCCACGCCTCGCTGTATGACGTGCTGTGGAATATCTGGAATAAAATAACGCGGCGGACGCGGCATGTAGTTCACACTACTTGATGAGCTCTGGACGATATTGTGACCGCCGCGCACGTCTTGCCAGCTCAGTAACTTCGGTTCGACCCCAGTTATTCAGTAACTTCGGTTCGACCCCAATTAAGTGATCAAAAACCTCGGTTCGACCCCGGTTTTTACTGTTACCAGTTGTAGCGTGCGCTTATCGAGAGGTTCTGGCCCGGCGCATCCAGCCCGGAGCCGTGTGCGCGATAGCGCTTGTCGAGCAGGTTGTCGAGCGCTACCGAGAACAGCCAATGCTGTGCGTGTTCTTTCTGCAGCCTTGCACCGAGAATGGCCCAGCCGGCAGTGCCTTGTGGGTCAATTCGTGTATCCCGCACGTCACGCGCACTCAGCCGATGCTGACCGCTGGCGAAACGAAGCCAGCTCTCGAGCCGATACTCGCCACCATTGTCATACGAGAGTGCGAGCTTGCCGTTAAACGGAGGGATGCGATCGGCGGGCTCCGTATCGAAACCGACGGCCTGTTGTTCGCCCCAGGTGTAATTGAGAACAGCGCGAGCGTTTAGTGCATCGCTTATCCGCCAATCCACGCCGGATTCGACTCCGCGAATCGAAGATTCGGCGGCGTTGACGCTCTGCACGACGTCCCGTCCGTCCAGCGTTACATCACCGGTACCGACCGAAGTGATGCGATCGTCGTAGCGCAGCGCGTACACCATCAGGTCGAGCCGCACTCGATCCGAGCGAAATCGCACGCCAACATCAGCTTGTGTCACGCGCTCTGAGTCCAGCGTTGTATTCGGAATATTAAAGCGATTCCCCGGTCGGTTACCCAGCGTTCCGAGGTCGAATACATTGGGCGCACGAAACCCGAGCCCGATATTCGCGAGCAGCTGCCAGCGCTCCGCCGCATCGAAGATCCACCCGATGTCGCCGCTAAGATCAGTGCTGTCGATAGCCGCTGCACTCGATACGACGGTCGCGGGCAAAGTCACATCGTCGTTGCTAACCCGGATACCACCGCTCAGTTTATGGCGCGCGCTGACCTGTTGCTGCACGTTGCCATAGAGCGCCGCTTGCTTGACGCGCGAGCCGTCGGGAAAACGCGACGTCAGCACCTGGCTTGCGCCGGTCAACAGGTCTTCCTCCAGGCGTTGGCTGCCGACATCGTCGTTGTAAAACTCCGCGCCGACAATCCATGAACCAACATCGGTCAGTCTGGATGCGCTGACCGTCAAACCATAGAGATCGCTGCTGTTGGATTCGCGACGCCTGTCCGTCGCTTCGAAGTCGCGCGACACTCGATCATCGTCGATGCGTTGCCAGGCCACGTCGGTGTTCCAGTCGAGTCCGGCGAGCCCATCGGTAACCGTGTATCTGCCATGAATGAAGGCACGGCGGTTAGGCGCGAAGAAGAACTCGGATGAAGACGGTTCGAGCTGTCCGAAACCGGGTACCAGCTCGTCAACGCGCGGTGTCTCCGGCTGCTCCAGGTAATGTGCGTCAACCAGCCACGATCGATTTTCACCTGGTGTACCGGCGACTAGCAGCCGCGCCGCCTTCGATTCGTAGCCGCTGGGCCCGATACGTTCTCCGCTACCCGTCCGACGATTGCCAGTCTTCAGGTACTCCGCGCTGAAAGATGACGCCAGTGAGCGATTGCCTACATCTATCGTTGCCCGCGCTACTTTGGCTAGCTCTGCCGTATCGAGCGAAATAAACGTATCGCCGCGTACCTCGGTTTCGGCGGAGTCAAACGTCGGCACGCGCGTCACGAGCTGCACGACGCCGCCCACGGCATCGTTACCGTACAAGGACGTCGGTGTCCCTCGCAGCACCTCGATACGCTCTACTGACGTCACCGGCACGAGTGCGAAGTATTGCGTCGGAGCACTTCGGAAGATAGCGTTGTTAAGGCGCACGCCGTCGACGAGATGCAGAATCGATGAGCCTTTGAGTCCGCGAATTATCGGCGCGCCCTGTCCTGGCGTTGTCTGCTGGAGATACACGCCAACATTCGATGCCAGCGCGTCGGTAACCAGTTTTGTGGACTGTACGGTCTCCCGACTGAGCAACGTCAGCCCCGATGAAACCTCTTCGCTACTGACAGCACGACGTGTTGCCGTGACAATGACTTCGTCGATCTCGGGCTTGTCGATTGCGCTTTGGCTGGCCGCACTGGTGAGCGGAGCGACCGTGGCCGCCATCAAAAGGAGGGGTCTGAGCATGGCGCAAAGGGTACATCATCTTGCACTCTCACATGAATGCAAAAGAAAAGGGGCACCTGGTTAGAAGCGCCCTTAGACAAAAAAAGGGGCGCCCCGCAAGAGGCGCCCCGCTCTCCGTGCTAACCCTGCTGTTTAGCCGCGATTCTTAAGTGCATCGCGGATATCAGTCAGCAACTGCACTTCTTCCGAAGGCTTTTCTGGCTCAGCCGGCTTTTCCTCTTCCTTCTTCTTCATCTTGTTCATGCCACGAATCACCATGAAAATCGCGAATGCGATGATCAGGAAGTCGAGCACCGTGTTCAGAAACGTTCCGTAGTTGATCGTCGGAGCGCCGGCTTCTTTGGCAAGCGCCAGTGTCGCGTAGGTCGTGTCGCTCAGGTTGATGAACAGCTGGCTGAAATCGACATTGCCCATCAGCATACCGATAGGCGGCATGATGACGTCTGCCACAAATGAACTGATAATTTTTCCGAATGCGCCGCCGATAATGATACCGACCGCCATGTCGACAACATTGCCGCGCATCGCAAATTTCTTGAATTCGTCAAGCATATTTATTCCCCTGTTGAATGTAACGTTTTTTATTGAAACGAGTAAATGTCAGGCGGGGATCGTACCGGCAAATCGGGCTGGAGCGAGGTTTCGCAACAATCGTTCACAATTGCGAACGGCTTAATGCGTCAGGCGCTTTATCTCCGTCAGTAATTCCTGCATTGGAGCCAGCTTTCGAAAGAAGTGCGTGAAGGCGAGCTTTTGCTCTTCGCTCAGCTTTGAGGCGGTCAGTGCGTCAGGCGCTTTATCTCCGTCAGTAATTCCTGCATTGGAGCCGGCTTTCGAAAGAAGTGCGTGAAGGCGAGCTTTTGCTCTTCACTCAGTTTTGAGGCGGTCAGCGCGACGATAGGATTAGCATATCCCCTCTCGCGCAGCACTTTTGCTGCGACCACGCCACCAACACCCGGCACATTGCAGTCCATCAGCACCAGGTCGGGGTCATACTTGAGCGCCTTGTCGATCGCTTCAGAACTGTTGGAGCTGGTAATCAGACCGTAGCCGGATCGGTGCAGGTAGTGCTCAAGCAGCGCGATCATATCTTCATCGTCATCGCAGATCAGAATGCTAAGCGCCTTCGACGCGATCGTATCGTCGCTCGGAGTCGGCAGGACCGGTACGTTGGTGGAGGCCGCATCGTCGCTTGCGGCAACCGGCATATGCACGCTGACGGTGCAGCCTTCACCAGGCATGGAGTCCAGCGACACCTCACCACCCATAAGCTCAACCAAGCGCAGCGTTATGGTCAGACCGAGCCCTGCACCCGTTTCGCCCCGGCCGCTACCGCGTTCAAACGCTTTGAATACTCTCTCCTGGTCGTCAGCGCTGATACCCGGGCCTGAGTCGCTGACCGTGACGACGATCCTGCCATCATTGTGGGTCGCGGTCAGCTTCACGCCGCCTTCGTGCGTGAATTTCACAGCGTTGCCAAGCAGGTTAATGAGGATCTGCCGCAACCTCACTTCGTCCGCATGAATGCGTCTCGGCATATCAGGATCAACATAGGTCGCGAACGACAGTCCTTTCTCCGCCGCCAGCGGCGCCATCATTGCCGCCATGTCATTCAACAAAGCCAGGATATCGAAGTCGAACTCCAGTAACTCGACCTGGCCGGCATCGAGACTGGCATCATCGAGAACCGCCTCGACGAGGGACGTCAGGTGGCGGGCCGATCGGGATATGGTCTCGACACTCTTTTGAATGTCGTTGCTGCCGCTTGTCGCTTCCGTGGCGAGTTCTGCGTAATTGATGATTGACGCCAGTGGCGTGCGAAACTCGTGGGACATCATTGCAATGAATCGGCTCTTGTTCTCGCTGATCCGCTCTGCCTCACGACGATGATGATCCAGCTCCGATTTTGCCTCGACGAGTTCGCTGATGAGTTCGCGCTGGCGCCCGATGAGTTTATGCTGGCGCGCATGCATCAGTCGTAGTTCATTGACCGACTGCTGCCTCGAATGAATGGCGCCGTGATTGGCGCTCGCGTCCAGGAAGATCGCGTAGCAATTGTCGCCCTCGGGAACTATATGCATGTTCACGACGGAACCCCCGGGCGTCTCCAGGAACTCGAAATTTTGTTTCGCGTCCAGAGGAATGCCGACCAGAAAGGGCGCCACGTCACGGATATCCGTCGCAGGCTCGATGCCAGCCAGCCCACACCAGTTGCCATCCCCCCAGCTTTCGACAAGCCGGTACTGCGAATCGATCAGCAGGCAGAAAGGCCTGGTTTCAGAAAGATAGTCTTCCTGCAGGTAGCTGACGACGGTTTCCGGTAGGTCCACTATGCGTCCAGCAGGTCGTTGTCGATTATCCGCTCGGCTATTAGGGTGAATGCCTGGTCGACCTCGTCGCCGGTCTTCGCACTGGTGCGAAAGGCGCTGAGGAAGCTGGTCGCCAGCTTCTCAAAACGCTGGTCGCTGACCTGCCATTCGACCGTCAAATCACGCTTGTTGACCAGCAATACGCTCGGAACAGGGCCGTACTTTTCGGTGATCTGGCCGTGCAGCTGCTCTACAGCCGTCAGCGTCGCGGGCCGCGTACCGTCGGCGACATAAATATAGCCGCTGGCACCACGCAAGTAGGCAAATTCAGTGTCACCGAACTTGTCCGAACCCGCCACGTCCCAGATGACCAGCTTGTGTGCGACACCGCGCGCGGGAAAGTCGATTTCTTTGGTATCGATCTTCACGCCAACAGTGCTCAGGTATTTGTCGGAAAACTGGTTGGTTACGAATCGCTCCACGACGCTGGTCTTCCCGACTGCGAAGTCGCCGACCACACAAACCTTGCTTGTCACCGGCGTCATGGCAGATTCGGTATTGCCTGCAACTGCAGATCAATCTCGACGTAACGCTTGCTGATGTCCTGAACCGGCGGACCGTCGGCGATTTCTGGTTCGCTGACGATCTTCGTTGCTACTCCGGACCTTACAAGGACACCCGCTGCCGTGTTTGCACGTTGACCCGCAAGTTCGGCGTTCGTTGCGCCATCGCCGGATGCGTCAGCAGAGCCTCTTACGCTGACAAGCAACGAATAGTCGAAAGCAGCGGCATCCTTCTGCAGCTCGCTGAGCTCTGCCGCGTACTCGCCGAGCGCAATGTCATTGTCCTGCAGAAACTCGACGCCGGTCTGGAAGTAGAACTTGCGCTGCTTCATGCCTTCGACGCGCGCCGCGAATTGCTGCCGATCCGTCGCTGTCAGCCCACTGGTATCGAGCGACTCGACGCCCGCCAGGCTCCCAAAACGAGCCCGTAATGTCCGTTGCCACGACCACGGCGCATCGCCTTCCACCACGAGGTTCGTGCCAGCAACAATGAATCGAGCTGAATCAGGCCGACCGAACATCTGCGCCGCTCGCGCCGCGATCATCTCTGGCTGCAGCGACTGGAACGGCTGTGTGCTGACATTGATTCGATCCGCCGGAATGTCGATGCTCTCAGCCACGCCCACGACGCTGACCGCCAGCGGGTCCCGAAGCCCACGCACAAGAAAATCTCTGCCATCGCGGCTCAACTCCGTCACATGGATACCGGGCGTCGCCTCAAGCACCGCCCCGAGCTCTTGCTGTTGTTGTGAATACAGCCAGCCCCTGATCACAAAGAAAGACGCAGCAGCGGCCAGCAGCAGCAAGACCATGATCATGAAGAGTGACGGGCCCCGACGCGTCTTCGCACTTGTCTCACGCGCTTCGAACTGAAGGCAGCGTTCAAGCTCGACGTCGACGTCGGGAATCGTGGAGGTGTCGCCTTTGTAGTCGCGAATCGCCTCTCCATAGCGAAAATGGATACGCTCCAGGATGGCAGTAAGGTCCGCACGAAGGCTTTTCGGTGGCACGCCGCGTATGACGCAGACGAGCAGTGCGTGCGGCCCATGCACCGCCCACAGTGTGAAGTCGCCCATATCCGCAGATTCGAGTCGACCCGTCCGGTCGGGCGAGAACGACTCTTTGACGAAATCCTGGATCGCCGTGAACATCGCCGAAACGGCGTCGCTGTCTTTTATTTTGGAGCTCTCGTGATGCACATGCTCCACCAGCAGTCCGTTTTCCCGGCTGATAAGGTAAGCCTGCTCGATGCGGTAGCGCAGGGTCTTTTGCAGGAGAAATTCGCCAAACGGCACGCCCGCACGCGACGCTTGCCAGCGCCATTTCAGGCCCTTCGGGCTGATACTGTGTTCGACCGCTTCGTTGATCTGCTGAGTGAACGTGCGCAAGGCATGCATGATCGACTTACGGATGGCAGGACCCATAATCGGATACAGGGCGTCGCCGTAGGTTTGCGGGTCGTCTCGAAACGCTCGCTGCAGGCATTCACCCACCGGATCCGTCAGTGACTCAACCAGCTCCGAGTCCTTCTTGTGACTCTGATAAATGGCCTCGGGTAGAATATCGGCCACGTCAGCCGTGCGTATCTCGCGACGCTCGACGCGTTCGGAGATCGAATCCAGCGCTTCCTTTTCCGCACCGAAAAGGAGTTCCTTCAGCTGCTCGAGATCATTCATCGCGATTCCGACTCAGGCACGTTCAGGCGCCCGGCGACTTGGAACCTTTCTTCAGGCGTGACGATAGCTCAGTCAAGATAGCGGCCAAATCCTCGCGCGCGAGTTTGTCATCGGCCAGGCTTCGGGTTTCTGAGGCCAGGCTTTTGCTGAGCTGGTCGTGGGTGTCACTAACCATCCCCGACAGCTCCTCGCTCTGTTCCTGCAGTAAACCGCGCAGCTCCTGCGTCTCGCTGCCGATCTGCTCCTCGAGCTCCGCGTACCAGGACTCCAGCTGCTGCGCCAGTCCTTTGAGTTCCTTGGAGCCCTGCTTGCCGTCTTCACGGCGAGACTTACGCTCGTCTTTCACCTGCTCAGTGAGCTTTTCGATCTCACGCTTGGCAAACGTATCAAGTCGCTCCATGCGTTTTTCGAAATTGCTGGAAATCAGCTCGATGTTCTTCGTGAGCCGCGTCTCTAGATCCGCGAACCGCTGCTCGTAATCGCGCATCTGTCCACCGAACAAGATCTCGCGAATCTTATCGACATTGCCGTCAACGTTTTCCGCAGACAATTCGCCCTGGTTTCGAGTTTGTTTTTTTACCATACCGTTCTACCTCGTAATTTCTAACGCTTCGCATCCATCATTATGCGTCGATTCTCTAGCCGTTCACTTTCTCTAGTCGATAGCCATGCTGGTATATCGCCGAGAGTAGCCAGCCGTTTTGTTTTGTGAGTTTGAGCTTCTTCCTCAAGCGACTTATGTGAGTATCAACGGTGCGTGTCGATACCGATTTATTCTCGATGCCCCAAATAGATTCGAGCATGTGATGCCGCGATATCATTTTTCCGGCGTTTCGAAAAAGGAACAGTGCCAGTTCAAACTCCCTGTTCGTCAGGCCAATCTTCTCCCCTTCGAGACTGAGCGTCTTGCTGGCGACGCTTAGCGAGTACGGGGCGATATCAAGTACTTCTTCTTCTGGCTTGTTGCCTGCGGCACGACGCAGCACCGCAGCCACGCGCGCCACCAGTTCGGCCCGCCGAACGGGCTTCACAAGATAATCGTCTGCGCCGGCTTCAAGACCTCGGACAATGCTTTGTTCCTCGTCCTTTGCCGTCACGATCACAACGGACGTGTAATCGTCCATACTCTTGCGAAGCTTCTTCAGAACTTCGATACCGCTGAGATCCGGCAGCATCCAGTCGAGCATGTATAGGTCAAAGCTGTCGCGCCTTACGGCACGCAGAAAACTCCCCGCGTCACCGTAGCAATCGACAGTGTGTTCCGCGTTCATCAGCCAGAGCTTCACCAGCTCGGCCTGATCCGGATCGTCTTCGAGAATTGCCACTCGCAAATTGTTGCTCCAATCGACCGAGGGACGTTCCCGTTGGGCCGGCCAGGGACCGGCGGCTTTATTTTTGGTAGATTCGCGCCAGTCGTGCGCTGATTATAGCGGTTTACGCGCCAAGTGCCGGAAATAATAGGGGATTATTTCAAATCCAGGGCCGGCGCGCGGACCCTAGAGCACCCTGAGCCGTTGCAGGAACAGTCTCAGCTCATCGATCGCCTGCTCGATGGCGAAGATATCGTTCGCGTCCGCCGCTTTTTCGATGCTCGCGCCGATCCAGGAGATATCGTCGAGGCCGTACGCGGCACCGGAACCGTACAGGTTATGTCCGGTGACACGAATCGCGTCGAAATCCGAGTCGGCCAGCGCTTTCGTCAACTTGCCGATATCGTCCTTACGGTTGTCCAGGTACTTACCAATGAGCCTGCGCGCGAATGGATCCGTAATCTCAATCGGTTTGCCTGGCCCACCCGTCACGTTTGTCATCTTTGCGCTCACCGTCAGTAGTTTACATTCTCAAGCTGTGGCACAGGGCTCTTCGCCGCCTGCTTAGTGCGTAATTCTTGGCGGCAGTTTCTTAGCCTGCGCAACCCAGTCGCTTACGACTACAGTCGACGGAGCACGACGCACGAGATTCTTGGCATTGTTTGCTTCGGCCATTGCCGCCGCCAGGTTCTCGGGATTGCGATTCCTGAGTTCTTTCACCGTATCAACGCCCGCACATTCGAGTAGCTCTGCGTACTGACTCGCAACACCGTTAATCCGAAACAGGTCAGCCATGTTGACGCACTTCAGAATACGCGTCTCACTGAGTCCCGTCTTTTTGGCAAGTGCAACACGCGATTTCTTGTCTGCTGCTGCCTCCAGCAAGCTCTCGACGGTTCGTACGCCCGCACCACGCAGCGCCTCGCCTGTCTTGGGTCCGATTCCTTCAATTTTCTCGATGCTCTTTGCCATTTCCGATTCTCTCTTAACGTTTATTTGAGTATTGAAAACTTGCGGAAAGTCTACGTCAGCATGGCCGTCAGCTCAGCAACTGTGACATTTGTTCACAA
>CAYTTZ010000075.1:0-14057 GCA_964440945.1 uncultured Woeseiaceae bacterium
GGTCATTTCTTCCATACCGGGTGGTGCCATTATCTCGACGCCGACGGGCATCGCCTGGATATCGACCTCGATTTCCTTGTCGTCCAGCTTTCCTTCGCGCAACATCTTGCGAAATTTTTGCCGCGTGTCGCTATCCGGTTTCGCTGCGTCCGGCTCCTCCGTAAAGCCAATGCTGCGCTTGGCCGGTGGCAGCAAGGCGTCGAGCACGCGGTCTTCCGCCGAATCTTCAGCACGATGCCGTACCTTCGACATGGCGTCTTCGCGGGTCATCTTGATCGCCACGTCGACCAGGTCGCGAACGATGCTGTCGACCTCGCGGCCTACATAGCCCACCTCGGTGAACTTCGTTGCCTCGACCTTGACGAAAGGTGCCCTTGCCAGGCGCGCGAGGCGCCGCGATATCTCGGTCTTGCCTACCCCGGTGGGGCCGATCATCAGGATGTTCTTCGGCGTAATTTCGCTGCGCAGCGGTTCACCCACCTGCACGCGTCGCCAACGATTGCGCAGTGCGATTGCGACCGCGCGCTTGGCCTCGTCCTGGCCGATGATGTGTTTGTCCAGCTCCTGGACGATTTCTCTGGGTGTCATTTGTGACATTTTTCTTCCTGGTAAATGTGGCCTGAGGGCCGCCCGTCGTGCAAAGCAGATTGTGTCTGTAGGAGCGGCCAGTGGCCGCGATCTTAAGAAGCGGTCTGGCGACCGCCGCTGCGCTTCGCGGCCACTGGCCGCTCCTACAGGGAGCACTACTCAGCGCATACAAGCAGAGGCAAGCTCCTACAGTTCTTCGATGATGATGTTCTGGTTGGTGAATACGCAGATGTTGCCGGCGATCTGCAAAGCCCTTTCCACGATCTCGCGTGCTTCGAGGTCCGTGTTTTGCAGCAGCGCCATGGCGGCGGCCTGTGCGAACGGGCCGCCGGAGCCGATTGCCATCAGGTCGTCCTCCGGCTCGATGACGTCGCCGTTGCCGGAGACAACAAAGGAGCTTTCGGCATCAGCTACACACAGCAACGCCTCAAGGCGCCGCAGGCGCCGATCGGTGCGCCAGTCTTTGGCAAGCTCGATGGCTGCCCGCGTCAGGTTGCCGTACTGCTCGAGCTTGGCTTCGAACAACTCAAAAAGGGTGAATGCGTCGGCCGTGCCGCCGGCGAAACCGGCAATTACGCGACCCCCGGCGAGCCGCCGAACCTTGCGGGCATTGCCCTTCATTATGGTGTTGCCCATGCTGACCTGGCCGTCGCCGGCGATGGCTACCTTGCCATTACGGCGGACCGAGACAATGGTCGTCCCTCGAAACTGTTCCATGGTGTGTTTCCTGCTGGGGCTTCGTGCCCTGTCCGTGAAGTTCCTGCGAGCTTCACGGACAGGACACTAGTCTTTCTTGCGCGCCCGTGGGTGAGTTTGATCGTATATCTGGGCCAGATGCTGGAAATCAAGATGTGTGTAGACCTGGGTTGTTGAGATATTGGAGTGCCCCAGGAGCTCCTGAACGCCGCGAAGGTCGTGGCTTGACTCCAGCAGATGCGTTGCGAATGAGTGCCGAAACAAGTGTGGATAGACGTTGCTGTCGATGCCCTGGCGCCGGGCCCAGTGCGAAACGCGGGCCTGGACCGAGCGCGTACTGATGCGCGTACCGCGATTGCTGACGAACAGTGCCGGCTCGTCGGCGTTCGCGAACTCGCCCCGGGACTTGTGCCACTGGGCGATCGCCTTGAGCGCCTGGCGGCCAACAGGAACGATACGATCCTTGTTGCCTTTGCCGGTAACGCGAACCGTTTTGTCGTGCATGTCGACGTCGCCGCAGTCCAGATCCGTCAACTCGGAGAGGCGCAGCCCGGACGAGTAAAGCAGCTCGAGCATGGCTCTGTCGCGGTCAATAATGGCGCTGTCGCCGGGAATGTCGAGCAATCGCGCCATGCGATCGGCGTCAAGATTGCCCGGCAGGCGTTTCTTGCCCTTCGGTGCGGACACCGAGGTAACCGGGTTCTTGCTGACGTGTTTCTCTCGCATCAGGTAGCGAAAGAAGGTCCGCGCAGCGGACAGGCGACGCTGCAGGCTGCGGGCGCTCAGGCCCTTGCGGAAGCAGGCGGCCGAGTACGCGCGAATATGTCCGTCGTCGAGCGCACCCCAGCCGTCAACGCCGGACTGCTCGCAATATGCCCAGAGAGTGTCGAGGTCACGGCGGTAGTTCTTGCAAGTGAGAGGAGAGAGCCTGCGCTCGTATTCCAGGTGCCGGATGAAACGATCAATCCAGCTGGCATCGCTCACAGGACGTTGCTCAGTAGCGCTTGAGCGCGCCCGCGATCAGATCACCGAGCCGCGCCAGGAAGTCCATACTCATGCCGGGGTGGAATCGATCGGAGTCCGTACTGCCGACGGCCAGGAAGCCGATTTCGGCACCTTTGCCGATAGGCACAAGCGCCGCGGAGCCAATTTCCTCGGCATCGTCGTGGAACAGACACTCACGCTGCGAATCACGGATCTTGCCGCAGCGCGGGCCGCTGCCATTGAGGAACGTGTTGAACGGCTTCAGTGCTGCGTCTTTGCGAGCAAGGACGCGGAAAAAACGGCCAGCATCGATATCGGTGAAAGCCTCCGGGTCGCCGAAGATGACCAGCACGGACAGGTCTGCACCGAAACCGCTTCGCATGGCTTCTTCGAGTGCGAAAATCGATGTCGAAAGGTCGCCGGCGGCCATCAGCTGCAGCGTCAGTTCGTGAATCTTTGCAGATAGCACATCGTTGGCGCGCGCAACCGAGATGAGCTCCTTGAGCTGGCGCTCCATCTTGAGGTCTTTTTGCCGAAGCACCGAAACCTGCCGTTCGACCAGCGATACCGTCCCGCCGCTCGAGTGCGGCAGATTGAGAGAGCTCAGCAGCCGCTGGTTGCGTTCGAAAAACTCCGGATGCGAGGCCAGGTAGTCGTGGACAGCCTGCTCTGAGAGCTCTTCGTCTTCGTATTGCGGTTTGGCTTGGGTGCTCATAAATGCAAGATTCCTTCGGAGATCAACTCGGCGTTTCCGGTGAGCCAGACGGGTTCTGTGCCTCCGGGCCAGCTTACCACGAGTTGGCCGCCCGGCAGGTCGACCGTAACGCGCTCGTCAAGCAAGCCGGCTCGCTGCCCGCTCACCACTGCCGCACAGGCTCCGGTGCCGCAGGCAAGCGTCTCGCCGACGCCACGCTCGTGAACGCGAAGCTGGATGTTCTGCCTGTCGCGAACCGTCATGAAGCCTACGTTGGCCTTCTCCGGGAAGCGTTCGTGATTTTCGATTTTCGGTCCGAGTTGCTGCACCGGCGCGTTTTCGACGCTCGCGACCTGCAGCACGCAGTGCGGATTACCCATCGACACGGCCTGAATCTCGAAGATCTCACCGTCGACCTCCAACACGTAGTGCGGTGCCGATTGTTCGGCCAGGAAAGGGATTAGGGAGGGTTCGAATTCTGGGCTGCCCATGCTGACTGCTACGAGAGTATCTTCCATGCGCACAGACACGGGTCCGGCCGGACTGCCGAGCGTAAAGCTGTCGGCAGGCGGCGATTCACGGGCCAGGATGCGAGCGACGCAGCGAACGCCGTTGCCGCATTGCTGAACCTCCGAGCCGTCGGCGTTGAAGACGCGATAGCTGGCCGCGTGAGCAGGATTTTGCGAACGACTGACCCACATCAACTGATCAAAACCGGGGCCGCCGGGGTCGCGCGCGAGTGCGCGTAAACGCGCCGCATCGGGCGGCAGAAGATTTTCTTTGCGTTGGTCGACAACAACGATCTTGTTGCCTGCGCCTTGCATTTTAAAGTAGGCAACTTGCATCGGCGGAGTGTAGCAGTGAGAAAAATTGATCGAATGGACTTTTCATCACGGCCTCTGTAGTTTTACATAAACCAACCCACATACTAACAATAATGCACTTGGGGAGAGTCATGCGGCACATAATGGTTATGAACCCGAAGGGTGGCTGCGGTAAAAGCACCCTTGCAACAAACATCGCTTCCTATTTTGCCAACACCGGTGCGAACGTCGCGTTGGCCGATTACGATCCACAACGTTCGAGCCTCGACTGGCTCGAGCGCCGGCCCGAAAACCGCCCGGAAATCCATGGAGTTGCAGGCTTCAAGGGCGGCCTGAGGCGTGTCCCGCGCAATGCCGATTTCGTCATCATCGATGCGCCCGCGCGCACACATGGCAAAGAGCTGGTCGACCTGGTCAATCATGCGGAAACCATTGTTGTGCCGGTGCTGCCGTCGACCATAGACATGCAGGCTACGTCGACGTTCCTGGAGGAGCTGAAAGGCGTTGCCAAGATCTCGCGCAAAGGCGCTAAAGTGGCCACGGTTGCAAACCGGGTTCGCGACAACACGCTGATCTACGATGATCTTGACGAATACCTCTCCAAAACCCGGGTGCCTTACGTAGCGGCGCTGCGAGAAGCACAAAACTATGTGCGTGCTTACACCCGCGGCCTGGGCATATTCGAGCTTCCCGAGTACCTGGCATGGCCGGACTGGGATGAGTGGGAACCGTTGACGGCCTGGTTACGCAGCGTTCGCAGCCAACCCTGAGAGAACCCCCCGTAGGAGCGGCCCTTGGCCGCGAAGCAACGCGGCGGCCGTCAGGCCGCTTAATGGCGTCAGCTCGTGGCGTTGCCCCCGAAAGGACGTTTGAAACGGCGGCCGCGAGGCCGCTTAACGGCGTCAGCTCGTGGCGTGCCTCCCAAAGGTTATTTGTACGAGCGCCTCCCTGGGCGCGACGGGTCTAAGAGGCTGCTACAGCGACCGATCCCATTAAGCGGCCTCGCGGCCAAGGGCCGCTCCCACAGACAATCCGCCGATTTCGCGCCACCGAGTGGGGTGGCCTGACGGCCGCCGCGTTGCTTCGCCCTCTTGGCCGCGCTCCTACAGACGAAGCTCTGATTCTTCCGCGAAGCTCGCCCGGATACCGTCCTCGGGATTCGCGTAGCGTGGCGTTACGCCCAGCACCTCTCGCATCTTTGTCGTGTCAACGCGGCGCGAGTCCGACATGAATGACAGGCGCTGCGGCGAAAATTCGACATTCGCCTGCTCGCGGCTGATCTCTGGCGGTGCCGGCAGCCCTGACTGCCGGGCCACCTCGCCCGTGAACCAGGTTGAGCTGCGGTGGTCGTTGTCGCCAACGTTGTAGATGCCTGCCGGCACACTGCTCGACAAGGCCGCAATGCAGCAGGTCGCGAGATCGTCGACGTGAATTCTGTTGCCGGGATTTGCGTCAGCCTTCGACAGCATCGGCATCCTGGCCTGGATACGCTCGACTCCAAGCCGGCCAGGACCGTAAATTCCCGGCGCTCGTAGTATGACGAGCTCACAGTCCTTGTCGGCGGCCCACTCGGCGAGCTGCACCTCCGCGGCCACCCGGCGCTCTGCGCGCTCGTTCGACGGGTTCATCACCGTGGTCTCGATGACGGTATTGCCGCCGCAATCGCCGTATACCCCTGTTGTGCTGATGTAAACCAGCCGCTGCGGCGCCAGCGCGAGCAGTACCAGGAACCTTTGCAGACGCTCGTCCGGAGACGGCCCCTTGGGTGGCACCGTGTAAATTACCGCGTAACGCGAAGGCAGCTCCAGCGGCAGACTTGTCGCCGTGTCCAGATCAAGAACTGCAAGGCGGCGGTCCGTATCGACTGAGGAACGGCTTAGCCCGACAGCGGCATCGGCGGGCAAACGGTCAAGCACGCGTCGACCGGTATACCCGGTGCCCGTTACTAACGTGAACATCTGGAGTCTGAGCGAAGGGACAACGGGCCCTTATTGGCCTTCGTCGGCTGTCATGTGGGGAATAGCCGTCAACGGTGGGGCCGAGACCATGCCGAGTCCGTCGCGGAATGCGGCCGCGGCCGCATCGGCCTCACCCATCTGGTTAAGCAGCACACCGTATTCCTGGTAGGCATCGGGTGTTGGTCGCAGAGTGATCACGGTTTCGAGATAACTCCTCGCCTTGCCCCAAAGCTCGTTTCGGAGGCACAGGCGCGCGGCCGTCAGCAGCAGATCCGGGTCGTCGCCGCGAGTCTTGAGCCAGCCCTCGGCGCGCTTCAGCTGCTTGCTTGGATTCGATGACTCGAGCAGACCGAACAGACGAACCAGCGGCCCGGACCAGTTCGACTTCAGCACCCCGGCCAGTTCTTTCTCGACCCGGTCGTGTTCTCCGGCCCGAATCAACCCGCCGTAGTACGCCTCCAGCAGCACGGCATTCGATCGATGAGCGCGCGCGACGCCATTCCAGACAGCGGTCACAGCAGCGCCATCCTCGGCGCGGTCCAGGGCCTCTTTGTGGACCCGCAGGGTCCATTTCTCCAGGGTCTCCGGCTTGAGCTGACCGTTCTTCTTCAGTCTCGGGAGCAGCTCCGCCAGCGAATCCCAGTCCTCCAGCTTGAAGTACAGCCGGCCAAGTAACGCCAGCGCATGGGCGTGATCCCGCGAATTCTCGTCAAGGCGACGCAGTGTTGCCAGCGCCTGTTCATTATTGCCACGATCGAGCTGGAATTCTGCCTGGGTCAGTAGTACCGCGTTGGCTGCTTCCGGCGTCTCCTGGTAAGCGAGGCGCAGCCACTCATCCCGACGATCATCGTGTCCCTGCAGGTGCGCGGCACGGGCGGCCTGCAAATAGTTGAACAACGGCGAGTCGCTGGTACTGGCGGCGCGTGCGAGCATCTTCTCGCCGCGTGCAAAGTTGCCCTCGGCAACGGCAATCATGCCGCGTGTCATCTTCTGCCCGGAGCGTGCCGAACGATAGCGACCCGCGACCTCTCCGAGGCGCCGCGGCGCGAGGTAGATCTTGCGAATCAGCCACACGGCGAACAGCAGCAAAATAGCGAAACCGATCAGCACCGGTACCGACATTTCGATCAAGTAACCGCGGAAATTGATGATTACGTAGCCCGGATCGGCCAACAGGAAATGCGCCGCGAACGCACTCGCGAACAACGCCAGTACCACGATGATGCCGAATTTCATTGAGAGCTCTCGCGCAGGGCGCGGAACTGTCGCAACAACAGCAACGATTCGGAAATGTCCGGCGCAGAACTTGCGACGACGCTGCTGCGAATCTCGATCAGGGTTTGCTGGGCGCTTTTGACCTGCGCGCTGGCGCCGTCGAAGTACTGCGCCAATAAGGCACTGGTGTCATCGAGGCTTTGCTCAAAAACGGCCTGTTCGCCGCGCAGCAGTGCAAGCCGCGCAGACTGCAGCTGCAGCGCGAGGTTGTTACGCAGAAACGACTCCGCATCGGGGGTGACCAGGGCCATTTTCGCCTGGTCCGGCGGCGTGACGCGCACCAGTCCGGACATGGCCCCCTTCATCGAAGACCAGGCGCGATTCAGGCCGCCCTGTTCTTCATCCGGCAGCGATGCTTCGTCGCTTGCGGTGCTCGCCCCGCTTGCCAGCGGTAACGATTCAACGACCTGTGCGAGGCTCGCCAGTGTCATCGTGGCTCCCGCAATGTCCGGTTTTTCCATGACATCCAGTGATGCAAGCTCGTCGGAAATGGCCCGTCGAACCTCCATGAGCGCGGGGTTGCCCGTCTGCACAACTCGCTCGTCGGCCATGCGCAGCGCGAGCGCGGCAAGCTCCGGGTTATTGGCGAGCTGCAGCTGGGCGTTGGCAATCTGCATGTAGTACTCAGCCTCCGCGATGAGCCACGCGTCCCGGGAACTTTGTGAGATGCCAGCGAGCGAAGCCATTGAGCTCTCAAGCGTCGACATTCTCGCTGGTAGCGAACTCAGCAGGCGTACGCGCTCGTCCAGCTCCTGCCGCAGCGCATCTATCTCTGCATTGCTGCCCTGGTCCTGGGTGGCAAGCGCATCGACCTGTGCCGCCAGTTCATCGTGGCTGTCGTTGGCGGCGGCAAGGCGACTCTCGAGCCGTGCCATGGCATCGGTCGTTGCCGTGTTTTCTTCAGCGAGCCAGTCTTGTGAGACGGTATAGCCGACTGCCGCCACGGCAATCAGTGCAATCAGCAGCGCCAGCCATGCGACACCATTGCCGCGGCGTATCGCCGGTGCGGGTGCAGGAGGTGCAGGGGCTTCGTCGGCAGCCAGGCTTGCCGAATCAGCGCTATCTGCGGGCTCATCGCCAACTACGTAATGGTCGCTGACCTCATCCACCGGGCTGTTGCCTGTTTCGGCCTCCTGTTCTGCCGGCGCTTCAGCTGATTGCTGTTCGGCATCGGTGGCTTCGAGTTCCTGTTCCTTGTCTTTGTTGCTCATGCTGCTAGTCCAGTGCGGGGTCGGTCTTGTGGAGTGCAATGATGGCTTCGACCATCTCTTCGGCTTGCGGGCCCGACGCAAGTATGGGGCGCGAAGCAGGATAACGGTCAAGCACTTCTTTTAACACACGACCGGCAGGCGTCACCAGTGGCGTCACTTCGAGCTGCGCCTCGCACCAGGCGGGCAACAGCGTGACCAGGTTGCGAAACGAATGCACACTCATCGAGGTAATGACGTTGATGTTGCCTTGACGCCAGCGCGCCTCGAGGTCTGAGAGCGTCTGCGCGCTCACGCCGGGGAGTCGACGCTCGTAGACCGACAGGTAATCAACATTCGCGCCGCGAGCGACAAGCTCATCGGCCAGCAACTCCCGACCAGCGCTACCTCGAATGATGCGGACATGTTTGCCGGCGACATCATTGAAGACGGGCTCTGCGAGCAAGTGCTCGCTGTCGTAGCCCGCGGACGGCTGAATATCGACGATACGACCCGCCGCGGCAATGGCGGCGGCGGTGGATGGTCCGATCGCGGCCAGTTGCCCACTTTGCGTGTACTTGAGTCCGTACTCGACGGCGTTGCGGCTGACAAAGATAACAATGTCGGGCTTTGCGAGTGAATCCGCCGTTGCTGACACGACATTCTCGTCAATTGCGACGATATCCAGAACCGGGAAACAAAACGCGGAGCCGCCTGCCGCCTCGATTGCTGCGACCAGCTCACGTGCCTGCGTCCGTGGCCGCGTGACCAGTACGCCAACGCCTTCGAGCGCGGCTTCAGTCATTAAAAGCGCCGGCCGCATCCAGCAACTCACGGGCGCCGCTTTTCAGCAGCCGGGCGGCAAGTTCCTCGCCGAGCTGCTCTGCGTCCGCCGTGCTGCCGGCGACAGAGTCGCGAATCGACTTCGTACCATCGGGCAGGGCAACCAGCGCCGTGACGTCGAGCGCTTCGCCGTCGACAACGGCATAGGTCGCTACCGGCGACTGGCAGCTGGCTTGCAGCGCTTTCGCGATAGTTCGTTCCGCCAGTGTCGTCTGCACCGTGGTCGCGTGATTAAGCTGACCCAGGGTGGCGCAGAGCTCGGTCTTATCGGACAGGCATTCGATGCCAACAACGCCCTGCGCCGCGGCCGGAAGCATTTCCGTCGGCAGAAACAGCTGGCTGATGTGGTGTGCCAGCTCCAGTCGTTCAAGGCCGGCCGCTGCGAGGATGATGGCATCATAATCGCCGTTCTCAAGCTTCGACAGGCGGGTGTTAACGTTGCCACGCAGCGCCTCGACCCGGAGGTCAGGGCGCATCATTTTCAGCTGTGCCTGACGGCGCAGGCTGGAGCTGCCAATCAGCGCGCCCTGCGGGAGGTCTTCAAATCGCACCTGATCCTGCGAGACCAGCGCGTCGGCGTGGTTGGCGCGCTCAAGTACACCGGCGATGCAAAAACCCTCCGGCATTTCGGCGGGGACATCCTTCATGGAATGTACGGCGATATCGGCCTCGCCGCTTTGCATGGCGATCTCGAGTTCCTTGATGAAGAGACCCTTACCGCCAATTTTCTGCAGGCTTCGATCCAGAATCTCATCGCCGCGCGTTGACAGCGGCAGGAGCGTGACCTCGTCAACCGCGGGTATTTTTTTAAGCAGGGCGGCTACGTGATTGGCCTGCCAAAGGGCGAGCGCGCTCTTGCGCGTTGCTATACGAATTTTCATAAGTACCTGGTGTCCTGTTTGCCTGGTTCGCTTACTTTCCTTCCGGGCGCTCCCGGTAGCCCGTCCTGCCGCGTTGCAGTCGTTTGAAGTAGCCCGCTAATCCTGCACTTCGCAGGACGGGCTGCCAATAGCGCTGAGAGTTAGCGAACCAGGTAAACAGGACACTAGGATTCTTTCAGGCGCCGCCGGACTTCGGCAACGTGCCGGCGGCTGATTATCAGCTCTTTATCATCCACATGCGAGTCGCTATGCGGCCAGCCGCGCAGAATCACGCGGCTCTTGCCGTCCGCCGATTTTTCGATGCGCTCGATACGATCCACCGCAACCAGGGCGCCACGGTGAATTCGAACAAACGGCTCGCTGAACTCGCCAGCCAGGGATTTAAGCGATTCGTCGAGCAGGTCATGTCCCTTGTTATGTTCGGCACGCACGTATTTCTGGTCGGCGAAAAAGCAGGCGACCTCGGTGATCGGGATCAGCTTCAGCTCACCCTTCACCGTTGCACATACGTGCCGGCGCTGCGTCTCCATATGTGCCTCGGCGGCGACCTGCCGCAACGCCGTGCTCGCCAGGCGGGAGGCCTGTGACAGAGCGGCGACGAGTCGCGAGCGGCGTACCGGTTTCAGAACATAGCCGACCGCTCGGGCTTCAAACGCGTCAATTGCGTACTCGTCATAGGCAGTCGCAAAGACGACGGCGGGCGTGTGCTCGAGCTCGATCAGGTGATGGGCCGTTTCTATGCCGTCCAGGCCCGGCATGCGAATGTCGAGTAACACGACATCGGGCTCGTGTTTCGCGGCAAGTGACAGCGCTTCTTGACCGTTACCGGCCTCGCCGACGACCTGGTAATCGTCCTCGTCTTCGAGTATCTGCCGCAAGCGATCCCGAGCCGGTTTCTCATCGTCTACGATCAGCACCTTCACCGAACGACTTCCTCCAATGGAAAACGCAGCGTCACGGAGTAGCGGCTACCGCTGTCATCGACCAGCACCGAGCCGCGGCTGCCGTAAGCGAGTTCGAAGCGCTGTCGTATATTGGCCAGCGCCATATTGTTGCCTGACTTGTCGCGCTTTCGTCCCTCGGCGACCGGGTTGGACATGGAAATCTCCGCGCATTTGCCGTCGCGCTTGCCGGAGACGAGAACCTCGCCGCCGTCGGCGAGCAGCTCGATGCCGTGATAGATGGCATTCTCCAGCAACGGCTGAATCGTGAGGTTCGGGATGCGCACGCGCATTGGCAGGTCGCCGACATCCCAGCGGACCTGCAGGCGCTCGCCGAGCCTCAGCTTCTCGATACGCAGGTAGATTGCGGCAATCTCGAGTTCCTGTTTCAGGGAGGAGCGATCCTTCGGGCTGCTCATCGTCGCGCGCAGCAGGTCTGAAAGATCCTCCACCGCCTCCTCCGCCTGCGGCGGATTGCTGCGCGTCAGTGAAGCGATCGTATTCATGCTGTTGAAAAGAAAGTGCGGCCGAATGAGAGCCTGCAGCGCACTGATGCGTGCCTGCGCCTCGAGCACGATGCTGCGACGCCACTCACTGGAGATGTACAGGTAGCGCATACCCAGCGCAATCACGATCGAGCTGATGGCAAATGTGCGCAGGACAAACGTCAAGTGGTCATCACTGATGATCCTCACGGTGCCGAAGATACGCATCAATTGCCACGACATCTCTGCCACGGTCAGGCAAACGAGCTCCAATAGAACGAAACTGAGGACGAAGGCCCGGGTCTGTCCGGTCTTTTCCAGCCTGCCGCGGAGCAGGCACATCACCGCTGAGCCGAGCAGGGCGAGCCAAAGAACGAAAAACGATGTCTTGGACAGCTCGACGAGAAAACGGCCCTCGGGCTCGTGAGCTGCCAGCGTCAGGACAATAGCGACGAGCTCGGCAACCAGTACGATGACGAAAAGCGTGCTCGCCGCACAGAAATCAGGCAGAAACGCCTGCGTCTCTTCTTGGGTGGGCTTGGTTGCGGCGGTCAAGCGGGCGCTCCTTCGACGTAAGCTGGCATTGTAACGCCAGCAGCCGGGCCGCGCCCTTTATGTTGGGTCGGTGTGCCTGGTATCAGGAGTTGCAGTTCTCGGCGACGAGCTCTTCGACACGCTGGCGGGCCGCATTGGTTTGCGTCTCATCGAGGTACTCGCGTTCGCCCTTGTCATCCTCACGATACAGCCTGCGAGACTGGATGAAGGACTCAAGTCGTGCCCGGTAGGTGTCGCAACGCTTCTGCTTTGCCTCAGCCTCAGCAGCCTGATCCGCTGCCGCTTTTTTCTCGTCTGCCTTTGCTGCTCTTTTTTCCTCTCGTGTTGCCTCGGCTTCGCCGTGGGCAGCGACGCGTTTCTGCACAGAGCCAGAATCGGTACGGCGATACGTGAGGGCCACTACCTCCGGACTGGCACCGTCAGCAGCAGTGGGCCGGTCTCCGTAGTTCACGTTGCCTTCTTCATCAACCCACTTGTAGATCTCGCTTGCCATAGCACCACCGCCGATCGTCATGGCGAATGCTGCGAATAAAACCAACAACCGTTTGCTGTTCATAGGGGTTCTTCCAGGGCCGTCGAGGCCTAACATAAGGTACTGAATCTTCAGGAATTAGACCACTATTGTAACTGTTTTGTTGTGATCGTGATCACAATCGATTGCGGGTATTTGAACAGTCCGTTTCAACATAAAAAAAGCGGGCCACCAGGGCCCGCTCGGTAACTCGTTGCTTCAAGGGGGGTTTCTTTGCAGAAACGAGTTGGGTGGTGACATCACCCGGCTCTCGTTATGACAAGCCGTGCGACGCCACCGGGGGGATCGCTATTCCGCGGAGGTGAACTCCGGGTAGGCTTCGAGACCACATTCGCTGATGTCGACGCCCTCGTACTCTTCTTCTTCCGAGACGCGGATACCGACGGTCTTCTTGATCACGAACCAGACAATGAAGCTGGTGATGAAGACCCAAGCGAAGATCGAGACAATGCCGATTAGCTGCCATTTGAGCGTTGCATCCGGGTTTGTGAAGCAAACAGCCAGCAGGCCCCAGATACCCACGACGCCGTGCACCGAAATTGCGCCGACAGGATCGTCGATCTTCAGCTTGTCGAGGGTAACGATCGAGCCAACAACCAGCAGGCCGCCCACAGCACCTATCATCATTGCTGCGATGGGCTCAGGTGTCAGCGGTTCCGCCGTAATCGCAACCAGACCGGCAAGCGCGCCGTTGAGGGCCATCGTCAGGTCGGCTTTACCGAACCAGAAGCGTGACAACAGCAACGCAAAAACAAGGCCGCCGGCTGCCGCCATATTCGTGTTAACGAACACCAGCGCCACCGCATTGGCCTCGCCCACGTCAGATACCTTGAGCTCCGAGCCACCGTTGAAGCCGAACCAGCCTAGCCACAGGATCAGCGTGCCGAGTGCGGCGAGAGGCAGGTTGCTGCCCGGAATCGCGTTCACCTGGCCACCTTTACCGTATTTGCCCTTGCGCGCGCCGAGTAGCAAAACGCCAGCGAGTGCTGCAGCCGCGCCGCACAGATGCACGACACCGGAGCCTGCGAAGTCAAGAAACCGAACAGCATCGTCCACGCCGTTTGTGTTTAGCCAGCCGTTGCCCCATTTCCAGAAGCCCTGAACCGGGTAGATGAAGCCGGTCAGCACAACGCTGAACGCAAAGAACGACCAGAGTTTCATGCGCTCGGCAACGGCACCGGAAACGATGGACATCGCGGTTGCTACGAAGACAACCTGGAAAAAGAAGTCTGACAGGTTCGAATAGTAGGTATCGCCACCGCTTGCGATGACATCCGCTGCCGCGTTGTCGTTGGAGCTCAGTAAGCCGGTGCCGAGCGTTGAAACACTCTGGAAAAGGCCGCCGGAGAAGTCACCCGGATACATGATCGTGTAGCCGCAGAGCATGTACATGATGCAGGCTATTGAATAGAGACCAACGTTCTTCGTCAGGATCTCCGCGGTGTTCTTGGCTCGTACAAGGCCGGCTTCGAGCATCGTGAATCCGGCTGCCATCCACATGACCAGCGCGCCCATCATGAGAAAATAGAACGTGTCTAGCGCATAGGCTAGTTCAGTAACCTGCGCCGCTATTTGAGTTGTTTCTTCCACAACATTATCCCCTTGTAGTTAAAC
>CAYTTZ010000076.1:0-13985 GCA_964440945.1 uncultured Woeseiaceae bacterium
GAAGTAGCCCGCTAATCCTGCACTCCTGCGCCTTACAGGACACTAGAACGTCAGCAGCAGCCCGGCCAGCGCGGCACTCATCAGGTTGGACAGCGACGCGGCAAAAACAGCTTTCATGCCGAGCACGCCGATCAAATCGCGCTTTTCCGGAACCAGTACGCCAAGACCGCCGAGCAATATCGCGATGGACGACAAGTTGGCAAAGCCGCAAAGCGAAAAAGTCACGATGGCATGTGTCCGTTCGCTCATGCCTGCGAGGCGTTCCGTCAGATGACTGAAAGCCACAAATTCGTTGAGAATCAGCTTTTCGCCGAATAGTGCGCCAGCCGCCTGCGCCTCCGACCACGGAACGCTAAGCAAAAACATGAGTGGCCTGAAAATCCAGCCGAGGATTTTCTCCAGGGTCAACTCGTAACCGAACAACCCGGAGATGCCGCCGACGATGCCGTTGAACAAGGCAATAAGAGCGACGAACGCGATGAGCATGGCGCCGATGTTGGCGGCCAACCGCAGGCCATCGGTCGTTCCTGACGCTGCCGCCAGGATTACATTGCGGTGCTGGCTAGGCTCCATAACAAGCTTCTCGTGCTCGCCGGCTTTGGCCACCAGCTCATCCGGCATCAGGATTTTCGCCATGAGCAGGCCACCTGGCGCAGCCATGAAGGCAGCGGCCAGCAGGTACTTGAGTTCCGCACCCATGAGCACGTAACCGGCCAGCACCGTACCGGCGATCGAGGCGAGGCCCGAAACCATTACCGCGAACATTTGCGGCTCGGTCAGATTTTTGAGGTAAGGCCTGACGACGAGCGGAGCCTCGGTCTGGCCAACGAAGACATTTGCGGCGGCGTTCATCGATTCCACGGCGCCAGTACCGATTACCTTGTGCAAAAAACCACCGACGAGTTTCACGACCCACTCCATGACGCGCAGGTGGTACAAGACCGACATCAGGGCGGCGAAGAAGATGATGATCGGCAGCACATTAATCGCAAAACTGAAACCAACGACATTGGTGTCGGCAAGCGGACCAAACACCATGTCGATACCGGCTTTCGAATAACCGATTATTTTAAGAACACCGCCACTCAGAGCATCGATGGTGGCGCGGCCCGCGTCGAAGTACAGAACGAAAAAGGCGATCACGACCTGCAAGCCAAATGCCGCGCCGACGATGCGCAGATTGATGGCTTTGCGATTGCTGGAAAACAGCACGGCAATCCCGAGAATCACAACAATCCCTGCGAGTCCGATGTAGTTACCCATAGCTACCCCCAGCTTTATTATTCATTT
Source organism: uncultured Woeseiaceae bacterium (assembly GCA_964440945.1). Classification (GTDB taxonomy): domain Bacteria; phylum Pseudomonadota; class Gammaproteobacteria; order Steroidobacterales; family Woeseiaceae; genus UBA1847. Next base: position 1,291 of record CAYTTZ010000076.1, read on the forward strand.
TTATGGATGCACCGAGCATACCGCATCGGGGCGCTCAGCCGGTCAATATCTCACTGATAACCGGCCTGCCCGGCGCAGCGGATTCGCCCAGCTCGTAAGCGGCGAGCAGGTTTTCTTCCGCCGTGGCCGCATCTGATTCGGACGCGGCATGTACGAATGCCAACGGTGTGTCGTTGTTCAGCGTTGTACCTGTAGGCGCGATCTCGCTAAAGCCAACGGACAGGTCGAGAGTCTCGCCAACCTTGCGGCGCCCTCCTCCGAGTTCGATGATGGCGTTGCCGACAGCACGCGTATCGACGCGCACGACGACGCCTTCTGCTCGCACGGCACGTACCACCGGCGCTTTTGCAAGATGCTTTGAATAATCGTCAACAAAACCCGCCGGCCCGCCAAGCGCGTGGACCATTCTGGCGAAAACCTCGGCTGCACGACCGCTGGTAACAGCCTCTTCACAGCGTGTGCGGGCAATCTGCCGGTCGGTTTCGAGGCCTCCCACGATGAGCATCTCCGCACACAATGACAGCGTGACGTCATCGAGACGCGGATCACGACGTTCGTTGCGGAGGTACAGGATTGACTCCTCAATCTCGAGCGCGTTTCCTGCCGTCGTGCCGAGCACTTCGTTCATGTCCGTGATCACCGCGTGCGTCTTCAATCCTGCCTTGGCCGCTGTGCCGATGATGCTGCGTGCCAGTTCCTGCGCGCGCTCCTGCGTGCCCATAAACGCGCCGCTGCCAACCTTTACGTCCATCACCAGGCCCTGCAGGCCGGCAGCAATCTTCTTGGACAGGATCGATGCCGTAATCAACGGCACGGATTCGACAGTCCCGGTGACATCGCGAATCGAATAAAAACGTCGGTCGGCAGGCGCGAGATCGGCAGTCTGGCCGATGATGGCGCAGCCGATATCTTTCACTGTCTTGCGAAAAACCTGGAAATCGGGCGTCGCATTGTAGCCCGGGATGCTCTCGGCCTTGTCCGTCGTGCCACCCGTATGCCCAAGCCCACGCCCGGAGATCATGGGCACATAGCAGCCACAAGCGGCGGCTATAGGCGCGAGCAGAAAACTCACCTTGTCGCCGACGCCACCGGTCGAGTGCTTATCGACAACCGGCCCATCGAGGCCTTCCTTCGACCAGTCCAGCACGGTACCCGACGCGGCCATTGCCAGCGTTAGCTTCGCAGCCTCCGGAAAACTCATCGAGTTCAGGAAAATTGCCATCGCCAGCGATGACACCTGCTCCGCGGGCAGGCTGTTGTCCGCGAGTCCATCCACGAAGAACTGGATCTCTTCGTCGGACAGTTCTCCTCCGTCTCGTTTTTTGCGTATGACGTCGGTGAAAAGCACTAGTTGAATCCGTGCAAAGGCAGATCTTGCCTGCGCTGCAGCCAGTTTTCTTTCGGGTAGTGACTGCGCTGATCTATTACGTGCAACGTGTACGCGTGCCGAGACCTGGATGAACGATTCGCGGCGCTCAGGTGAGGCGCGCGACCGTCAAATATGACCAGCGTGCCTGCTGGCGCCTCGGCTGATCGCCTGAGTTCTTCCGGCCAGGGCGAATCATCCAGTGTCTCGGTGACCAACTTGCCGTCGGCACCGCGGTAGTTTCGCTTCTTCAACGGCAAGCTGTGACCACCGGGTATGAACTGCATGCAACCGTTCTCCAGGGTCGCGTCTTCCAGTGCGAACCAGAATCCAACGCAAGACTCGGGCTCCGTATAGATGTAGGTGGAGTCCTGGTGGCACACCACTTCACCGCCGATCCTCGGCGGCTTGAATATGTACATCGACTGCAGGACAGCAGGCTCTTCAAAACCGATGCGCTTGACGGCTTCGGCGAGCTCCGGTGTTCGCGAGAATTTATCGAAGACGGGATCTAGGTCATGCATGGCATGACCCATCTTGTTCAGGCTGTTTTCCTTGGACTGCCGAAGGTCGCCGTTGTCATCGAAAGCATCGTCTTCGAGAAAAAAACGGACCTTGTCACCCGACTCAATGAAGTAATCGTCGTCGAGCTGTGTCTGCTCGGTTGTCGAGAAGACGCTACGAACTTCCGAGGGATCGAATTCCGAGACCAGCTCGGCGGCTCGCTTGCGCAGAGCTTTGCACGCATCCACGCTGACGAAGTCGTGTAACACGAGTACGCCAGACTCCCGGTACTGAGCCAGCATCTCGTCGCTCAGGCAGCCACGCGCCGGTGCTGCGAAGGTCGGTATTTCACCCGTTTGCGTCAGAAAGTCAGTCACAGCGGGTACCTTAGATCACGACTTGTGGGCAAACAAGCCGAACGATCAGATATACTCCACGCCAACCGGGTTCGGGTCTGTCCCGCCCCCCACAACAAGAACGCAACAATTTCAGGGGAAAGTACATTGAATATCAAGAAGATACTTCCGTGCGCGCTTTTCGGGGTCGCATTAGCTGGCGTAAACTCGAGCGCGCTGGCACAAGACGACGACAATCTGTTCGAAGAAATAACGGTAACGGCCACAAAGCGGAGCCAGAGCATTTACGAAGTGCCGATTGCCGTAAGCGCGTTCGAAGGCAAGAATCTCGCAAAGCAAGGCATCGTCGCCATTGTCGATATCGGCAAGTTCGTACCCAACCTCAACATCACAGAGTTTTCGGCGGGCCACACCTCGTCGGCGAATGCGTTTATTCGCGGCATCGGGCTGCAGGATCACCTGATCACGACGGACCCCGGCGTCAGCGTCTACGTCGACGGCGTCTATCTTGGCCGCCAGGTGGGCCAGAACTGGAATCTCTCTAATCTCGAGCGCGTCGAAGTGCTGCGCGGACCGCAGGGCACGTTGTATGGCCGTAACTCCATTGGTGGAGCCATCAATATAATTACGAAAACCCCCGGCACTGACGAGGGCGCGAAGGTCAGCGTCGAAGTCGGCAGCCGCGGTCGTCTGAATGGCGACTTTTTCGGTGACATGGCCGTATCTGACGAAATCGCAGTGTCCGTCACGGGTGGTTTCAAAAATCGGGATGGCATCGGGGATTTTCTCAACCTGCCGAACGCAGGCATCGAGGTCGGCGAGACCTCGGAAGTGTATGCGCGGCTCGCGGCACGGTACGCGCCCAACGACGACTTCTCCATAGTCGTGGCAGTCGACGCTAATGATGGTGAAGGCGGATTGCGACCCTATACGACGCTGATAGACGAACTTGGGGCATCCTGTCGTGCCACGGATCCTGATCCGGCCGTTAACTGCCTGCAATCTAACGGCGGTCCTAACGGTGCCGTATACGACGCCGGCTACCGAAACTCGGATGTCGCTCCCGACCCCTATAACAACAATACGGGCCAGGCGAGCCAGGCACTGGTAACCAACGAAGCATGGGGAGTCTCGGTCACCGCTGACTGGGCCTATAGCGACACGCTGGATACGAAATTCGTCGTAAGTCACCGCTCGTCGGAGTACAAGGCAGGTCTCGATGACGACGGTTTCATCGATGATTTCCTTTCATTTCCGGAGTCGGGGGACGCTGACCAAACGTCCATTGAATTGCAGTTCAACGGCGACTACGGGTCGTGGGATTTTGTTTCCGGAATCTATTACTTCGAAGAAGAAGGTGGCAATTTTCAGAGTCCGACCACGTTCAATGGCGGCACTGGCGGCATATTTATCCTGGACCAGGAAGTTACGAGCAAGGCTATTTTCGGTAACGCAGGCTATGACGTGAGTGACAACCTGCGGTTGTCTGGTGGTCTTCGCTATACGAAGGATGACAAGGACGTAGTGGCCAACGTCGGTATCGGTTTTTTCAGCGCAAGCGAAGATTTCGACGAAGTTAGCTGGGAATTGGCTGCCAACTATACGCTGAGCGGTGGCATGAACGTCTACGGTGCCATCCAAAACGGTTATCAGTCCGGGCAGTTCCCCGCAAGACCGTTCTGCCTGTTTGGCGGAACAGTAGTCGGTTGCCTGGAAGCCAGTGATAACATTACTGCGACAAACTACGAGGTCGGCATCAAGGGTCAGCCATTTGACCGCCTGCAGATGAGCGCCGCGTTGTTCTTCACGCAGTACGAAGACCTGCCCTACCAGGTAAGCTCGACCTCGGGCTCCGGATTCAGTACTACGAACATTATCGTTGATCAGGACTCATTCGGCTTCGAGTGGGAAAGCACAATGCTCCTGACGGACAATTTCCTGTTCCATGCCACACTCGGCTACATCGACGTGGATGTGGATGAGCAGGGCGGCGTTCAGCCTGAAGCCCCTCTCACACCGGAGCTGACGTTCTCGATTAGCCCTGAAATGCGTATTCCTATGGACAGCGGCGGCGAAGTCGTACTTCGCGCGGACTATTCTTACCGCGACGAAATGAACGGTGAGCCGAACTCGCTTCCCGGTCGTTTCACACAGATCGACAGCCGCGGTTTGATCAACGTCAACTTTGCTTACCATTCCGCGGACGAGACGTGGACGGCTGCACTGTATGGCCGCAACATCACCGATGAGCGCTACGACAACGCCCGCTTGAACACGACCGATTACGTTCTGCGCATACTGAGCAACGATGCAAGCGAGTTTGGCTTGCGTCTGATGAAGAGTTTCTGACCCGAAGCTCACCAGCGAAGTAACAGGAGCCGGTCGATTGACCGGCTCTTTTTTTTGCCCGGGCTCTACTCTCATCCAGTGCTACAATAGGCGCCAGAAAGGAGCCCTATGAAAACCATAAGTATCTGTTTTTTAAATATATTAATAGCACTCGGCCTCTCGGCCTGCGGCCCGTCAAAAAGCCCCGATCTTGAGGCGCAAACGGCCGATCAGATCGATCTTATCGTTAGCGGCGACTATGTCGTCAGCATGGATGAGGCCGGCACCGTCTACGAGCATGGCGCCGTTGCCATCGATGAAAACCTGATCATCGCAATCGGGCCGGCCGACCAGATCCTTGCCGACTATTCCGCGGTGGAGACACTGGCCGGCGACAACCGTGTCGTCATGCCCGGCCTTATCAACGGCCATTCGCATGCCGCGATGACGCTGCTGCGCGGCGTCGCCGACGATCTCGCGCTGATGGACTGGCTGAACAACTACATCTTTCCGGCCGAGGTCGAGTTCGTTGACCCGGAATTTGTGCGCATCGGTACGGAGCTCGCCTGCTGGGAGATGATTCGCGGCGGCACGACAACCTTTGTGGATATGTACTATTTCCCCGACACGATCGCGGAAGTCGTCGACCGCTGTGGTATGCGCGCCATGATATCGGCGACAGTCATCGACCAGCGCAGCCCGGACGCCGAAAACGCGGGCGACTCGATTCAGAAAGGCAGCGGCTTCATAGAGCGCTGGCTGGGTAAAAACGAGCGCATAACACCCATCTTCGGTCCGCACGCCAATTACACGCTGAACGCGGAACAACTGTCGGCAACAAGGACTGCCGCGATGGAGTATGGCGTACCGATCAGTATCCACCTGTCGGAATCGCCCTTCGAAGTGCAATACTCGAAGGACACTTACGGAAAGACGAGCATCGATCTGCTCGAGTCCATCGGTTTCTTTGAAGGACCGACCATCGCCGCACACGTTGTCTGGCCAACCCCGGAAGAAATTCCGATCCTCGTCGAGCGCAAGGTTGGTGTGATTCACAACCCGACATCGAACATGAAGATCGCGTCGGGCATCGCTCCGATTACAGAATTGCTCGCGGCCGGTGTGCGCGTCGGTCTCGGCACCGACGGCGCGGCCAGTAACAACGACCTCGACATGTGGGAAGAAATGCGGCTGGCTTCACTGCTGCAGAAAGTCGATCGTATGGACCCTGAAGTGCTGTCCGCAACGACGGTGCTGACAATGGCGACGCGCGGCGGCGCCACAGCCATAGGCCTCGGTGACCAGGTCGGTTCGCTGGAGGTTGGCAAGCGCGCCGATGTCATCCAGGTCGCATTCGATGACGTACATCACGTGCCAACCTATGACGTCGTATCCCACCTCGTCTGGGTTAGCGACGAGCAGGACGTCGCCTCGGTAGTCGTTGATGGCAAGGTGCTGATGAAAGACGGTGAGTTCCTTACGATCGATACGGCCCGTATCGCAGCCGAGGCGAATGCGTTGGCCGCACGCATCCAGGCGGCACTCGATGAAAGAAACCAGGACCGCTAGTTGCTTCCGGGAACGCCGCAACCGATGACTATGCCCCTCATGCGACCACCAACGGCCAGTTCCTGCGCATGATAGCCATCCAGGACCAGATCCCACATCATCATTGCTACGGCTGTGGCGCCGGGAATGACGAAGGCCTGCAGATCAAGAGCCACTGGCGGGGTGACGAATGCGTCTGCCACTATACGCCGAGGCCCGAACAGTGCGCAGGCCCCCTGCAGTACGTCTATGGCGGAACGATCGCGAGCATCATCGACTGCCACTGCGTCAACACAGCCATGGCCAACTACTACAGGCTGGATGGACGCGAGTTGGGTGAAGGCCCGGAGATCTGGTGTGTTACCGGCAAACTGACGGTCAGTTACCTCGCACCAACGCCAATCGACCAGGAAATCGTGCTGCGAGCGAGGGTCGAGGAATGCGGTAAGAAAAAGACGGTGGTGAGCTGTCGAGCGTACTCGGGTGACACGCAAACCGCCGAGGGCGAAGTCATCGCTATTCGTGTGTCCGATACCTGGAAGAACGGCAACGATGGCCGTTAAACCCGGGGCGAAGAAGATTCGCTGGGGCATCCTGAGTACCGCGCGAATCGCACATCAGTTCGCGGACGATCTCGCGTATGTTGAGAACGGAACCCTGGCGGCCGTCGCCTCACGCTCGGCCGGGACGGCAAATGAATTTGCAGCAAGGCACGGTATCCCTACTGCGTACTCCAGTTATGAGGAGCTCTACGAAGACCCGGATATCGATGCAATCTACATTGCTACGCCGCACTCGTTACATTGTGAGAACGCAACAGATGCCCTGCGGGCCGGCAAGGCCGTCCTGTGCGAAAAGCCGCTCGCAATCTCGGTTGATGAAATTGACGCACTCGCCGGAGTTGCAGCGGGAACCGGCGGATACCTGATGGAGGCCATGTGGACCTGGTTCCTGCCTGCAATCAGGCAAGCTTACAAATGGTTCGAGGCCGGCGAAATTGGTCAGTTGCAGCATATCCGATCCGACTTCGGCTACCCGCTGCTGCCCTATTCGCCTGACCGTCGGGAATACAAGGTGGAACTGGGTGGCGGTGTGGTGCCGGATATGGGTATTTACCCGATAGCGATGGCCTACCTGTTCACGCGTAGCAATCCGGCAAGTATCGACGTTGTCGCCCGCAGAGCGCCGAACGGCGTGGAAGACGACGTCGTTGCAATATTCAACTACGCCGACTACGCAGCGACGCTCTCGACCTCGTTTCGCTGCAAGTTACCCAATCAAACCCACATTATCGGCGACAAGGGTCACATCGTTATTCCGGACTTCTGGTGCGCCCGCGAATGCCATCTCTACCGTGTTGATGAAAAGATAGACAGTTTCGTCGACGATCGCCGCTCCCACGGCTACGACTATGAGGCAACGGCGGTTGGTAATGACCTGCTCGAGGGCCGGCGCGAGTCACAGACTGTACCGCTGGCCGTCAGCCGCGTATTTCAGGAACACATTGAAGCGATCAAAGCGCGCTGTTGAGTAACGCAGTGGTATATCGCAATTAGAGGTGGCGGACGCCAGACGGCCGATGAGAGCTACACCCCGCTAACGACACGAAAAAATCCGCCGCCACCGCGGCTATCGGGCACCACGACGAAGAGGCTATCGCGCGCTTCCGCGCAAGCGATTTGAGCTCGAGGCACACTGAACGCGAGATCTACTTATTGGGTTGACCGCCCGTAATCTATATATTCCTGACTGTTGAAACGCTCTTTTAGTGAGCGTTCATGAGGGCAGCCAACGGCAAGAGAACGGCCGGAGGCATTGCGATGATTGAGATTCGAATTCATGGTCGCGGTGGTCAGGGCGGTGTAACCCTTGCCAAGCTGATTGCTACGTCGCGGTTCCTGAAAGGTCTTTCGGTACAGGCCTTTGGCCTATATGCGGCAGAGCGATCCGGAGCGCCGATCCAGGCATTCTGTCGCTATTCCGATGAGCCGATCACCAACCGAAACCTGATTTACGAACCGGATCACGTTATCGTGCTCGATCCGACGCTCGTCGGACCACCGATTGCGGCCGGACTGAAAGCTGGCGGCTGGATTTTGATCAATTCGCCGCAGCCGCCGGGTATCTTCGCGGAACAGTTTCCGCTTAACCGTATCGCCACGGTGGATGCGACCCGCATTGCCCGCGACAATAATCTGGGCACTCGCAGCGTGCCCATCGTCAACACCGCGCTCGTCGGCGCCGTGGCCACTATGTTGGCGCTCCCACTTGATGAAATGTACGCCGCCCTGGAACATCTAGGATTCAGAGACGCGAACCTGACTGCCTTGACTCGCGCCTCTGAAGAAGTCGGGCTCCTCGAAACAGCGCGTAACACCGGGGGCTCGGCGGAAACGACGGCGCCCGCAAACCTGGCGCGCGGACCCAGCATTCTCGACGGTGCCGGGGGAGCACTGCCGGCGATCAAAACGGGGCAATGGGCCAACGAACAACCGCATCGTCAACAGATGATCCCGCCCTGTAACCACGTGTGCCCGGCAGGCAACAACGTGCAGGGCTTCCTCAACGCCTTGGCTCGCGATGAGGCCGACGAGGCACTGGAGATCCTGCTGCGCACGACACCGTTCCCATCAATCTGCGGCAGGGCCTGCCCTGCCCCTTGCATGGAATTGTGCAACCGTATCGAGCTCGACGGCGCGGTCAACGTGCGCCAACTGGAACGCTATGCGGGCGATCATGGTCACGTAACGCCCGAACCGCTCGCGGAACGCGACGAACGAATCGCGATAGTAGGATCCGGACCGGCCGGGCTGACAGCCGCTTACCATCTCGCACGCTTCGGCTACCAAGTCACAGTATTCGAGTCGGGACCGGAAGTCGGCGGCCTGCTAAGAACCGGGATCCCCGAGTTTCGGCTGCCCGAAGACGTGGTGGCGCGTGAAATCGGCCGAATACTCAGTCTCGGCGTTGACGTGGTGACGGACAAAAGGGTCGATCGCCAGGCACTGCTCGACCTGGCACGCGATCACGATGCCGTGCTTGTTGCCACGGGCCTGCAGGAACAACGAGATCTGCGATTGGGTATCGGTGCAACCGAGGTCGTCGTTCAGGGCATCGATTTTCTTGATCAGGTTCACAATGGTGACGTGCGTGTGGACGGCGACGATGTACTCGTTATCGGCGGCGGCAATACGGCGATCGATGCCGCGCGTTCCGCATTGCGTCTGGGTGCCGCCGAAGTACGCGTGATCTATCGCCGTACACGTGAGCAAATGCCTGCCATCGGCGAAGAAATAGACGAGGCGCTGGAGGAAGGCATCACCATTGAATTCCTGACGCAACCGATATCCCTGAGCGCGGAGCCTGACGACGGCGCTCGACGACGCCATCGCCTCACCTGCCGGCGCATGCAACTCGGCGAGCCGGACGAGTCCGGGCGTCGTGCGCCGATAGAGATACCAGGCTCGGACTTCGATCTCGACTGCGACAGGGTGATCCTCGCACTCGGGCAATCGCCCGACCTGTCGGTATTCCCCGAGGGCACTGAGGTCAGAGAAGGAAGTCAACTTCTTGGCCTGCTGGAGACGCCGCTGTTCGCAATCGGCGATCTCGCCACGGGCGATGGTTCGGTGGCTGGCGCGATTGGCAGCGGCCGACGCTCGGCGTTGCATATTCACGGCGTGCTAAGCGGGGAGGAAGTCCGCATCACCGAACACGCCGATGCGCTCCGCGATGTCGATGTCTGGCGCGACGAGGTCATTCGGGCCGACGCCATGAAACTGCACCTGTTCGAACGCCAGCCGTTCGCTGAAGGCGATTCGCTCGGCGTTGCGAAACGACGCTCAACCTTCGATGAAGTGCACATGGGTCTGGAAGACACGGCAGAAGCAGCTCGCTGCTTGTCCTGCGGCGTCTGTAACGAGTGCGACTTTTGCTGCACCTATTGTCCCGAAGGCGTTCTGAAACGCGTGGGTCACCGGCTGGAGTTCGATTACGGCTACTGCAAGGGCTGCGGTGTCTGCGTAGCGGAGTGCCCACGCAACGTCATCTTTATGAGCCATCTTTAGCCGGAACGGAGAGCAATAATGCCTTTAGAAGTCATTACTGGAAACCACGCCGCCGGCTACGCATTGAGTCTCGCCGGCGAGGCAAATCGAAACGCCCGGGGCGCCGCCTGCGGAATCTACCCGATCACCCCGCAGACCGAGATTGTCGAATACGTCGCCAGGTTTCCCTTCAGCAAAGGCCGGGTAGTGCCAGTCGAGAGCGAACACAGCGCGATGGCTGTGTCGATGGGCGCATCGATGAGTGGCGCGCGTTCCTTTACGGCAAGCTCCTCCAATGGTCTGGCCTACATGGCCGAGAACATCATGGTAGCCGGCTATTACCGGCTGCCGATCGTAATGGTCGCCGTCAACCGCACCCTCGGTCCTCCATGGAACATCTGGGCGGACCAGGGCGACACGCTGATGTTCAGGGATTTCGCCTGGCTGCAGTTCTATTGCGAAAATAATCAAGAGGTACTCGATACGACGCTGCTTGCCTTCCGGCTGGCGGAAGATCGGCGCATCTTGTTGCCGGTATTGACGTGCATGGATGCGTTCATCGTCTCGCATACACAGACCGAGACCGCACTCCCCGAACAGGCCGAGGTCGATCGTTTCCTGCCGGATCTGGACCTGCCGCATCGCATGCGCAGTGGCGACGCACGCACACTCGGCGGCCTCGCCTGGCCGCATGAGGGCCTGTCGATGCGACTCGAGATCGACGAGGCGATGAAGCGTGTTCCGGACGTGTACCAGGAGTGCCGTCAGAGCTTTACCGAAATTTTCGGCCGCGACCCCGGTGACATGCTGCAAACATTCGAGACCGATGACGCCGAACTGGTTCTCATTGCCAGCGCCACGATAGCCACCACGGCACGCGAAGTCGTGCGGCGGCGGCGCGCAGCAGGCGAAAAGATCGGCCTTGTGAAGTTAAAGATGTTTCGGCCGTTTCCCGCGGCAGCGTTGCGCGAGGCCTGTCAATCGGCGTCCCGTATTGCAGTGCTGGACCGCAATTACGCGGCCGGCGTTGGCGGCATATTCTGGCAGGATACCCGGGCCGCGTTTCAAGGCCACCGTGACGATGTGCTGATCCAAAACTATCTCACAGGATTGTGTGGCGGCGACGTGACACCGGCCGTGATTGACGACGTTCTGGCCGACCTGACATCGCGATCTGATGTCGGCGAGCCCGTCTGGATGGGCATCGACGCCGGCAAGGAGAGCTTGCAATGACTGCGACCGCCACGATTCATCGCTCCGAGGAATGCCTGCTGCGCCCCGGCAACACCAACTGCGGCGGCTGCGGCATGAGCGTTGGCTTGACCCTCCTGGGTCGGGCGCTCGCTGACGCCGGCGAGACCTGCACGCTGGTGATCCCGGCCTGTTGTGGAATCGTTACCGCGGGTGCGTTTCCGACGACCAGCTATGGTGTCCCGACGATCGCGACGACGTTTGCGTCCTCACCGGCGGTAGCTTCGGGCGTTGCTTCTATTCGTGATCTCAACGGCGAGTCTGGCCAGGTGATTTGCTGGGCGGGTGACGGCGGCACCTACGATATCGGCCTTGGCACGCTGTCGGCGGCCGCGGAGCGCAACGAGAACATCATCTACATCTGCTACGACAACGAGATCTACGGCAATACGGGCGGGCAACGCTCGTCCGCAACCCCTGCCGGCGCCCGAACGACAACCACGCCACGAGGCAAGTCACAGGACAAGAAAGACATCATGTCGATCATGGCCGCGCATCGAATTCCGTATGCCGCCACGCTGTCTATTGCGCACCCGGACGATTTCGCTCGCAAGATCTCAACGGCACTGTCGATCGAAGGAACGCGCTTCCTGTTGCTGCACTCGCCCTGCCCCACCGGCTGGAAGTCCGAGCCGGCCGATTCCGTGAAACTGGTGCGCCTCGCAGTCGCAAGCGGGCTGTTCCCGCTGTACGAGGTTTATGACGGCGCGACCTATCGCATTAACGTCGAGCCCGACGGCACCGACCCGGCGGAGTACTATCAGCGGCAGCGCCGATTCGATAACGACAACATCGACCTCAGCGCAACGCGGCGTGCCTGCGCTGATCGCATGCAGCGCCTGCAGGCGCTTGCGGAGCAATACCCGTCTGGCAGCTGACATCGCCGCTACACGCCACTGTCGTGTTTGTATGTGACTACAACGCACGGGTGGCTACGGCTGCGAATAGGCCGCTTGCCGGCGCTTTTGAAACTTACTCATGTAGAAATTGGGCAGCGTAACCCGAACAAGACACGGCCCCGGATATTTGGCCTGGTAGCGGGAGCTTGCTTTGTGCTGTTCAAGCAGTAATCAGTCGCATTCGCTTGAAATAGCACAGTACCCCGAGTCTCGCCTTTCCCCTGCCCAAATGTCCGCTTGTCCCGAAACCTGGCGCTTCGGTGTCTGATACGGACCTATCCAGCGACCGTCTCCTTTGGGTCAGTAGCATTCGTTCACCAGTTTACCAACCCAGGGGCTGCTATCGGCCGAGGCCGTGTAAAAAGACGATCCTATCGACAGCAACAGGGTAAAAAGT
>CAYTTZ010000077.1:0-13935 GCA_964440945.1 uncultured Woeseiaceae bacterium
ACCGCATCTTCTGCTTGTTTACGACTTGGCTTTCGCGGCTTTGCTTGCTTCTTCCTGATAGCGGCCAATGGACTTTCCTTGTAGTGAAATGAGGTGAGGGCTACGCCGACTGTTCTTCGATGTTAAGGCCTGTCGGGCAAGCTACACCAGTGCCGCCCAGGCCGCAGTAGCCGCCGGGATTCTTGGCAAGATATTGCTGGTGATAGTCTTCGGCATAATAGTACGTATCCAGAGGCAGGATCTCTGTCGTTATGGTCCCGACACCCGCTTCGTCCAGCCTGGCCTGGTACGCGGCCATCGAGCGACGCGCCTCCGCCTGTTGCGAATCGTTCAGGGTGAAAATGGCTGAGCGATACTGTGTGCCAATATCGTTGCCCTGGCGCATACCTTGCGTGGGATTATGATCTTCCCAGAACGTCTTCAAAAGCGTCTCGTAACTCGTCTTTTCAGGGTCGAACACGACACTGACAACTTCCGTGTGCCCGGTGTCGCCGGAGCAGACCTCCTGATAGGTCGGATTCTGCGTTATGCCGCCGGCGTAACCGACCGAGGTAACAAAAACGCCGTCCAGCTGCCAGAACACGCGCTCGGCTCCCCAGAAACACCCCAGGGCAAAAACGGCTTGCCGCAGTGGTTCCGGGAATGGGCCACGGAGCGGCGCGCCATTGACAAAGTGATGTTCCGGCACCGTCATCGGCACGTCGCGCCCTGCCAGTGCCTCGCTGCTGGCGGGAATTGTCAGTTTCTTCATTGTTTTGAGAGTTCTTCGGGTTTCTGGTGCTTAGTTTGAGGGTTCCACCGTCTGCTGGGCTTTTCCGGTGAGTGCGTCCAGGTCGGCCTGACGGTAGAAGAACTGGTGTTCAAAAACGAGGGTATCAGACTCGCGCGACCCTGCGTCGCTCACCTGTGGTCTGAATACGCGCCGACGAATCTCTCGATGCACCATGCGCTGCATGTCGGTGAATTCCTCTGGCATGGCCTCGGTGCGTATGTTCCTGACCCTGCCGCGTTCTGAAACCGTGTAATCGACACGGATCGTGCCGGTCAGCAGCTCTTCATCGTCTGCGATCTTGTCGCCACCACTGAATGCGTACTTCGGAATAGTATCTTCGACCAGCACCACCGGCTTTTCGAGGACCTCTTTGCGCATTTCGAGTTGTTCTTCATCCCCGGACATCAGGTTCCATACATCGCTGTAAATGCTTCGGGCCCGGTTATAGGACTGCGTGTAGATGTGGTGATCAGCAAGCGCCAGCTGCACGCGGGCGAACTCACGCCATGGAATATCGGGTGTCGCTTCGGCAATTCTCACCGCTCGCCGGAAGTAGGTCTCACCGGTCGCAACCAGGCCGCGTTGTTGCATCTCTCCCTGTTCTATATCGACGAAATAGAAGGACTCTCCAAGCTTGCTGAGTGGCAGGATAAGCTGCGGGTCTTCCTTACCAAGCACACTCTCCATGATGCGGATGACGCGCCGATAGGTGGCGCGTTCATCGTTGAAGTAGCGGGCGGCGTGTTGCCAGCTTGCACGACGCATCAGGGACGGAACTAACGCCAGGTTGTCTCCGGCAAAATACCGCACGTTCAACGCGTGCATGCGATCGAGCACCTCGCGTGCGCTCTTGCTGTCGCCGGCCATCATAGTTGCCTGTGCCAACGCCTCGAGTATCTCTACCTGCTGGATGTTATGCGGTCCCTCATTGACGTGCGTGATGTGCCGGGCTCGATTGTAGGTCGCCACCGCGAGGTCCGGGCGGCCTTTCTTGAGCTGCGCATTGCCGAGACCTGTCAGCGGATTGACGAGCTTTTCGTTGAGCCGGTCCTCGACCGTTTCAATGATCTCCACAGCCGATTGGAAATTCTGGGCTGCCGCGTCGTATTGCTCATTGCGGCTCTGAACAATCGCAAGGTTGTTCAGCGCTTTGGAGGCTTCGATGGACTGCGGACCGTATAGACGGATGACCATCTGTACGATGCGCTTTGCCGAAGCGTCAGCCTCGTCCATTGCCTCTTCGTCCATCAATCGGCGATACCGATCGAACTCCTCGCCGAGCTTCTGTTCGAGACTGCGGTCGTCTTCCTGCGCCGCGGCCGCTTCTTCCCCGGCCACCGGTACCACCTGGTCCAGCGGGCTGGCCTCGTCATCCCGCTCGGGCGGCTCAACCTGGGCCGACGAGGTTGTCGCTATTGCTGCTGCAGCAAGAATGAAAACTTTGAAATTCAATGGCTTGGTCATGCGAATCGTTGAATTGGGTTGCCTGTATTGTCGCGATGCAGGATCTTATTCAGACCTGCTCTCTTATGATTAGTTCGCGTCGCCAACGTACTCGCGACTTGAGCAACTATACCGCGCGGTCCCGCGTCGCGGTAGCCGTTGACGGCAGTCTAGAAAGGCAGGCCCAGCTGCTGTTGTCCCGGCTTCAGGAACTGGCCGCAATCGAGGGGTTCCTGGCGGGCATGCGGCTGCAACCCGAACCGTCGGCTGGCAGCAGCGAAACGGCTGGCAAGCATCTCGGCATACGGTCCGCGTCCCGTCTGCCTCACACCATATCGGCTGTCATATTCACGGCCCCCGCCAGCCTGACGGATCAGGCTGGAAACGCGCTCCGCCCGGTCCGGAAAATGCGCGCTCAACCAGTCGGCGAAGATCGCTTTTAGTTCATGCGGCAAGCGCAGGAAGATATACCGGGCTTCTTGAGCGCCGGCCGAGGCGGCGGACCGCAGGATGCTCTCGAGCTCGTGGTCGTTTATAGCGGGAATCAGCGGCGCAACCAGCACGCTAGTCGGTATTCCGGCGGCGCTGAGCGCACCAATCGCTTTCAATCTCGATGTAGCGGATGGGACACGCGGTTCCATGATGCGCTTCAGGTCGGGGTCCAGCGTTGGCAGGCTGATCGCGACTGAGCACATACGTGACGCTGCCAGCTCGGCCAGCAAATCGATGTCGCGACAAACCAGCGGGCCCTTGGTGATGATGGTGACGGGGTGCCGGTGCTGAAGAAAAACCGTCAGCAGGTCGCGAGTCAGCGCGAGCTGTCGCTCAGCGGGTTGATAAGGGTCAGTGTTCGCGCCCAGCGTAATCGGCTTGCAATCGTAGCCGGGTTTTTCCCATGCTTCGAGCAGCTTCGCGACGGCATTCGGCTTGTAGAAAATCTGCGTTTCGAAATCGAGCCCCGGCGACAAATCTAGGTAGCTATGAGTGGGCCGCGCGTAACAATAAACACAACCGTGCTCGCAGCCCTGGTATGGGTTGATCGAGCGATCAAAAGGCACATCGGGCGAGTTATTGCTGCTAATGATTCGGCTGGCAGGCATAGCGCGGATCCTGGTTGCCGGAGCAATCTGTCCGCGAGCGTGTGCCTCCGCATCGTCGTAATCCACTGGACGAGCGCTGAATCGGCCGTCGGGCGCTGAGATTGCGCCGCGGCCCTTGTGTCCCTGTTTGCGAGGCATTTCATAATCCACTACTGTATAAATAAACAGTATCGATTTACCTGGCGGCGGTCAAGCGACTGTCGTCAATTCAGGACCCGATAGCCGCGGCCACGCAGACACCGCTTGAATACCTTCTGTTTTTCGCGATCGGCGTCCAGACCTGAGCGGGTCCCGCCGTACAGCGCTCCGCCCGCGGCGCCACCTCCGACGTCGCCGTCGATAGCGCCGCCAAGGGCACCGACAACCGCACCGGTCGCGCCTCCTTTTGCGATGCCCTGACTGATGAGGATTTCCTCGGTATAGCCTTCGCATTCGTCCCAGTCCTGAGCCAGTGCGTTAGGGTCGACGCCTTTCATATCAATGATCGGGTCGGGATGGGCAGCGCAGGCAGCGACGAGAGCGGCGGTAGCGATCGGGGCCAGCCACAACAAGTATCTATTTTTCATCGATTTGATCGTCCTGATTGAGCATTTCTTACTGCCAGCGCGGACTCCTCCGCATCGTTCGCAGTACCGAGCATGGCATCATAGCGTTAACGCGCCTGGTCGGGGTTCGGTTGACAAGGGCCAGACATGGTTGGAACTTCACACGACTCAACGGTTCGCGCGATCATGTACGTCTTTCTCGCCAACCTGGGCATTGCGCCCGCAAAGAGCTGGGCCGCCGTTATCACAGGCTCCGGGAGCATGCTCGCCGAAGCCATCCATTCCTATGCGGATACCGGTAACCAGGTCCTGCTATACCTGGGGCTGAAACAACCCCAGCGGCCCCCGGGACGATGAACATCCGCTGGGCTACGGCAAACTCAGTTACTTCTGGAGTTTTATCGTCGCCATCCTGCTGTTCAGCCTGGGTGGGCTTTTCTCTATCTACGAGGGTTATCACAAGCTCACGAACCCGGAGCCCCTGTCACAGACCTGGATCGCGATCATCGTCCTGGTGCTGGCCATACTGCTGGAGGCCGCCTCACTCTTTGGTGCGCTGCGGGAGATAAAAAAAGTCCGCGCCGGGCGGCCTTTTGGGCGAATGGCTGCGGCATACGAGGAACTCGGAGCTGGTGGTCGTTCTCGGCGAAGATATCGGCGCATAGCTCAGCCTGGTTCTGGCACGTTTCTTCCTGGTCCTCGCGAACCTCACCGGCAACCCGGTATTCGATGCGATCGGCTCCATATGCATCGGCGTCGTGCTGCTCGTGGTCTCGGGCTTCGTCGCCTGGCGAGTCAAGTCGCTGCTGGTCGGCCGGTCAGCGGACCCTGAGATTCAGGCGGTGATCGACGCGATTATCTGCGACCAGGAAAATATCGAATGTGTATTGAATACCATCACGATTCAGTTCGGTCCCGACACCATGCTGGTGGCGAAGATGAAGCTTGACGGCACGCTGAACGTCAACGATGCCGTGGCGAGCATCAACGCCCTCGAGCGCGAGTTGAAAGCCCGCGTGCCTAAACTGAAATGGTGCTTTATCGAGCCCGATACCGAAGACTAGACGTGCTAGTAGGCGGATGCCTTGTACAAGTGCACATCCTGCTGCGGAAACGGGAAGGAGATGCCTTCCTTGTCGAAGCGCTTCTTGATCGCCTCGGTCAGGTCAAACATGACGCCCCAGTAGTCCGACGTCTTCGCCCACGGCCGCACGACAAAATTGACGCTGCTGTCAGCGAGCGCTGAAACTGCGATGGTGCAGGCGGGCGCATCAAGAATTCGTTCGTCTGCCGCAACCAGCTCTTCGAGCGTTCGTCGCACCTTGTCCAGGTCATCGTCGTAACTGACGCCAACAACCATGTCGACCCGGCGCGTATCGTTCGCCGAGTAGTTCGTGATAATGCTGTCCATTATCTGGCTGTTGGGAACGATAACCTGCTTGTTGTCGCCGGTTTTCAGGATCGTCGTCAAAATTTGTACCTGCTCGACGACGCCATTGATGCCCGCCGCCTCGATGAAATCGCCTACCTTGTACGGACGAAACAGCACGATGAGTACCCCGGAGGCAAAGTTCGACAAAGACCCTTGCAGCGCCAGACCGACGGCAAGGCCGGCGGCACCGAAGATGGCGATAAACGACGTTGTTTCGATGCCCAGAGCGCCTATCGCGGCAATGATGACAACAACCAGCAAGACCATACGCACAAGATTGCAGACAAAGGTCTCCAGCGTTTCGTCGACGTCGTTCTTTTGCATCACCTTGTGCAGTGCGCGGACCACCAGTCCGATGACGAGCCGCCCGACGTAAAAAATTACAAGTGCGATAAGCAGGTTTTTGCCCAGCCCAACGACGGTCGTTGAATCGATGCCGTTGTTCTTGAGGAATTCGAGGATGCCGTCCAGGCTGAATCCGTTGGCGCCTGTAGCGTTTTCGTTCATAACTTGAGTCCTTGCGGTTTACTGGCCGGGAAAACCGTCATAGCCGGGTTTGAAGCGGAATATGCGGTAGGGGCCCGACGCGTCGATATTTTCTGAAGATTGAAGAATCACTTGCTGAAGCGCGCTGTCAGCAACATAGAGATATCCGTCCGGGCCGAATGACAGCGCATCCGGCCAGCGTATTGATCCGGACTGGATCAGGGTTGTCAGTGCCAGCTCGGCACCCACGATGAAGATGGCGTTATGTTCGATGTCCGTAATGTAGACGTTGCCGTCGGTATCGGTGCTTAAACCATCGCTGAGCGGTTTGTCCGAGAAACGCTCGACGCGATTTGCGATCTGCTGTTGTGGCAGGTCGAAGTCTCGCAGGTCGTCGAGCCTGATTCGATAGAGCCCCGAGCCAGTGAGCGCTCCGAAATACAGCCACTCGGGTCCCAGGGCGATACCATCGACGCCCCCGCGCATGGCAACCGCGCCACCGAGAAACTTCATCTCCCGGTTTTCCGTTCGAATGACATAGGGCTCTGCCGAGACGCTCCTGTGCGACTCGAGCACACGGCGTGCCTGGCCAGTCTCTACGTCGTATACGATGAGCGCGGGCGTCTTGCGCCAGACGCTGGTGTCGGCAATGACAATGGTGTTCCCGTCGGCACTGACCTGCAGGTCCTGCAGTAAGGACCCGGCAGGTGCCAGCGAATCGTCAAAAGCCTGGTTGCGCACTATCTCGCCGGTTTCGAGGTCTATGCCGACGATGCGTGCGGTTCGGAGGCCGTGGTTTCCGTGGTCGATCGTCCAAAGTCTGTTGCGACGATCGATCGCTATACCAAGCACACTGTCGAACAACTCCAGCTGTGCGGCAGTCGTCGGATAGGGGACAGCTGCACCAGCAACGAATTCGAGCAGCTTGTTGCCATCCGGTCTCGATTCAGGGTGCACGGTGAAAAAAATTCTGCCGTCGCTGCTGACGGCGACGTTGCCAATCGGCTCCGGGAATGACAGCACTTCCTCCAGCGATGACGCCGCCATCGCCGGGTTGGTTGTCAGATCCGGATAGGGGTTGCCACCACCGTATCGGACCCACAGCACCGTCATAGCGCCGAGCGTCAGCAACACAATGAACAGCAGAAAATTTTTCATTATTGGCGTCTGTGACCCCGGAGAACTCCCCGGCGGCGAATATTACATGATTGCGGGCCGATATCAGACTTGCAGCGCGACGAGCCAGCTCGTTGCCACGATCAGTAGAGCAAGGGCGCCGGCTACGGTCTGGGAGCGCCGGTCGGTTGGCACGGGTCCCAGCGCAATGAGCAGCATCCCGAAAAGAAAGCCGCCGACAAATCCGAGCAGGTGCGCGCCGATATCCGTATCCGGCCCTCCGGTCCCGGTATACATCAGCAGCGCCAGGCCGCCGACGATCGGCCCAAATCGATAGGACCATCTGTCCTGTGCCATCAATTTGCCACGCCAGACGAAACCCGCAACCAGCCCAAGCGCAGCGAACACCGCGGTTGATGCACCAATCGAACGGTGCGTAGATTCGAGCAACAGCGTGTTTGCGGCGTTGCCGCTTGCCGCAGCGACAACGATCGCCAGCCAGGCAACGCCGGAGCCCAGCAAGCGCCCGGCGAACAGTCCGAACAGGACACCAAACACGAGATTTCCGACCAGGTGCCTGGCGCCGGAGTGCAGTGTCAGCGCAGTTATCGTGCGCCACCATTCGCCGCCACGCATCAAAGCGCCATCAACACGGCCGGCTTCGAACCAGTTGTGTCCAAAAGCGGAATATCCGGCCAGCCAGGCGACGATGCTGATCACCAGCACGTAGGCCACGATTCCCGGCACGGCGTCCTGGTAGTGGATCTTCTTTGGAGGCCGCCGGCGCAGCGGCGGGTTCTCATCGTCGTAGAGTCGCAGCTGCTCAACGGCCGGCACGGAAAACTCGGCGGGCACGACGAGGGCCGCGCTCACTCCGTCGTCAATCATCTGGTGAGGGATATGGGCTGCTGCAAGCACCAGCGCCCGATCACGGCAGCTTTGCCGATTACGGCTTTCGAATACGACGCGAAGGTCTTCTTCCATGGTCTCTGAATACTACCCGGTTGCTCAGAAAATACTAATATTTCAACGACTTGCGGTTTTCCTGATTGCTTCAGCCCCCATTCATGCAGGGCAGTCAACAATACAGTCAGGCTGATCTTGTCACTTTATTGGACGGTTTCAATGACAATCTGGAAGAAAATCTACTTCGGCATCGCTCTCGTCAGCACCGTATTCCTCGCCATTTCGCTGCTCTGAGTCTGCCGCGAGTTTGCGGTAAGCTAGGGCTCCGTGTTCGAGAGCGCCTATGCGATTCATTTATCTTGTTGCCGTAATGGCTGTAGCCGCATTCCAGCCGGCTGCTGCCGAAGTCGAGAGTGCGGACGCGACTGGCTTCAAAATAGCGAGCCAGCTCGTCGTTGACGCAAGCCGCGAAGATGCCTGGAATGCCGCAATCAAAGACATTGGCAAGTGGTGGAATCCCGATCACACCATATCGGGCGATGCCGGCCGGCTGCACATCGACGCGAAGCCACAGGGATGTTTTTGCGAGACCCTGGGACAGAACGCTGGTGTTGTTCATATGACAGTGACGACTATCTTTCCGCACACGATTCTGCGATTGACCGGCGGATTGGGACCGCTGGGCCTCATGGGTGTTGAAGGCAATATGACCTGGGAGTTTGACGAAGCCGAGGACAATACGAAGATCACGTTCACGTATGCCGTCGGTGGTTATCGCGCTGGTGGTCTCGATACCCTCGCCGGTCCCGTAGACTCCGTAATTGCCGATGCCCTCAGACGATTACAGGCATACGTCGATACCGGTAACGCGGAGTATGTTGGCGTTGACTGATATCGCACCGGCACGACCCTCTTCCACCGTCGTCGTTGTTCGCGCCGGGGTGAACGAGCCAGAGCTCTTCATGGTGCGGCGGCACGAAGCCTCGTCGTTTGGCGCAGCCTACGCGTTTCCAGGGGGCGTTGTTGACCAGGACGATGCGGGCGTACACGACTCCTGCACTGGAGTGACCGCGCTACAGGCGGACTCACGACTGGGTGTCAAGGAAAACGGACTGGAGCTCTATAGCGCAGCCATCCGCGAACTCTTCGAAGAATCCGGTGTGCTGCTTGCCGACGTCGACAATGTTGACGAAGACCTCATCGCGGTTCGCGATGCATTGAATGACGGCTCCCAGTGCTGGGCCGACTTCGTTACCCGAAATGATCTCGAGCTGCACTGCGACCAGCTTCACTATTTCAGCCACTGGGTCACGCCAGTATCGGAACCGAAGCGCTATTCGACACGCTTTTTCCTTGCAGAAATTCCGCAAGGGCAGGAGGCTGAGCATTGTGGCGGCGAACTTACCGATTCGCGCTGGATAAGTGCGCACGACATGCTGGACGCGGGCAGGCAGGGCGTCGTCAAACTGCATTTCCCAACCGTTAAGACGCTCGAGAGTATCGCAAGGCACAAGACGCTGGAGGCACTCGTCGACTGGGCGAAGTCCTGCGTCGAGTGGGGCGTTACCAGCATGGCCCCGGCGATCATCATGCGAGACGGCAAGCGGGAGGTTGTGCTCCCTGGCGAGAAGGACTATCCGGGCGCAAAATCGTGAGTCCGTTCGGGCCCAAAATGCCCGCGCAAAGTGAGCTGGCACCAGGTATTCGTCGAGTAGTCGCCCCCAATCCGTCGATGATGACCGGGCCCGGTACCAACACCTATTTGTTCGGCAGCAAGGAGGTCGCCGTTCTCGATCCGGGGCCAGTCATTGCAAGCCACCTGGAGCTGATTCAGCAGATTGCCAATGGGCCAATACGCTGGATACTCGTTACGCACACGCATCCCGATCACTCACCCGGAGCAAGCTTGCTGGCGCAGGCGACAGGCGCGGAATTGCTCGGCATGCCGGCCCCTGAGGGCCCGCACCAGGACGCTACGTTCAAGGCGGATAGCGTGCTTCGTGACGGCGACCAGCTTGTGACCGACGAGTTTGTAATCGATGCCGTTCACACGCCGGGTCATGCGTCGAACCATTTTTGTTATCGCCATGCTGGAATGAACTGGTTGTTCACTGGCGATCATGTGATCGATGGGTCGACTGTCGTAATCGATCCACCTGACGGCAACATGAAGCATTACCTGCACTCCTTGCGGCGCGTAAAAGAACTCAACTGCGACGCGCTTGCCCCGGGTCACGGTGAGCTCATCGAGGATCCGGAAAGGCTCATCGACTGGGTCGTCGATCATCGTCTCGAAAGGGAAAGCAAGGTCATCGCGGCGCTGGTGGCGAACCCGAATCTCACTGCACGAGAGCTCGTGCCCCACGTCTATAAAGACGTCGATAAGAAGCTGTATGGCTGGGCCGAACGTTCATTGCTCGCACACCTGTTGAAGCTCGAAGACGACGGTGCCGCGAAGTGCGCGGCAGAACGGTGGATCAAAGCCTGAGTCCGCAGGTCATTGCGGGGAACAGGTTCGCGTATCGACCGCCGAGCGCGACCGGTCCGAGCGGCATAAGCGCGCCAATTTCCGGCTTGATTAGCGGCGTCACTTCGCATAGTTTACCGGCTCCGGAACAAGAGGTACCCAGCATGACATTCGTGGTCACAGAATCCTGTATCAAGTGCAAACTCACTGATTGTGTTGAGGTTTGTCCCGTGGACTGTTTCCATGAGGGCCCGAATTTTCTGGTGATCGATCCGGACGAGTGCATTGACTGCACCTTGTGCGAGCCGGAATGTCCGGTCGAGGCCATTTATTCTGAGGACGAGCTTCCGGCCGGCCAGGAACATTTCATGCAGCTGAACGCCGATTTGTCCCAGGACTGGCCCGTCATCACCGAGATGAAGGATCCGCCGGACGATGCCGACGAGTGGCGCGACGTGACGGACAAACTGCAGTATTTGGAAAAGTAGATCCGTAGGAGCGCGCGCTGGCGCGTGACACTTATGGACGCGTCTTTTAAGGCCCCACTACGACTTTGCGCGCAACGGCGCGCTTCTACATCTTACGAACGAATATCACCGGCGCCAGGTCTCGCTCCTACATTTCGTTCTTAGCGAAAGCGATAAGAATTTCGGCGAGCTCCGGGCCTTTATCCTCCTGCAGGAAATGACCTGCGTTTTTTATTTTTACGTGTTCCCGATTCTTCGCTCCCGGCACGGTCTCCTGCCAGGGTTTCTCGCCACCACGTGTTATCGGATCCCTGTTGCTAAAGGTCGTCAGGAACGGTTTCTGCCAGGCGGCAAAGATTTTCCACGCCTCGCGATTTGCGCCGCTGGCGGGATCGGCAGGGGTTACGGGAACCAGCGTCGGAAACGCACGAGCGCCGGCCTTGTGACGCGCCGAAGGGAAGGGTGCATCGTAGGCGGCAACGACCTCGTCTGACAGCACCGTCACGGTGCCCTTCTGGATGATCTTTCCGACAGGAAACCACGGGCTGTAGCGAGCAAAAGCCCGCCAGATTGTGAATGCCTTGGGCATCTCCTGGTCGCCCGTGGGCAGGCCGCCGTTACCCAGTGCGATCCGCGCAAATCGCTGCTCGTTTTCCGCTGCCACGCGCAGGCCGATGAGCGAGCCCCAGTCCTGGCAGAATAGCGTGATGTCTTTGAGGTCCAGCGTGTCGATGAACTCGCGCATCCAGGCGACGTGGGTGGCATAGCTGTAGTCGCTCTTGCGGGCTGGTTTATCCGACTTGCCGAAGCCAATCAGGTCCGGTGCAATCACGCGCAGGCCGGCGTCGCGCAACGGTGGAATCATGAACCGATACAGGTACGACCAGCTGGGCTCGCCGTGCAGCAGCAAGACGACGTTGCCGTCGCGCGGACCCTCATCGACGTAATGCATGCGCAGGCCGTCGACATCCAGGTAGTTTTCGACGAAATCGTAATCGGGCAGGTCCTCGAAACGAGCCTCCGGCGTCCGCAGTGCATTCATTCGTATACTCCCGACATTGAATTCGGCCTATGATAGCCGCTATTCGAAAGTGGAGATTGATGTTTGAAAATCAGTTGGCGAGCAAGACTCATCCGCCGGATCACGTCCCGATTCGTGAAGGGCATCGATACCTCAACCGTAGATATCGCGCACATCGCGGACATGCGCGAACGGTTGAACAAGATCAGCCGGTTTCTGAAGCGCGCTCTGGGCGTTTCTGTCGAACCTACTACGGTCAATGGCCTCGCCGCCGAGTGGCTGCGACCGAAGCACGCAGCGGCTGGCAAGGTGCTCCTGTATTTGCACGGCGGCGCCTACCTGGTGGGCAGCTGTCGGACGCACCGACAGATGGTCAGCCACATCGCGCGAGCGGCAGGCATCAATGTGCTGGTGCCCGAATATCGGCTCGCACCGGAGGACCCGTTTCCCGCGGCGATAGATGATGCCGTTGGCGTCTACCGCTCGTTGCTGGAAGACGGATTCAGTGCCGCCGATATATTCATCGGTGGCGATTCTGCCGGTGGTGGCCTGACCGTGGCGACGCTGCTATCGCTGCGCCACGAGGGCCTGCCGATGCCGGCGGCAGCCGTGTTGCTGTCGCCGTATCTCGATGTGACGGCAAGCGGAGAATCGGCAACCACGCGCGCGGAGCAGGACCCCTGGTTCGATGCGAAAGACATGCATATCGTTGCCGACCACTATTGTGGCGAGGGCGTCGATCTTCAAAACCCACTCATCTCCCCGGTGTTTGCCAATGTCGCGGGTCTGCCACCGACGTTCATTCAGGTCGGCGATGACGAAATCCTGTTGAGCGATTCGACGCGTTTCGCCGAGAAGATGAAAGCCGCAGGTTTGGACGTTGAGATCGAAATCTGGCCTGGGATGTGGCACGTGTTCCAGCTGTTCATCGGCAAGATGCCGGAGAGCCGACGCGCCATCAAGCGCATAGGCGCTTACCTCAAGGCTCGTATTCAGGTGCCAGAGCCGTCAGAAGCCTGACTGTTTCTGCGAGTCGTCGTACATCCTGGTCAGGAACGAGCGGATAGCCGGTTCGGCCTCTTCTTTGCTCATGAGCTTTTGTTTGGCAAGCACCGAAGCCATGTCCTTTATGGAGCGCTTGCCATCTATCAGCGACATCATGAACGAGTAGACCTGGGTCGTCATCGCCTGCGTCCTGAACGACGTCGACAGCGGCACTGGCTCCTTGCCGGTTACGAGCCAGTCGGGCAAAGCCTTGTAGCGTCCGGGCTTCACGACCTCGCGCTCTTTGTACGCTGAGAACGAAAAAACCTTTTCCTGCCGGCCATGTCGACTCGCGGGTGAGCACATATAGGGAATCGTCTTCTGCGAAACGTAAGGATCTGAAAAGCCGCATTCCGCGACGATTGCCTTGGTTTCCTCGGGACTGTAACGTCGGGATTGTTGCGGGCTGGAAAACGCCAGTGAACCAAAATTGACCCAGCGGCCATTGTCAGCAAGCAGGTTGTTGATGCGCGCCGCCAGCACGGGCAGATCCTCAGTGATGATGTCGATCAGCCACGGAGTCACGACCGTATCAAAGCTCTTGTCCGGAAAAGGCGGGCGTAGCGCGTCACCCAGGACAAGGTGAAAGCCCTCTTCAGGGACCTCCGGTGCGGTCAACGGCCGCAGCACGGCATCGTCCTCGAGCGCCTTCGGCGCAATGGGGAATTCGTACAGCTTCAGTTTGTCGCCGCGAGTCACCGCCTGCGCGACAAGCATCAGCAGCGGATTGAAGTCCATTGCGACGGTGGCCGTGCAGTTCAGGCTGCGGTGAATATCGTAAGCCAGTCGGCCCGCACCAGCACCGAGTACCAGCACGTTGCCGAGTTCGGCGTGATCGTGAAGGACTGCCTGGATCTGCTTAAGCGACGCGCTGTTCTCTTTGTCACCCCAGGACCAGTCGCGATGTATGTTCGCGTAGTAGGTATTCAGTCCCTGGTCAGCAGGTAGCCGCGTGCGCAGCGCCAGGTAACTCTCATAGCTGCCGTGATAGGCCTGCATATCCACGGGCTTGAGCAACTTGCCGAGCCTGCGACGGTGATCCTCGACGGCTTTCTTGTAGCGCTCGACCCGGCGTCTCGTCAGCGAGTGCAGGTCGTCGTTCTTGAGTTCCTGCTCGAGGCCAGCGACTTCATGGC
>CAYTTZ010000078.1:0-13876 GCA_964440945.1 uncultured Woeseiaceae bacterium
ACCAAGGAAAAGGGTCATGGCACAGGTCTCGGGCTCTCGACTGTACACGGCATCGTCACGGCATCGAACGGCATAGTTCTCGTCGAGAGTAGCCCCGGTGTGGGTACGAGTTTTGCAATTTACTTGCCACGCGCTGAGCTTCGCGAGGTTAGAGCGCCGACCAGGCCCACAGCGACGACGCCCGAAAGAGGCTCCGCAACCGTTTTGGTTGTAGAAGATAACGATCAGGTCCGGCGATTCGTTGAAGAGGGTCTCGGCACACTCGGTTACCGGGTGCTGACGGCGAATGGAGGGGCCACCGGTCTTCGCCTGTGCAAAGACGAGCCTGGGGCCATCGACGTGATTTTGTCTGACGTCGTCATGCCGGAAACCAGCGGCCCCAAGTTCATGGCTAAGGCGTTGAAGCTTCGGCCGGCTGCGGTTGCCATTTATATGTCCGCTTACACCAAAGACGAGATTCTCGAGTTTCGACGCAATAACACTGAGGCAAATATTCCACTTATCGAGAAGCCGTTCGAGCTGGCGGCGCTCTCGCGACTGATTCGAAAGCAGCTGGACAAGGCGGCAAGTAAGTGAGCGCTATCACCGATAGGCAGTGATGCCAGAACGGCCAACTCGGCCACTATAGTCCGGTCGTAGCGAGGCCTGTCCCAATCGCAGCTCACAATCCGGATCGTACCCGGCTATAATCGCGCGCCACATTCACAGAACCGCAGTTCCCAGGTTACCCGGCCATGTCTTCATCCAGATCACGCGTCGTCATTATCGGCGGTAACTTCGCCGGCCTCGTTGCGGCGTCCCGACTTTCTTGCGATTTCGACGTAACCGTGGTCGATGCACGCGCCGACTTCGAATGGACACCCAATATCCACGAAATACTCTCGGGTGTGAAAGACCGTGCGGGCGTTGTGCTGCCACGCGCAGAGTGCGTCGGCCGTTACGGGCATAGCTTCGTGCAGGATGTCGTTACGCGGATCGACCGCGACAGCAGCACGGTATCTACCGAGGGTGGACTGTTGCTGCCCTATGATGCGTGCCTGATCGCCGCAGGCAGTCAGAGGACGACGTTCGGTATCAAAGGCGCGGAAAAGCACGCCCTGGGACTGCGTCTCGTTGACGATGCTGTTCGTATCGCGAACCGGCTGGATAAGCTGACGAGCCGCAAGCGGCGGGCCTCTGTCGTAATCGTTGGTGGCGGCGTTTCCGGGGTCGAAGCGCTGGGAGAGGTATTGCGGCGACGCGGGCAAGGTGACGAGTTCAATATTCACGTTGTCGAGCTCGAGTCGCGCCTTCTCGCGCAGCAACCGCCAGGGCTGGCCGACGATGCTGTGCAACGCTTATCACCTTACCCGGTGACGGTGCATACGAGCGCCGCGGTTACGCAGGTGGATGCGCGAAGCGTAACGCTCGCAAGCGGCGAAAAACTGACGGCAGACCTGTGTATCTGGTCCGCTGGGATGACGTTGCCCGATTTTCTGCGCGATAGCGGGCTCAACGCCGCCGACGATGACTGGCTGCCGGTAGATGACACGCTCAGGAGTCTCTACGCAGACAACATTTTTGTCGCAGGAGATTGCGCAAGCTTGCCATCGCCGGTCCGCAAGCAGGCCTACTATGCAATGGACATGGGCGAGGTTGCGGGCGACAACATCACACGCCTGTTGGGTGATCGACGACTTAGGCGATTCCGGGCGACACCTATGCCAATGCTGGTGTCCTTTGGTGACATTACGACCTGGCTGGTTGCGGGTGACAGTGTCGTTGCCACCCCGCTGCTGGCCGCGGCCAAGGAAGGTGTTTACCAGGCGACCATGGCGCGTCTCGAATCCCCGAACGAACCGCTTCGCTATTCGGCCGACGTTGTCGGTCGTGCGGTGATGGCCACCCGACGGCTGTTGCTGCCACAGTTAACGCCACGCAAGTTGTTAAAGGGACTTACGGGAAGCCGCATTATCGCCTGAGTTCGTCCAGTTTTTGCCGGTCGAACTACCGGGTTGTTCCCCGTGAACAGGTCACACAACTTCTGTTAATTCTTGTGGTTCAGTACGAGGGGGCCTGTTCCCTGCAGCCGTCGAGCGGCTATCGCAAAACAACCGGTACACACCGTCCTGTCCGGCGACCAATTGTGAACTCCGTCGCACTTCGCGCGTCGGCGTTTGTAGTCAATTCGTGCTGCAGGCCGCGCCAGCACTATGTCGTGAGTTTTTTTCATCCCACGCATTAATTCTTTGCAGTTGTTGATTAACGAGCACCAAGTATCGTTGCTTCTGACGAACGCAGAAGCAGTTCGTTATGTGACACAAGTTATGCAATCGCCTGGAGGTGTAAAATGCAGTACTTGACTATGCAAAGCATGGCTACCATGCAGTACGTACCAGAGCTTGATTACAAGTTGATCGGCTACGGTGTTCTCTGGATGTTGGCAATCGTTACGTCGGTAGTCGGCGTTATTGCCTTAGTATGAGCGGGTTGTTGAGGTTGCCGGATACGCACTGGCAATTGCTCACTGATCACGCCTGAGGCCCGCTTGAACAGCGGGCCTTTTTTTTGCCCTTCGACCTGTGCTGGAGCTCGCTAGCGGTCGCGCAAGTTCGGATCTCGCCAGACGAGTGTTGCGGTGGGTGGCTGGCACCTGGTCGCCATTAGTCTGCCTGCGCTCAAAGTGCGCGTTGAGACAGGCCCCAAACGTAACAAACCTAATCTACAGGTACGTCTACCGATGCCATGATGTTGGGGTCGGGGAGATCGGGTAACGTGTACTGCTGCCGGCCCGTTTGCCATACCTTCGTTTGACGGACGACCTCAGCCGTTGCCGTTTCCGGCGTTAGCTGGCCCGGAGCATGCTCGGCAGGGATAAGTAGCATGGCCCCTTCATGCAGCACGTTGATGTTGCCACCGAAGGCGTGCCGGTTGGATTCGTACAGCGCCACCATCATCTGGTTCATCGTGGCACCGTCGTGCAAGACACGCGCAGCGATTGCAGACAGCGTTTCGCCGCTCTCGACCGGGCCGTACTGCCTGGCCGGCGTTTCTGCGACCTGAAGAGGTTTTTGACCGGCCGGCTGCCATTGGGCCGCGTGGCGTGCCACTTGGGCAGCGGCCATTACCGGCGTTTGATGACGCAGGTCATTCGCACCCGGGATACGCAACATGGCCCCTTCATGCAGCACGTTGATGTTGCCACTAAAAGCCTCCGGGTTGGATTCGTACAGCGCCATCATCATCTGGTCCAGCGTGACACCGTTTTTCCGATAGCGAAGCGCAATCCCGGAGAGCGTTTCACCGGCTTCGACGGCGTGCCGCGGCAGCGCAGAGTCGCTCCGCTGACGGGGTGCCGGCGAGTGCACGGCCACCAGCCGTTCCCGACTTCGGCCCTGGCGGGCCTGAGCGCCTGAACTTCTCGCCAGGCGGGCGGCTGAAGGATCAACGGCAATGGAGCTGCCCACAGTGAGGGTAAGCTCCCGGGAACCGACAAGTACGCGAATTCCTCGTTGCTCGATCTCGAGGACCTCGGCGCCACCGATGCGGTCACCTTCCTGCACCGGGCGGCCGTTGAGCAGAGCGGTGCGGCTGGAGCGGGAGATCAGGACACCTTTGAGTTGCAAACTATTTACCGACTGATCGTGGCGTTTTTGTGGATTTTTCTCGGAGATCGACGCAAAACCACTACCGGACTCCTGGGCTGCGGCGGACCCGAACAGCAGGAAACCGAACAAAACGGCCATCAATAATCGTTGATACAAAGTCCTGCTCCTAAGTCCCTGGCGGGCCTGCGGCAACCGCGCCCCGCACGAATTAAACGTAATACGTACTGTTAATCGGCTTGGGGAACCCTTTTCTTTAGGCGCTGAGGGGACTGCAGGCTGACGATTGGGTCACCACGAGTCAGTGGAAAGAGAATAAAAACAACGATTTACAGTATTTCCGGTTCGGCGTGCCAAAGCAGGGCGCCTGACAGGACCTCAAAACTGTAAACTGCGTCACACTTCTGCAGTACGACGCCGGCTTATTGATTGAAAACAAACAGTTACAAGGTTCAATACTGGGAAAACCTCGCCCCAGGCAGCGAATCTGCCACGAGACGCGGTTTCCGGCTTTGAATTGGCCGCGCCTTTGCGTCCCGACGCTTGTTCTCCAGCCCGCTATTCAGGACGTTGATCGAGGTCGCAGGGTGGCCCAGAACGTGAGCGAGCTCAGAATACCGATACTGACCACCCACAGGTATTCCCGCCATGGCGACCAGCCACCGGTAAACCAGTCGAAGCCGATTCCGGCCATTGCGGCGAAAACACCACCCACGAGCACGTGGATCCACCACCAGTTCCAGCCCCTTCTTGCCATAACCAGGTGAATGGGCAGCAGGATCAACAGCAAGTAGACGAAGGACAGCAGCGTGAAGGCTACTGCGCCGAGGTACCAGAATATTGGGATCCACTCTCTGTTCCCCGTTTCAAGCAATACGCCAATGGTGACCGGAATCAGCGCCGAGAGCGATCCCAGTAGCAACGCAAGAAGAACTCGTCTGAATCCCACGCCGTCACCCTCCAGATCCAAGAAATTGCCCCGATTTCCCCACTGATTCCACATAAACAGCCGAATCTGACGTTTGCCGTGGTATTTTCGGTTTTCAGCGGTCCCACTGCATCTGGATCGATACAATCGGCATCTCTCTTGGTATATACCCCAAACTGGAGCATAAATATGTACGCATCGGGATCCGGAGCACTGGGCTTCTGGCTATTCCTGGCCGCCGTCGTGGTCGCCGGGATCTGGTTTGATGCCAGGAAGCGTGAGTCTGACCAGGAAACACTGCGCCGCCTCGTTGAAAGCGGCCAGCGAATCGACCCAGCCATGGTCGACAAGATTCTGAAGGTCGGCAGTAGCAATAGCCGCATCGATCGAGATCTGAAGGTGGGTGGGCTCATCACACTCTCCGTCGCCCCCGGACTCTTTTTGCTGGGCTTTTTCCTGGCGAAATTGGAAGAGCGAATGATGGATGTGATGCTGGGCGTTTCTCTGTTGGTAGGTTTCGTCGGTATCGGTCTTCTTGTCGCCGGCAAGATGAGTGAGCGCTGGTACAAAGACGACCAAGGCTGATCAATGCCGGCATTACCCGGTTACTACGCTGAGGGCCCAGAGGCGCTTGTTGTCAGCCTCGCCGCAAAAGGCGATCGCGTGGCGTTCGCGGAGCTTGTG
Source organism: uncultured Woeseiaceae bacterium (assembly GCA_964440945.1). Classification (GTDB taxonomy): domain Bacteria; phylum Pseudomonadota; class Gammaproteobacteria; order Steroidobacterales; family Woeseiaceae; genus UBA1847. Next base: position 5,197 of record CAYTTZ010000078.1, read on the forward strand.
CGGCGGCGACAGAGCTGGATTCGGACGTTGTTGCGCCGTTGCAGCGGCGACCCGAACCTCGCAGATGACCTGTCGCAACAGGTTTTCATGCAGGCCTGGCGCAAGATGCGGCAGCTCAAGGATGTGGATAAGTTCGGTGCATGGCTGAAGCAGATGGCAATCAACGAGTGGCTGCAATACAAACGCAAGAATGATGCCTTACGGGGTGCCGAGAGTGAGGCGAGCATTGTGGTGCCGCAGCTGGACAAGACGTCCATCGGCCTCGATCTCGACCGCGCCATGAGCCTGTTGCCTGCCCCGGTCAGCCTCTGTATCGCGTTGTCCTACCATGAGCGCATGACACACGAGGAAATCGCGGGGTTAACGGGCATGCAACTAGGCACAGTGAAATCCCACGTTCGACGCGGCAGCCAGCGACTTCGGGAGCTGCTGTCCGCGTACGACGAAACGAAAGAACTGGAGGATGCCAATGAGTGACGAAAGGGATCCACTGCTGGAGTCTTTGTTTGCTCAGGCCAGTGACGAGCTGAATGACATCGATTTTGTCGAGACGGTTATGGCGCAAGTCGCAAAACGGCGTCGCAATGTGCTGCTTGGGCGTATTGGCCTCGTTTTGCTCGTCGTCGCATTCGAGTTCCTGCTTTCCGCGCCACTGCAGAACACGGTGGGTATCGCAACGCAGGCACTGAGCACATCGCTGCTCGATGTCGGCAACGAGTGGCTGGCGGTTATTGTCGCGCCGCTGAACAGCGTCGCCGGCCTGATCGGCATGCTGCTACTGGGATTGCATTCGATCCACAGGAAACTGGTTCGCTAACTCGCTAACTCGCGAACCCGAGTGCATTGCCGGGCCGGCTAACGCCGGGCTGAACGCCAACGGCTGAATGACGGAACGCCTGTAAAAAGTTGGATGTTGCCGCTCTAGCTTTTCATTTGCTCCTGACACCCCCGAAGGGTCTGCTAACTGTGCGGAAAGGGCCAGGGCCTTTTCTGTACTATAGGCAACCGGGCCAACGGCCCCGGATTGAGGCCATAAAAGGGGCGGAAGACGATGAGATACGTAGCGAGGGCAATACGCTCGGCGTGGATTGTGGCGCTGTCTTCACTGGCGCTCACAGGATGCGTCAATGCCAATGACAATGACAATTCTCCACCGGTTGTTACCCTGTCCACTGAGCTGGGAGATATCCAGATCGAGGTCTACACGGAGCGCGCACCGCACTCAGCGAAGAGCTTCCTCGATTTTGTCGATGCAGGCCTTTATGAAGGCGCCACCTTCTATCGCACCGTGATGCCCGAAAACGATAAGGGTGCACCACCAATCTCCGTTATTCAGGGTGGCCTCGATGACGACAGCAATACCATGCCGCCGGTGCCGCATGAAACAACCGAGCAAACAGGGATCTTGCACACCGACGGCGCGATTTCACTGGCGCGCGCCGCTCCGGGCGAAGCCAATGCCGGGGCGTTCTTCATCTGCATCGGGGCCCAGCCCGGTCTCGACTTCGGTGGCAAACGCAATCCCGACGGGCTCGGTTTCGCAACGTTCGGTAAGGTCATTGCAGGCATGGATGTCGTTCATGCCATTCACCAGCGTGAGGCCATGGGTCCCAGTGACTCTGACTACACCAAGGGCCAGATGCTCACTGAACCTGTCCGCATAGAGGTTGCCTCGAGAAAGTGACGACGCGGTAACCGCCGCCTGCTGCGCCCACGGCAGGTCAGGTGAACTTCATTATCTGTGCACGGCAGGCATGCGACAATTTCTGAATACTATTCCCCCGGAGAGTGGTGGCTATGAAAGACGTTTTGCAATGGCTGGCAATAGTCATCGAGTTTGCGGGACTTACTTTGGTCGCGATTGAGCTTTACGCACCGCGGTCCTCGCAACGACTGGTGGACGCACTGGAGGCCCCGGACCCGGATACCGAGGCAAGCCTACGTCGGAACTGGCGCGGCGCTGGCAGCATTACCGTCGTTTACGTGGTCGCGTGGATTCTCGGCGCAATCGCGGTATCCGTCTGGGATCCGGCGCTCAACCTGACCTTCAACCTCTGGATGACGATTTTCACAGTCGCCTTCTCCGTCGTCGTCGTGGCGATAGGCAAGCTTATGCGCCTGGGTGTGGTGCTGGGGCGCGGCAATTCAGTTGGGGGTATCGGTCTGGTTCTCGCCCTGATCGGCTTTTCGTTGGAGATCGCTCAACTGGTGTAGCGCGCCAGCTCAAAGATCGACATATCCGGTACCGCTGGATTGGTTGCCGCGAACGCCTGCTCAGCGCCGTGGATTTCCGAACTGCAGCTTAATGCCCGGGAACGACCGCACCATGTGGCGCAGGAAGGTGACCCAGAAGAAGGTCATCGCCAGCATCTCCATGAATTCCTCGATGGACTTCGAAAAGTGCCGTACCTGGTATTCCGTCAAATCCCAGGTGTATTCGATCCAGCCATGCAGGTTGTAAGGATGGTCGATATCCAGGCCCTCGAAGAAATCCGCAACAACCGCCAGTACGAGCAGACCAATGGCCGCAACGACCATCAGCTTGTCGCGAGTGACCTGCAGTTCCTTGTTCAGGAACCAAAGGATAAACAGGCCGAATGTGCCGAAGATCGGTAGGAATACGAGCTGCCAGGCATAGCTAGGGAAAAACCCGGCGATGCTAATGCCACTGTCGGCGTCTTCACCGTGCAGCATAGCCTTGGCCGATGAGCCGATGCGCTCGTGAAACATCGCGCCGTCGTCCATTGCCATGTACAGGAAGAACATAGCCAATATTGCCCAACCCACCCTTCGCCAGCGCGCCGCATCGCCGCTGCGAACGAGCAGGTAAAGAAACGCAGCGGTAAGCCCCAACATCCAGGTCTGCGTTACACCGAACCACGAGGCGACGCCATCCTCACGGGTGATATTGAAGAAGCGACGCACCGGACCAAGCTCGGAAAGCTCACCGAAATTGATGATGGCGTCCGCCAGAACAAAGAAGACCTCTGTGCCCACCAGGATGAAGAACAACACGGAGATCAGGCGCCCGGCATTGAAATCAAGCTGAGTCAGGTCAGCCGTTCCGCCATTTATCGAAGACTTGCTCACCCGGACTCCTTCGTGGTCGATCTGTCGCTATATACTAAAGAAAAAAGACGCTGAACTCGCATTCGACGCTCTGTGGGCCTTCCTGGTTAGCCATGAAAGCGAAGCCACACTTCTTTCAGAGAGTTAAGCCGAAATCCTTACTTGATGCATCACTCAAAGTTTCGCTGCGCGAAGTGCGTCACGCAACTTCTCTGCGCAACAATCCGCGCATTGGAAAGTAGCCTTACGCTCTAGAATGGGTATAAGTCGCGCTACAGTTCTCGCAGCGCCTGTGCGACCGGCAGCCGTGCTGCACGTAGCGCGGGGAAAAACCCGCCGATCAAACCGATGATCAACGCAGCGATAAGACCCTGCATCAATAGATCAGGCGTCACCGCGAAATCAAACACGACCTGGCTGAAGCTCGCGCCATTCAGTGTCGATACCTGGAAGCCGTTGAAAACGGCAAATGCGACGGCGCCACCGAGCAGGCCACCAATCAACGAAAGCAGTGTCGACTCGATAATTGTTGAGACGAGCACCGAGAACGGTCCGAAACCCAGTGCGCGTAGCGTGGCGATTTCCTTGCCGCGCACGCTGACCGAGGCGTACATGGAGTTGAGTGCGCCGAACACGGCGCCGATGGCCATCAAAACGGTGAGTGGGTAGCCAACAACGCGAATAAACTGGCTGAGCGGTTCCGCCTGGCCGGAATAGTAGGCTTTTTCGCTCATCACATCGGCATCAATGCGCGGGTCGTCAGCCAGCGCCTGCGTGAGTTCTTCGATGGACTCCGGGGTTTCGAGGCGCACGCGTACCGACTGCACGCTGGTGCCCCGGCGATACATGGACTGCAATACCCGCAGGTCGGTCCATAACTCTGACTCGGATACGCTGCCACCGGCTTCGAACACGCCGACAACGGTCCAGGTCGTCTGGCCGAAGCGAATATCGTCACCAATCTCAATCCCGGCGAACTGCGATTGCGCAGCACGACCGACAAGCAATTCGTTTTTGCCTTCCTCGAAGCTACGGCCTTCTACAATCTTTACGTTGCTGCGTATATCGAAGGCGCCGGCCTGCACACCACGCAGTGGCGCATTTGCATCGTCATTGGTGGATTTCTTGCGTAAGTCGACGACGACATAAAGCTCGAACGAAGCAATCGGGGTATCGCCGTCGTGCATGACGCCGGGCGCGTTGGTGACAATCAATGCCTGCTCGTTACTCAGCCCGCTGTTCAACTCGGCGGTGGATCCACTGCGCATCACGATGGCCGTGTCCTCCGTGCCTGCGGCCAGCATCGTGCGTTCAAAGCCGGTTGCCATTGACAGGACTGCGGCGAAAACGAGGACGACGGCAGCAACACCGACGACAGCTACGATCGAACCGCCAATTCGTTGCGGCAGGTTACGAATATTGAGCGCGGTTACGGCGACGGCTTGATTCAGTAGTTTCATGGTTAACCTCGCGCCAGCGCGTCAACAATCGACAGACGCATCGCTTTCATAGCCGGAAAAAGCCCGGCCAAAATCCCTGCACCGATCATGATGCCTACGGCAATCAGCATTGCCTGCGGCGACAGGTAGATGCCCGGCAACGCTGCGGCCATGGCCTGCGCGGCGCCCTGCACAATGATCCAGCCGATTCCGAGGCCGAGTATGCCACCCATGGAAATAATGAGAATCGACTCGGACAACACGATACCCAGCACGACCTTGTCGCCAAAGCCGACAGTCTTCAGGACGGCCAGCTCCGGGATACGCTCGCGCACCGACTGCGACATGGTATTGCCGGCAACCAATAGCAAGGTGAAGAACACGGCTCCCAGTATCAGCTGCACGATCAACGCGATGTTGCCGAACTGCTTAGCGAAGGATGCCGCGAATGCAGCCTCGGTGCTGGTCTCAGTTTCGTTCGGTGAGTTCGCAAACTGCGCATCAACAGCATTGGAAACCTCGGCCGGGTCAGCGCCTGGCGCGAGCTTGAAGATGTACCAGCCGGCCGTTCCCTTGCCGAAAGCGCGGGCTTCCTCAAAATAATCGTAGTTGAATAGCATATAGGCGGTACTGCCGCGCGGGTCGTCTGTCGAGAAGATACCTTCCAGGTCAAATTCCCAGGTGCGACCGCCATCGGCTTTGGTCCAGATCGTGGCCTGTATCGGAATACGGTCACCGATTTTCCACTCGAATTGCTCGGCCAGCTCGCGTCCGACGACCATGCCAATACGATTTTTCGTAAAAGCTTCGAGTTGCTCCGGCGGGATATCAAGTTCCGGGTACAGGTCGAAGTAGTCCTCGGCGACCACAGGAAACTGTGCGAACTGGTTCCGGGGGTCCTGGTAGTAGCCACCGAACCAGGAGGCGTGCGTTACCGCCTCGACGCCGGGTGTTGAAGCAATGCGGGCCTGGTAGCTGATCGGCAACGGGTTGATGAGTGAAATCTTGTTAAGCACGATCAGGCGCTCCGCGGACGAGACATCCTCGCCGCCGCGAAATGCGTAGCCGATCGAGTTCAACAGGGCAAACAGCAGGAACGCCACCAGCACCGACAGCACCGTCAGTGACGTACGGATCTTCTTGCGCCAGGCGTTTCTCCAGATGAGGCCGAAGTACTTCATGCCGCGGTCCTGACTTCCAGCTTGCCCTTGTCCATGTGCAGCGTGTGTTGCGCGTATTCCGCGGCCTGGGCGTCATGCGTCACCATGATGATGGTCTTGCCGTGTTCCGTGTTGAGTGTCTTTAAAAGGTTGAGAATTTCGTCAGCCGTAGCGCGATCGAGGTCGCCGGTCGGCTCGTCGCAAAGCAGCAGTTCCGGATCGGAGACGATGGCCCGGGCGATAGCAACGCGTTGCTCCTGGCCACCAGACAGCTCGCGCGGTCGGTGTTTGGCGCGATCGGCAAGACCGACAATTTCCAGGGCGATATCGGCACGGCGGGCGCGCTCCTTGCCGGACATGTTGGTCAGCAACAGGGGCAGCTCCACGTTCTTGCGTGCTGTCAGTACCGGCAGGAGATTGTAGAACTGGAAGATAAAGCCGACGTGAGACGCGCGCCATTTCGAGAGCTGGCTGTTGTTCATCGACGAGAGCTCGGCACCACCTACGGTTACCGTTCCGGCGGTTGCCTTGTCGAGTCCGCCGAGCAGGTTCAAAAGGGTTGTCTTGCCGGAGCCGGAAGGTCCCATCAATGCAAGGAAGTCGCCTTTCTCAATTTCCAGGTCGAGTTCGTGCAAGACATCAACGCGTTCTTTGCCCTTCTGGTAGACGCGGCTGACGCCCTCGAGCTTTGCCAGTAACTCACCCATTCTCTGCTCCTGTTATTCTGTTGTTACTTCTTGTCCGGCGCTCAGTGCTGTTGCCGCCGATTTCACTATCCTGTCGCCAGACTGCAAACCCTGTAATACCAGCACCCGTTCACGATCTGCCGGGCTACCGAGTGTAACGCCGCGGCGTTCAACCTTGTTGTTCGCGACCCGCCACACGAAATTACCGTCAGCATCCTGCTGCAGCGCTGCGCGCGAGATCAGCACGCCCGGCTGTTCGCCGGAGGGTTCGGGCGGGGCTTCAGCGCCGAGAAATGCCACCTTCACGCCCATGTCCCTGAGAACACGCTCATCGCGCTCGCGAAAACCGATGCGCACGCGGACCGTGGCTTTCTGGCGGTCTGCGGTTGGCACAATCGCAATGACGTCCGCCGGGATCTGCCAGCTGGGGTAGGCATCCAGCGTCGCGCTGACTGGCTGCCCCTGTTTGACGCGCTGAATATACGCCTCGTTGACGTCGACTTCGATTTCAAGTGAGTCCATGTCCACAATCGTGCAGATACCGGTGCGCGTAAAGCCGCCGCCGGCCGATATCGGTGAAATCATTTCGCCGGGTTGTGCGTTCTTCGATACAACCATGCCGCCGAAAGGCGCGCGTATGGTCATGTCGTCGAGCGCGTCCTGGCTCAGTGCAACGCTCTTCTCAGCGACCGTGATGTTTTCACGGCCGGTCGCGAGCCGTGCGGCCAGCGCATCGTAGTTTGCTTCCGCCTCGTCAACGCTCGAGGCGCTGACGAGCTGGCGTACCGATAATTCTCGCAGGCGATCACGCGCGAGTCGGGCTGCCCGCAGCTGCGCTTCGGTCTCGGCTAGTGAAGCGCGTGATGACTGTAATTGTGCGTTGCTGAGCGCAAGCCGCGCCCGCTGCGTCGTGTCGTCGAGCCTCGCGACAACCTGGCCCGCCTCGACGCTCATGCCTTCCTCGATCAGCACCTCGACGACCTTGCCTGTGACTTCGGAGGACACGGTCGCCTCGCGTCGGGCAGTAACGTAACCGGAAGCATCCAGCACGCTGCTGGCGGCCGCCGCACTCGGTGGACGCCGTGCGACCTCTGTTTCGACCTCGACGGCGCCATTCATGTTGCCCAGCAGCAGCCAGGTCACGGCGATAATTGCGATAAGGGCAACGCCCAGCACCGGCAACAGCCAGCCGCGGCCACCAGCATCGACATTGCTGCGGTCTATCTTGAGTTCACTCAGGCGGTCGGAGGGTTGTGCCATGGTTTATTCGCGTTATGGATGGCCGGCCGAGCATTCTACCAGCTTGAAGCCGTATCGAGCTATGCGGCAAGCGCTGGCGTGGCTGGCAAGGGGAGACAGTTGTGTTTTAGAGTATTCAGGCGCTAATACCTTAAATAAGGAATGTCCCGAATGCTCCTGTTAGTCACTCTTTACTCATGAATCTCGTACTCCACAGCGAGCGTCTGACATTGTCTCCGTACGACGCCTCGGATCTCGATCTTGCGATAGAGATGTTTACCGATCCCGACGTCCTCAAGTATGCGGGTGGGGTTGTCGGAGAGGATGAAATTCGTGGCGAGATGGCGAACTGGATAAAAAGAGGGGGCAACGGCTGCATCGGTATCTGGTGTGTTTCAAATCGCCGCACCGGCGAAAAATTAGGCAGCGCGGCGCTGCTGCCAATGCCAGTCGAAGAAAAAGACACAGACTACAGTCTCGTGATACCCGGCCAAATGCCAGAAGGCGATATTGAAGTCGGCTACTTTCTGAGACGATCCGCCTGGGGCAAGGGTTACGCGACAGAGGCCTGCAAACGACTCGTTCAAATGGCATTTGAAGAGTCGCCCTTGATAGAAGTCGTCGCAAACTTCGAAGCAGGCAACGTCGCTTCTCGCAACGTGCTGGAGAAGGCAGGTTTCGTCAATCACGGAACCATGCGCTGCTATGGCGTGGATGGACCGAATTACCGACTGACTCGGGATGAATGGCTGAGAATGCGCGACCCGGTGCGATAAACAGAGACAATCCCTGGCCCTCCGGTCACAAGCAGGCGTTCGTCCCTATACTGCCCTACGGCCCACTGGTCGTTTCGAGTTCCATTTCAATCAGCTCAAGTGCTTCGTCAAACGCAACCCTGACCGCCTGCTGCGCCTGGGTAACTTCACCTCGCAGACTGATCTTGAACGCAACTCTACTCTGGAATTTACTGGTGCCCAGTACGGACAGATCGGTATCGCTGTTTGTGGCCCGGCTGAGCATCAAGTCTGAAAGATTGAAATTGTCGACCAGGAACGAATCAATAAGCTTCTGTTGCGATAGCTGGAAG
>CAYTTZ010000079.1:0-6535 GCA_964440945.1 uncultured Woeseiaceae bacterium
AAAAACAAGTACACAAAGGAGGCATGATATGGACCTTCTCGAATTTGCCAGGGGACCGGCACTGCAATTCGCCTCACTCGTTCTCATAGCGGGCACGATATGGCGCATCGTCGGTATCGCTTTTCTTGGAAAAAAACCGGACTACTCGGAACCGCGAGGACCGGGCGGCCTGGGCGCCGCGCTTAAGGTCATTTACACGCGCGCATTTACGGCGCCACCGTTCAAGCAAGCGACGCTGTACCCGAAGATCATGGCGTACGTCATGCATCTTGCGTTGTTTGCCGTGATCTTCCTGTTCACGCCGCACATCGTGTTCTTCGAAGGCTGGCTCGGCTTCGACTGGCCGGGTTTACCAAATAGCGTCATTTTCTTCCTCGCCGTAGCGGCGGTCGTTTCTGGCATTGCCCTGATCATCCGACGCGCGACCAGCCCCGTTTTGAAGTTGATCTCCAATTTTGACGATTACTTCAGCTGGTTCGTGACGATGCTACCGCTGGTTACCGGTCTGCTGATTCCGGTACGCGCTTTCTTCCGTTACGAAGACCTGATGGCAATTCACATACTGAGCGTCGCATTACTTTTAATCTGGCTGCCCTTCGGCAAGCTGGGACACACATTCCTGGTTTTCATCACCCGCGGTACGACGGGCATGGTGTTTGAACGCAGGGGGGCCAAGACATGACCACCGTAGATGGCAGACACACCCTTGACCGGGAAGCGGAACGCATTGCTTACAAGCCTCCCGAGATCCGCCACGACAAACAAGGCGACATGGGCACCGAAGAGCGTGTAGAGACGGCGATGCACCACTTCGTCAAGAACTTCAATACGCAGACGGCATCCTATCTCGACGGCTGCCTGCACTGCGGCATGTGCGCCGACGCCTGCCACTATCACGTGCGCACGGACGACCCGCGCTATACGCCGATCTGGAAGATCGAGCTATTCAAAAAGGCCTACAAACGCGAAGTCGGTCCTTTTGCCTTCTTTTATCGCCTGTTCGGCTTCAAGAAAAAAGTCACGATCGAGCAACTCGAAGAATGGCAGCACCTACTCTATGACAGCTGCACTGTCTGCGGACGCTGTTCACTGGTCTGCCCGATGGGCATCGACATTGCCGGCATGGTGTCGATGGCGCGACACGGCATGTTCAAAGCAGGTCTGGTACCGCATGAACTGCATGAAACCGCGAAACGTGCGGCTGAGACCGGCAGTCCACTGGGGATAACGCCAGAGAAATTCGAGGAGCGTCTCGAATGGATGTCCGATGAGCACGAAGTTGAAATCCCGCTCAACGTCGAGAAAGCAGACGTTCTCGCTGTTATGTCGTCGATCGAGATTCAGAAGTATCCGGAATCGATGGCGGCTACTGCGAAGATCCTGAACGCTGCCGGCGAGAGCTGGACGTTCCGCACCGACGGCTTCGAAGCCACCAACTTCGGCATGTTGTCCGGCAACACCGAATGGCAGAAAGAAGCCAGCATGAAATTGATCGACGCCGCTATCAAGATTGGCGCGAAAACCCTGGTGCTGCCTGAATGCGGCCACGCTTACATGGCAATGCGCTGGATGGGCGCCAACATGTACGGCAAGCCGCTACCGTTCAAGGTCCTGCATATTTCAGAGTACATGGCCGATGCGTTGAACTCGGGCAAGCTCAAGGTGAAAAAGGTCAACAAGAGCGTCACCTATCACGATCCTTGCCAGGTCTCGCGCCGCGGTGGTGCAACCGAGGCTGCACGCGACGTGCTGAAGCATCTCGGCGTTGATCTCCGCGAAATGAAGAACGGCGGCGACTACAACTGGTGCTGCGGCGGCGGTGGCGGTGTCGTGACAATCAAACGTGCCGACGAACTGCGTCATCGAGTCTTCAAGCTGAAGATGGACCAGGTGGAGGAGACTGAGGCAGAGGAACTCCTGTCCAGTTGCGCCAACTGCCGGCAGAGCTTTGATGACTCGCAGGAGCATTTCAGCTGGGATTACAAAATGGGCAGCCTGATGGAAATGGTTGCTGAGAATATTGAGGAGGGCAAGGCATGAACGCGCGAATCGTCGTAGATCCGGTCACCCGCATCGAAGGCCATTTGCGCATCGAAGCGCAGATGAATGGCAATAAGATCGAGCAGGCCTATTCCTCCGGCACAATGGTGCGCGGCATCGAAATTATTCTTCGAGATCGCGATCCAAGAGATGCCTGGGCATTCGCGCAGCGCATTTGTGGCGTATGCACGCTGGTGCATGGCATCGCATCGATCCGCTCGGTAGAGAACGCGATCGGAGCCAAGGTGCCTCCCAATGCACAGCTGATTCGTAACCTGATGATCGGCGCACAGTACATTCACGATCACGTCATGCACTTCTATCACCTGCATGCACTGGACTGGGTGGATGTCGTGTCAGCGCTGAAAGCTGACCCGGCCGCTACCGCAGCGCTGGCGCAATCATTAAGCAGCTATCCGCGTTCATCCACGGGCTATTTCAAGGACGTGCAAAAGAAGGTCGCCGATTTCGTGGCTGCCGGACAACTCGGTATTTTTGCGAAAGCGTATTGGGGCCATCCCGAGTACAGACTGCCACCGGAAGCCAACCTTATGGCGGTCGCGCACTATCTCGACGCTCTCGAATGGCAACGTGATGTCGCACGCCTGCATGCGATCTTCGGTGGCAAGAACCCGCACCCGAACTTCGTCGTCGGCGGCGTACCCTGCCCGATCGATCTGAACTCCGACTCGGCGATCAATAGCAAGCGGCTCAGTCAGGTGCAGGACATCATCAACAAGATGAAGGCCTTCGTTGAGCAGGTCTACGTACCGGATACCATCGCCATCGCCAGCTTCTACAAAGACTGGTTCGCTCGAGGCGAAGGCCTCGGCAACTTCATGTGCTTCGGCGACCTGCCGGCAAACGGCATGGACGATCCGGATTCGTTCCTGTTCCCACGCGGCATCATTCTCGATCGCGACCTGACCACGATTCACGAACTCAGGATGGAAGACGAGGCGGGCATCCAGGAATTTGTTTCGCACTCCTGGTACGACTACTCCGGTGGCAAGGAAGTCGGCCTGCATCCGTGGAGCGGTGAGACCAACCTGAATTACTCGGGACCGCAACCGCCCTACGATCACCTCGATGTCGAGCAGGGTTATTCGTGGCTGAAGTCGCCACGCTGGCAAGGCAAATCGATGGAAGTTGGACCGCTCGCGCGCGTCCTGATGCTGTACGCCAAGGGCCATGAAGTGACGCAGCACCTGGTCAACAGCACGCTGTCGAAGCTCGAACTGCCGCCACGCGCTTTGTTCTCGACGCTCGGCCGAACGGCAGCACGAACGCTTGAAACCGCAATACTGGCGGAGAGCATGCAGGGCTGGCTGGACTCGATGATAGACAATATCAAAGCCGGCGATACCAAGACCTTCGACGACACGCTGTGGGAGCCGGAGAGCTGGCCGAAATCGTGCAAAGGCGTTGGTGTTATGGAAGCACCGCGTGGTGCGCTGTCACACTGGATCGTGATTGAAGACGGCAAAATCGCCAACTACCAGGCGGTGGTTCCGAGCACATGGAACGCCGGACCTCGCGACCCGCTGGGGCAACCGGGCGCTTACGAAGCAGCACTTGAGGACGCGCATATCATGCACGATCCGAAACAGCCGCTCGAAATATTGCGCACGATCCATAGCTTCGACCCGTGTATCGCCTGTGCGGTACACGTGACCGACCCGGACGGCGAGGAGCTCGTACAGGTCGCTATTCGCTAGCGGCTATTGACCACTGACTCGCGAGGCTATTGACTCGCGAGTTTTTCGAGCAACGGTGCGGGGGCCCAGGCCTCCGCGCCGAAGCGTTCGCTGAACTCCGTTACGCGCGCATAGACCGTCTTCAGCCCGACCGCGTCGCCATAGTGCATGGGGCCTCCCCGCCATGCCGGAAAACCATAGCCGTAGATATAGACGACATCGATGTCTCCGGGCCGCTGCGCGATGCCCTCCTCGACAACGCGCATGCCTTCGTTAACCAGCGCGTAGATCAGGCGATCGACGATTTCGTCGTCAGGTATCTCACGACGTTCGACGCCAAGCGCCGCCGCCTCACGCTCAATGATCTCCAGCACTTCCGGGTCACTGGCATGCCTGCGTGTCTCCGCATCGTACTGGTAAAAACCGGCGCCGGTCTTCTGGCCCAGCCGGCCCATCTCGGCGAGAACATCGGCCACGCGAGAGGCTCGGGGATCACCGCGCTCTGACTCAGGCAGCGCCTGTCGCGCCTTGTAACCAATGTCGATGCCCGCAAGATCGGCAACGCGGATAGGGCCCATCGCCATGCCCCACGTCTCCATCGCCGTATCGATCTGTTCGGGCGTAGCGCCCTCAACCAAACAGAGCTGCGCCTCGCGAAAGTAAGGCTGCAACATGCGGTTGCCGATGAAGCCGTAGCAAACGCCCGACATGACCGGCACTTTGCGGATTTTCTTCGCAAGTGCCATGCAGGTAGCCAGGACATCGTCGGCGGTCTTCCCTCCCCGTACGACTTCGAGCAGCTTCATGATATTGGCGGGACTAAAAAAGTGCAGGCCGATCACATCTTCCGGCCGCTTCGTAACCGCCGCGATCGCGTCTACGTCCTGGTAAGAGGTGTTGGTGGCAAGAATAGCGCCCGGCTTACAGGCCCCGTCGAGCTTCGCGAAGATCGTCTTCTTGAGTTCGGGATCCTCGAACACGGCTTCGATCACGAGATCCACATCGGCGAGCGAGGCGTAATCGGTCGAACCGGAAATCAGCGCTTGGCACTTGCCGGCTTTATCTTCGCTCAGCTTGCCGCGTTTGACGCTGACCGCGTAATTCTTCTCAACGATGGACAGTCCACGCGCCAGCGCATCGTCGCTGATCTCGACCAGCGTGACCGGGATGCCGGCATTCGCGAAACTCATGGCAATACCGCCACCCATCGTACCGCCGCCGATTATGCCGACCGAATCGATCGAACGCTGGGGCGTATCTTTCGGCAGGCCGTCTATCTTCGCCGCCTGGCGTTCCGCAAAGAACAGGTGCCGCAAGGCCGCGGACTGCGAGCTTTGCATGCATTCCATAAATAGCTTGCGCTCGACATCAAGCCCTTCGTTGAACGGCAGCCTGGTCGCCGCTTCGACACAGTCGACGATTTTCTGCGGGGCAATCTGGCCGCGCGCCCGTTTTGCCAGCGTCGCACGATAACCGTCGAAAATCGCCGTATCGAATTCGGGCACGGGCTGTTCGCTGCTCTTGCGCGGCGAAGCGCCCTGCTCCACGAGTTCGCGTGCCCACGCGATAGCCGCTTCGCGCAAGTCGCCTTCAACAATCTTGTCGATCAGTCCAAGCTCGAGCGCTGCGGGAGCGCCAATCGGATTGCCGCTGGTCATCAGGTCCAGCGCCGCCTGCACGCCGCCAAGCCGCGGCGTGCGCTGCGTGCCACCCGCTCCGGGCAGCAATCCGAGTTTGACCTCGGGCAGACCAATTTTCGCGCTGGCGACCGCGCAGCGATAATGCGCCGCGAGCGTTGTTTCGAAACCGCCGCCCAGCGCCGTGCCATGGATCGCCGCGATCACCGGCTTCTTCGAAGCCTCGATCACGTTCAGGAGGTCGGGCAGATACGGTTCCGTCGGCGGCTTGCCGAACTCGGTGATATCGGCACCGGCGATAAACGTTCGCCCCTGGCAGACAATCACGATAGCCTCGCTCGCGTCCGTCTGTGCGGCGGTAATCGCGTCATGGAGGCCTTGACGAACAGCCTGTGACAGCGCGTTAACGGGCGGATAATCGACTGAAATGACGCCGATGTTACCGTCGATTACATAATCCACGACTTCTGACATGTTCGTTCCTTTGCAAATCTCGGCCCACACTGTAATGTAATGCTTCCATCCAGACTACCGCGGCTTCGGATTCTCATCGATGTACCGGCAACTCACAGACCAGGCGGAAAAATACCTTCGGTCCCTGTACCAGCAGGACGACATCGCCGGTCAGTTGAAGCGCAAGCTCGCGGAGCTGATGGCCTATGGCGAGGCCAATGCCGATGCCGCCTGCCGGTCGCTTAAGCTCAGTCGCCGCACACTGCAGCGCCGCCTCAAAGCCGAACGCACCAGCTTCCAGAAGATTCTGCAGGAAGTGCGCGCCGAACTCGCCATCAACTACCTTCGCGATGCGCGCCTGAAGTCACTCGAGATTGCGATGCTGCTGGGCTATTCGAACATCAGCACGTTCACCACGGCATTCAAGTCCTGGTACAACGTACCCCCTGCCGAATACCGGCAGAAGTTTCTGGCCATATCGTAAATTGCCGGTATGCGGTCTGACGACCGCCGCGTTGCTTCGCGGCCATGGGCCGCTCCTACAAATCTCCGATTAACGATTTCACGCGGCCAACCTGTTTGCGGCCTGACGGCCGCCGCGGTGCTTCGCGGCCATGGGCCGCTCCTACAAATGCACCTTGGCAAACGCAGGCCGTGAATTCCCTGTAGGAGGCCGCCCTGGCGGCCGAACACCAAAGCCGTCTGACG
>CAYTTZ010000079.1:6635-13824 GCA_964440945.1 uncultured Woeseiaceae bacterium
CTACAAGCGCACGCTTGGCAAACGCTTGCCGCGAATTCCCTGTAGGAGGCCGCCCCGGCGGCCGAACACCCAAGCGGTCTGACGACCGCCGCGTTGCTTCGCGGCCGCTAGCTGGCTTTTCAGATATGCCCCGCTCCTACAAGCGCACGCTTGGCAAACGCATGCGGCAGGTTTTGTGTAGGAGCGGCCCATTCGCCGCGACCCGGACGTTAGCCGGCTTTCCGAACCTGCCCCGCGAGATCGCGGATAACGCCGCCCAGGATCTGCAGCGCCTCTTCCATCAACGCCTCACCGATCGTCAACGGCGGCAGGAACCGAATCACGTTTGCTCGTACACCGCAGGTCAGCAGGATGACGCCACGTTTCGTGGCCTCCGCTGCGATTGCCTTGGTCAGATCCGCGTCCGGGCGATCAGCATCGTTGTCACTCACTATCTCGATCGCACACATCGCACCGGTAATTCGAATATCACCGATGCAGTCGGTGTCTGACTGCAGCTGCTCCGCCCATTGCTCGATCTGCGCACCAAGGGCATCTGCTTTTTCGCAGAGCTTTTCCTCTTCAATGATGTCGAGCACGGCCAGTCCGGCGGCGCAGCCCAGCGGCGACCCGGCATAGGTGCCGCCAAGGCCACCGGGGTCAACCGAGTCCATGATCTCCGCTTTGCCGATGACACCGGACAGCGGGAAGCCGCCGGCAAGACTCTTGGCGACCGTCATGAGGTCAGGCTCTATGCCGGCATGTTCAACAGCGAACAGTTTGCCGGTACGTCCGAATCCGGTTTGTATTTCGTCAACCACCAACACGATGCCGTGCTCGTCACAGATCTTTCGCAGCATTTTCAGGAAGCCATCGGGCGCAGGGTAGAAACCACCCTCGCCCTGCACAGGTTCGATGATCATCGCCGCGATTCTTGACGGTTCGACGTCCGACTTGAACAGCTTGTCCAGCGCGGCCAGCGCGTCTTGCGTCGTTACACCGTGATAATCGATGGGAAACGGGATGTGAAACACCTCGGCCGGGAACGGTCCGAAACCCGCCTTGTACGGCACAACCTTGCCGGTGAGCGCCATGCCCATCATGGTGCGGCCGTGGAACGCACCGGAGAACGCGACAACGGCACTCCTGCCGGTGTGCTTGCGAGCGATCTTCACGGCGTTCTCGACTGCCTCGACGCCGGTTGTCAGGAAGATCGTCTGCTTGGGTGTATCGCCGGGCGCGGCCTTGTTGAGACGTTCGGCCAGTTCGACATACACATCGTAGGGCGTCACCTGGAAGCACGTGTGGCTGAAACGCTCGAGCTGCGCCTTAACGGCGGCCAGGATCTTCGGGTGATTATGTCCAGTGTTGATAACCGCGATGCCGGCGGCCAGATCGATGTAGCGATTGCCCTCGACATCCCAGATTTCGGCGTTCAACGCCTTGTCCGCAAACACCGTGGTCTGCGTGCCGAGTCCGCGGGGCGTCTCCGCGACCCGTCGTGCCAGGAGTTCTTTGTTAGTCGTCACCGGTTTTCTCCATCAATTTCAATGCGCTAGTCTGTTTTTGCAGCCACTCTGCCGGTCGCGCCTGTCCATTGTCGCATCCGGGCCACCGGTAGCGTCAATAGCCGGAGATCCAGGGCGCCGGGGGCAAGCCGCGCGGTGCGTTTTACGATATGATGCGCGCCTCTTTTGAGGAGGACCCGGATGCTTGAGAAGCTCCAGTTTTATATCGATGGAAAATGGGTAGACCCCGTCGAGCCGCACACCCTCGATGTCATCAATCCGGCAACCGAAGAAGTCTATGGCCGAATCAGCCTGGGCTCTGCCGCTGACGTCGACGTCGCGGTCGCCGCGGCGAAACGTGCTTTCGACAGTTATTCGGCCAGCACGCGTGAAGAACGTATGGCGTTATTGCAGTCGATCCTCGATGTATACACCAGGCGCCATGATGAAGTCGCAGAAGCCATCATGGACGAGATGGGAGCGCCCTGGGGACTGGCGAAGGCGGCCCAGGCGGCCAGCGGCTCACAGCACATCAAAGCGGCGCTGCGGGCCCTCAAGGACTATGAATTTGAAGAACACATCCGCACGACCCTGATCGTCAAGGAAGCCATCGGCGTCTGCGGGCTGATCACTCCGTGGAACTGGCCAATGAACCAGATCGCGGTCAAGGTTGCGCCGGCACTCGCGGCTGGCTGCACCATGGTGTTGAAGCCGAGCGAGATTGCACCTTTCGACGCCATCATCTTTGCCGAAATACTCGACGAAGCTGGCGTTCCGCCCGGCGTCTTTAACCTGGTCAATGGCGACGGCCCCGGTGTTGGCACTGCCCTGAGCGCGCATCCTGACATTGCGATGATGTCCTTCACGGGATCCACGCGAGCCGGCGTGCTGGTCGCACAAAATGCGGCACCCACCGTGAAGCGCGTCGCGCAGGAACTGGGTGGCAAATCGGCCAACATCCTGCTGGATGACGCGGACTTCGACAAAGCGGTCGCCTCAGGCGCCGGCGATATGTTCGAGAATACCGGGCAGTCCTGCGACGCACCCTCGCGCATGCTGGTGCCTCGCGAACGCATGCAGGAAGCGGCGGCGATTGCGGCCAAAGTCGCGGCGGAGACCAAGGTGGGCAACCCGCGTGATGAGGGTGTTGAGGTCGGACCACTGGTTTCGGAATTGCAGTGGAACAAGGTCCAGGGCCTCATCCAGAAGGGTATCGAGGAAGGCGCGACGCTCGCTGCGGGCGGCACCGGCAAACCCGAGGGCCTCGATAAAGGCTATTTTGTGAAACCAACCGTATTCGCTGATGTCAGCAATGACATGACGATCGCGCGCGAAGAGATATTTGGGCCGGTACTCTCGATCATTCCGTATGACGATGAGGACGATGCAATACGCATCGCCAACGACACACCCTACGGATTGTCCGGCTACGTATCGTCCGGCGACCTCGACAGCGCGCGTCGTGTTGCATCGAAGATGCGCACCGGTATGGTCCATATCAACGGCGCATGGCTGGACCCGGCGGCACCGTTTGGCGGTTTCAAACAGTCCGGCAACGGTCGAGAATGGGGAGCGCACGGTATTGATGAGTTCCTGGAAGTGAAGTCGGTATACGGCTACGAAAAGAGAAACAAATAATGCATAGAATCCTGGTACCGATCATCGTATTTATTGCACTGCTTACGGCGGCCTGTGGAGGTGATCCGAGCCTGCCCGAGGCGACGGGCAAAGGCAGAATTCGCGCAATCAATGCGATACCGATGTCACCCGACGTCAACTTCCTGATTGAAGAACGGCGCATCGGTTCGGTCCTCTACCAGGGCTCGTCGTCGCTCGTCAGCTACGACGACCTGAATTACACCTTCAACTTCGAAGTACGGTACGCCGGTGAGTTGTCTCTGCGCCGTATTGCGAGCCGCAACATCGACATCGTGGCTGACCGGAGCTATGAGTTCCTGCTGGGTGGCTCGTTGGCCAGCCCGACGATAACGGTCTGGGAAGACGACGAACGTAATTTTGCGGAGACCGATACCGTGTTCGCCGCAAAATTCGCGCACGCATCCGCAACGCTCGGCGATCTGGACTATTACCTGGCGGATGAGTTAGTTGCACCTGCGCTCGGCAACGAGGCGGCAACGCTGTCGTACGGCGAGGTTGCAGACACAGCCGATTTTCCCGAAGGCGACTACGTGCTGACGATCACCACGGCAGGAAATCCGGCCGACGTTGTTTACGCGTCTGCAGCGTCGACGTTCACGCCTCGCGACACTTACCTGTTGACGGCATTTGACGGCGACACGAGTAGCAGGGCGCCGTTGATCGTCAGTTCTTTCCGCAGCCTTGGCGGAGCCTCACAACTTCCCGACACGAACTTTGCACCGACCGTGCAGTTCATCAACGTATCGATGGATCTCGGCGCAGTCGATATTTACGACGACGAAGCGCTGACCTCGCAGATCATCACCGCTCATGACTACCTCAACGTCACAGCGGAACGCGAAATTGTCCAGGGCGCAAACATTTTCTACTACACGCCGGCTGGCGGTACCGCTGCCGTGCTGCTCGAGACTCCTTTAAACGCATTTAGTGGCCGACGTTACCGAACCCTTGCCGTTGGCGCTGCCGGAAGTCCCATAGGAGTAGCGTTTATCCCGGATCTGCGACCGATCGACACCGGCGTAAAGTTCTCGCTGTACACCAGCTCCAACAACTTCCTGTTCGTCGATGTTTACGCGGTGGAAGCAGGCACCGGGATCGATGGCGTCCTGCCCATCAGCATCGCGCTGACACCCGGTTTTGAACCGACGACGGGTGTACTTGCTGCGGGGTCCTACGACCTCTACATAGCAGAGACCGCTCAGAAAGTTGCGTTGGCGGGACCTTACCGACTCGATGTTGCGGTAGGTGATGTGTTGGACCTGATTATCGTCGATACGATGGACACAGCCGTGCTCGACGTACTCTTCCTGTCAGGCGGCCCTACCCCCTAGACGATGCACTTCCTTGAGCACCGCGGTTAACTCGGCGCTGCCCATTTCCCTGAACGGCAGTTGCAGCATCGCCTCGATGCGCGATCGCAGGCGCGCATAGGCGCTGTCGAAGTCACCGTCGGCTGCCGGGTCCGGTATGCCCCAGTGCACAGTGACAGGCGCACCGTTCCAGATCGGGCAGCTTTCCCCGGCCGCGTTGTCGCAGACCGTGATTACGAGATCGAGCGCGGGCGCGTCATCTCCACTGAATTGGTCCCAGGACTTCGACGCGAGACCCGTGACCGGATGGCCCTGCGCTGTCAGTTTGTCGATGGCTCCTGGATTGACCTGACCGACCGGCTGGCTGCCGGCGCTGAACGCCTTGATCTCGCCGTCGCCCAACTCATTGAGCAGCACCTCGGCGAGGATACTGCGCGCCGAGTTGCCAGTGCACAAGACCAGGATGTTGAAGTCAGCCGCCATGGCGAGAATGCTAGCACGCCCCGTTTAGTCGGCGGTGGCGGCGTCCACGTAGGCGGCCGGATCGTTGGCCGCGTCCTCGTCGGAGATCGATTTCGCCTCGTACATTGCCTGGTCAGCGACGCTCAGCAGGTGCCAGAGCTCCTCACCGTGCTTCGGCAGCAGCGCGATACCCACGCTCGCCGTGCACTTAATTTCCTGACCCTGGATGATGTAGGCCTCGGAGGACGTCTGTACCAGCCGCTCTGCAATATGACGCACGTCCTCGACGGTGACGTCGGGCAGCACAATCGCGAACTCGTCGCCGCCCAGTCGCCCGAGCGTATCTTCCGGTCGCAGGCAGAATCCGAGCCTGTGACCGAAGGCTTTCAGCAAGGCGTCGCCCGCCTGGTGTCCGAAGCGATCGTTGATTGTCTTGAACTGGTTGAGATCAAGATACAAGACCGCGCCTTCGGAACAATTGCGCAGACTCGTGACGCCTTCTTTCTCGAATCCGCGACGATTCAGGATGCCGGTGAGCGGATCCTGCAGCGCGTCGGACAGCATCTTGTCCTCGTGGCGCTTCCGCTGCGTGATATCGACCAGCGTTACCGAGATGTCCTCGCCAACCGGCTCGGCAACGACGCGCAGCCAGTTTTCGCCGTCGTCGCCCCAGGCCGATGTCTCGAAGCTGACCTGCTGAGACGGAATCTCCTCAGTCGTGAAATGCTTAAGAAGCCGCTCGGGATCGAGCTGCTCCAGTTTCTCCAGCGGCATACCTACAAGGGTACCCTCGCCGTCGTCGATGAACGTCTGCGCTGAACGATTTGCGAACACGCACCGGAATTTGTGCTGCGGGTCAGATTCGTCGCGCTTGAATCTCAGGATGCCATTCGAAGACGTTTCGATGAGTGTGCGAATCAGGTGCTCGCTGTCCGCCAGTTTACTGAGCACATTGCGCCGATCCGTGACATCGCGACAGACGACCACCATGCCCATGTCCTGCCCGCGGGGACCGCTTAGCGGACCCACACTGACCTCGTAAGTCTTGTTGGTATCAATCCGCAGCGTCTGCGTCATATCCAGTTCCCGGGCCTGCTCAAGGATGGCGCGTGCAACCGGAAAATCTTCCCAGAGCAGGCACCCGATCAGAGCCTTTTCTTCTGCGCCCAGCAACGCCTGCGCCGCGTGGTTCGCACAAATGATGCATTGATCGTTATCGATAACAAAGATGGGATCGCGAACATGATTGAACAGCGTCTGGTACGCGAGTGGACTGAACTCATGCACACGAACCTTGACGCTGAGATAGGCAAAGAACGGCCACAGCAGCGCGAGAACGACGATCGCGAACGGAAAATCCGGCGGACCTATGCCAAAAAACGTATTTGCAATACTGACAACGAAGGGCAGCATGCCGCAGGCGAGCAACAGCGACACGGTTTTACGATGCGCCATCGCGATCGAAGGCAGGCGCCCGGCCAGTGCGACCGCGGAAAAACCGATCAGGCCGTAGACGAACGGCGCATAAACGCGCATGTACCACGGATGCTCCGATACGTCCGAAAATTGCAGTCCCGCCGCCGTCTCGGTAACCACCCACAGGATGTTGTGCCACGAGTTTGTCAACGCGAGGCCCGTCGTCGCCACCGGTATCACTGACAGCATGACGATAAACAGCGCGTTCGGCGCGCCGACCGTGTATTCGCGGTAAATGGTGTAGAAGGCGATCGGAATGAAGCCCGCCGAGAAGAAACTGAACACCCGCCCGATGCTGTAAATGTTCGCTGTTGTTGCGCCATAAGAGAACGCCGCGCCGAGAACGAGTCCCGCAAACAGGAACATCAGGAAACTGACCATGCTGTTCGCGTACTGCGGGCCCGAACGCGACACGCGCACGGCAAGCCCCGCATACGCCACGGCAGCAAGGCCCAGGAATGGGGGCAGCACGGTTGGCAGCAGCTCGAGCATCAGCCAGGTGCGCCGCAGTGTAAGTGGTCTTTCACGCGCATCCGGCCATGCTAACGGCCGTCGGGGCTACATAATGCGACCTGTTCCGCATAACCGCGATTGCAGTGAGCAGTGGATCACACTTGCGGCGAAAAGCGCCCGCGCGTGGCGTTGCCAGTGTCCTGTTTGCTGAGTTCGCTAACTCTCAGCGCTATTGGTAGCCCGTCTTGCGAGGCGCAGGAGTGCAGGATTAGCGGGCTACTTCAATTGACTGCAACGCGGCAGGACGGGCTGCCGGGAGCGCCCGGAGGGAAAGCCTGCAAA
>CAYTTZ010000080.1:0-13698 GCA_964440945.1 uncultured Woeseiaceae bacterium
CTGAACTCGGCCAGCCGGAAGAGGGCGACAACGCGTTCGGCGTTCTGAACTAGTGACGTCTTAAGTCGCCGCCGCTAGCGACCGGTACGACGCCGTGTTGGCGCAGCATTTACTAGGACGCTTGCTGCGTGTGTCTACCGCTCTACGCGACCAGAGCGATGACGCGCCGCCGGGACAGCGCGCGGCGCATGCAGAAGATTCTTCGCCTTATTGATTCCAGAATTTCCACCAGGGCTTTTTCCCTTTCTTCTCATTGCTTTCGGTTTCGTTATCCGCATCCAGCGAATCAGTGGCATCGTCGACGTCGATCATTTCGCCTTTGTCACCCGCTTTGTATTCTTCCTTTATAGCCTTGCGCTCATCGCGCCGCGCCCGCATTTCCTGCGACTTTTCATTGCCGCGACTGGCGGCGTTGTCCAGGCCCTTGGCCGCGCGATCTCCTCCTTCAATGGCTTCGTGAGGCGCCTTGCCGTGATCTGAATCGTCGCTGTCTGAATCACCGCTGCTTGAATCGTCGCTGTCAGAATCGTCGTTTTCCGCATCGTCGCCAGATTCATCCTCCATGGCATCGCGGGCTTTGTCCTTGTGCTTTTTAACGCGCCGTTTCGCCTGATCTTCCTCGATCTTGGCACGATCTCCTACGTCTTGTGCATCACCCTGAATGACGTCCTTGGTTTTTTTGTCGTTTGTCCGACCTTCTGCATCCGCCAATGACGCAGACATGACTGCAACTATCGCGACCAATGCCGCGAGGATTCCTAGGTGATTCATAGGATTTTCCTCTAAGTATGAGTGCAAGAGTGTAGCGACGTGCTTGCAGGCCGACTAGTCAATGACTGTGAAGTTTTGTTACAAAATCGAATCGTTGCACGTCACAATTGTTGACAATCTTCCGGATGAGAATGCTCTAAAGTGCTTCTCTGTATTGGGATCTCTTTCAGGGGAAAAACATGGATATCAAAAGCTTGGCGACTCAACTGTTGATGAGCAAAATCGGTGCCGCAAATGATTCTGGCGCGGCCGCTTCAGCACTCGACGATCTGGTGGGTGGCAGTAAAGGTTTCGACCTCGGCGACATCGTCGGTAAATTCACTGGTGGGGGCGGCGACCTGGCATCGAAGGCTAAGTCCTGGCTGGGCGACGGCTCCAACGAGTCAATTTCACCGGCACAGATTCAGGATGCAATTGGCGGAGACAAGATCGAGGCGTTTGCAGCGAAGCTCGGCATCGGCCGGGATGAAGCCAGCAGCAGTCTCTCGCAAATACTGCCGGAACTGATCGACAAGGGCAGCCGAGGCGGCAACTTGCTCGACTCTGTAGGCGGTGTCGGGGGACTGGCGAGCCTGGCCGCGAAGTTTTTCAAGTAGGCTTCACCATTTGCCACGAAAAACGGGGCAAATGTGCCCCGTTTTTCGTGCTCCCGGTGGTCACGCGATAGCGGCCTTACGATGGACCTTGTTCGAGGATGACCGCAATAAACGCATCCGCCTCCGCGATAGAGCGGTTCATATCTGCGATAAGGGAATCGACGTTGGATTCGATAATCGTTGCTTCTCCCTCAAGCGCCACGATCGCCGAGAGATTGAGATTGTGCTTTAGATACAAAACCTGGTCCTGGAATGATGCGAGAACGGGCAGCATACGGTCTTCTATTTGCCGCATTGACGAAATCAGGCGAGTCGCATGTTCACGAGTCTGATCAAATTGCTGCTGCGCAATACGGCGCAGCGTCGGATCATTGTAGTCATCAAGTTCGGAGCGCCATTCGTCGAGCAGGCGATTGCTGGCTGTAACCACGCGATCGATACGCTTGCTGATTTTGTCCGCCGCTGCCTGGCTGCGCTTGTGAGCCGCATTGAGCTTGGTGTACTGGCGTTCGAGATTGCTTTCCGGAAGATTGACAACAGCCTTGAATTCCGTGAGCGCATCACGAAATTGTTCTGCGCCGGCATGCTGGCTGTCGCGGGCTTCCTCGACACGATCTACAAGCACGTCGCGCGGTTCCTTCCACAACCAATCAATGCCCGGACTGAGATTGGCTGTGGCAAAATAGCCTGTCCCGAGCAATGCGATCATGGCCACCCAGGATCGCTTCTTTTTGAGAATTGACGGCATCAACGGTATGATTTTCGTTAACAATGGATTCATCAAACAACCCGGCAGTTCAGGAGCGAACGCAACGATGACACAACTATCCGGTAACGTGCAAATGGCCCGATTCGGTTTGATCTCCGTCTTCCTCCTGGTGTTCACGGGCTGCGCATCGGTTCAATATTCGGCGCTGGAAAAGGTCGGCATACATAAACGCGACATCCTTGTTGACCGAGTCGAGGATGCTCGAGATGCCCAAGGTGAGACACGCGAGCAGTTGGTATCGGCCTATGAGGAGCTCAGCGCCCTGGTTGGGCATGAGGGCGGCGAGCTTGAGGAAAGATACAAGCGGCTAAGCAAGGAGGTCGAGCGCTCTCGAAGTGCAACTAAAGATCTCGACGAGCACTTGTCAGATATCGATAGCGTCAGCGAGGACCTGTTTGATGAATGGGAATCAGAACTGGACCTGTACAGCAGTGCCGCGCTGAAATCCGATCAGGAACGAAAGCTCAAGCTTGCGCGCAGACAGTTTTTGACAATGCGCGATCGCATGCAAACGGCACGCAATCGGGTAGATCCGGTCTTGGCAGTATTAACCGACAATGTCTTGTTCCTTAAACACAGCTTGAATGCCCAGGCCCTGGCGGCGCTGCGTGGCCAGACGTCGTTGCTGGAGGGCCAGGTCGATGCCTTGATCAAGGATATGCAGGTGGCCATCGACGAAGCCGATGCCTTCATCAACCGGATGCGAGGCCTTTGATGGGCACGACACCCTGCTGGCGCAGCATTTCTTCGGCACGTTTGCTACCTGTCTTGCGCCAGACCTGGTAGGTGCGAAGGACGTCAATATCCGATCCCTGCCTTTCGCGATCGCGAACTTCGTTTAGTACGTCAACCAGTACCTGGAACTTGGCGGCGAGTTCGCCGTAGGTATCCCCGAACGCGCGACCCCGAAACGTGCCGCGAACCTCGTCCGACAATGACCCGTACGCGCTACCACCCATGTGAATGTAGTAATCGAGATCCACCGCGTGCGTCGCGAGACTGTCCGCAAAGAACCCGGAAATGAACAGAGCCACGTCGCCGATTCGCTGCAACGCGCTGTTTCGTTGTTCGGGGCTGGGTGCGTCGCTCGCGTCGGCGAGCATCAGCGCAAGCGGCTTGAGTCCAAAGACCTCGCCGTCGTCGTCATACAGTTCTTCGGAACGCGAATAGAGAGTCAATAAGTTGACGACGTAGTAGGTTGCATCTGGCTTAACGTCGACACCATGCTCAGCAATGACGCCTTCAACCGACGTCCGGAAGTAGTCCAGCAAATTGGCTACTGGCACTACCCGATCATTGCTGCTCGTCTCGCGCATAGCCTTGCGTCCTCTTCGGCAAACAAAACCTGCTTCAAGGTATAGCGCAATTATAGCGGCAAGCGTGTGACCTGATTCACAGTAGCGCAGCGTGCCTGGTTGTAATTGTCAGCCTGCGGCGGTGGACTTCACCTCAACGGAGTCCAGCGCGTCCTTCGGCACTTCGGCGTAATGACTGAAGTCCATAGTGAAACTTCCGTCACCCCCGGTTAGCGATTTCAGCCGCGAATGATAGTCCTGGATTTCTTTCAACGGTGCCTGCCCGGAAACCACGATACGGTCATTCGGCAGCGCTTCTGTGCCGGTGACCATGCCGCGCATCGATGACAGGTCGCCCGTTACGCCACCCGCACATCGACTTGGCGCCGTGACGGTGACGTCGACAATCGGTTCCATGACGATCGGCGCCGCCTCGGAGACTGCGTCGAGGAAGGCTTTCTTGCCTGCTGCCACGAAGGCGATCTCCTTGGAGTCCACGGCATGATGCTTGCCGTCATAGACGGTGACTTTGATGTCCTGCATGGCGTATCCGTAGACTGCTCCGGCTTCCATCACCTGGCGGACACCGGTTTCCACGGCGGGGATGTACTGGTAAGGAATCGAACCGCCGACGACGGCGCTCGCAAACTCGAAGCCCTGGCCCGCCGGCAAAGGTTCTATGCGCAGAAATACTTCGCCAAACTGACCAGCGCCGCCGGTCTGTTTCTTGTGCCGGTGATGACCTTCAGCTTTCCGCGTAATAGTCTCCCGATACGCGATGGAAGGCAGAGAAGTGATGACCTCCAGGTTGTGTCGATCAGAGATCTGTTCGAGCACTGTGCGTAAATGCAGGTCACCGAGTCCGCGTAACACGATTTCATTCAGGGCCGCATTGTGCTCCACCTGCAGGGACGGATCTTCCGCCTCGGCTACGTGCAACGCGTCGGAAGTTTTCTGCGCTTCGTTATCACTCGGCGGCTTGATCGCGAGTCCATACATCGGCCGCGGCAGGCCGATCGCTTTCAGGTGAAAGTGGTCTTCGTCGTGCGAATCATGCAGTACGGCATCATAGTGGACTTCGTCCACGCGCGGGATCGCACAGATATCGCCCGGCACGCCGATACTTGCTTTGGTGTGCGTACCACCGTTGACCTTCAACAGTTGATTCACCTTGATCGGTTTTCTCGCGTCGCCGACGAACAGCTGATTGCCGGGCCGGATCGTCCCCTGGTGAATTCGAAAAGTGCCCAGTCGGCCTTTGAACGGATCGATATTCACCATGAACACATGCGCGATCGCGTGAGCATCCGGGTCCGTCGAAATGACGACTTCTTCTACGTCGACACCCTCACCCTTGAGAAAGCGCGGCGGATTGCCCTCCATCGGGTTGGGCATCAACGCCTCAAAGATATGCAATAGCTGTTTGATTCCAGACCCGGTCTTCGCAGAAACAAAACAGACGGGGATCAGGTGGCCTTCTCGCAGCGCTTTCTCAAAAGGATCATGCAGCTGCTCGGGCTTTAGTTCCTGCCCCTGCTCGAGATAAACCTCCATCAGCGCCTCATCAACCTCGACGACCTGATCGACGATCCGCGTGTGGGCTGTATCCACATCACTGAACATGGTCGGGACGTCTTCCGGCTTGAAGAAGCAGTCGACGACGCTACTGCCGTCGGCGGAGGGAAGGTTGAGCGGCAGGCATTCCTGGCCGAACGCCTCGCGGATATCGACCAGCAGTTTTTCCAGGTTCAGCTCCTCGGCATCGATTTTGTTGACGATGATCATGCGGCACAGTTGCTGCTTCTTCGCCGCCTCCATCATGCGCCGGCAGATCATGTCGACGCCGTCCTGGGCATTGATCACCAGCGCGGCTGTTTCGACGGAGGGCAGCACGGACAGGCCGCGGCCGATAAAGTCGCGGTATCCGGGTGTATCGATGAGGTTGACATGGATGCCACCATGATCGAGGTGACATACCGCGGCATATTGTGAGTGCCCGAGCTGTTTCTCGCGGGGCGTGTAGTCGGACACGGTCGTGCCTTGTTCCACCGAGCCGCACGCAGGAATGGTGCCACCGGCATGCAGCAGCGCCTCGGCAAGCTGCGTTTTGCCGCCGTTGCTGGGCCCCACAAGACATACGTTTCTAATATCCCTGGATGTATACGCCATCGCCGATTCCCCTGCATTTATTGGATAGGCTGATTATGGCGCTACCAGCGGCAAGCGCTATACGGTTATTCCGAAGGCAGAAGGGATTGTTTTGACTCAGGATTTGGCAAACATTTGGGGCACCGCCTGCTGTGCTAAAATCTTGGCTGCCATCAGGATGGAGGGGTTACGATGCGATTTTTCTCCTTTTTGGCGCTATTGCTGTCGACAACGGTAGCAGCCGAGGCGCCGGTATCTGCAGAGCTCGTGAGCGACCCCTTACGGGAGTCGGTGCAGACTGAAGTTTCCGTAAGTGGCAACGTCATCGTTGGCGTCATGACGCTGGCGGCGGCCGGCGCAATTGCTGAAGACCAGATTGTAGTCCAGTCGGTGGCGGACCCTAAAGAAAAACAAAAACAAGTCTGCCTGCGGGTCGCCTCGCGCGATGGCATATACACGTCCAGGAATGCTTATAAGCTGCCGGAAGGAGAAAGCCGCCCCGTCCATTTGCCGTACGTATCGGAACACAAGAAACAGGTGAGGCCATACCTCACCGACGACAGGATTGCGCTGGCGGCAACTGCGGGCAACTGCGACTCCGGAAGCTCTGAATTTTTCCTCGTGTCCAGGCAAGAACTGACGGAGCCATCGGAGGTCGTAATCTACCTGAACTCTTTCGGTGCGACTGACGTCTTCTACATGCTCGATGATGAAGAGCGAAATCTCGGTGATAAAGAGCGAAAGCTCGATTACAAAAAGCGAAAGGCGTGTGAGTACGTCACCGAAGGTCGACGTACATCGTACGACTATATCTGCCCGCTGAAATCGGTCACGGCGGGCAAATCTGTAGCCGTTACGATCATTCGCGAACGATTTGGCCGTGAACAGCCTTTGATAGACATTACGATAGTTGGTGCCATGAAAGTCGACGCCCCTCAATGAGCGATCCGGCAAGTGACATTCCGAATATAGAACCCGCCAAGCCGATTTCTGCCTGGAAACTCGCTATTGTCGTGATGATGGCGGGTATCGTCATTTTCATCGGCTTCATACTGTTTCGCCTCGTGCTACCGACTAATTGGGCATTTACCGTCGAGGCCACAACCGACGTGATTGAGGTCGAAATGCGGCCCGCTACAGAAGCTCGTTGGCTTGTTGACGGTGCGACCGTTTGCTCTCGAGACGCCGCACTTCAATTTCCGGAAAACTATGTCGTCAAGGAGCGGCCCAATCCATGCGATGGCCGTAATTGGCACGCCTGGCGCAGCCCGGATGCTGAGCAGGTATTGCGATTGAACGGCGGAGCGTCCGCAACGATGCAGTTGCGCCCGCACGGGGGCTTTGCGGTTTCGCTGCGCTCGTCGGACGGTAAGTCCCTCGGCGGATATTCAGTCGTCGGAGTTGTCGACGAAGTGGCGCTGGATTCCGTCGTCAATCTGATCTGGATGAAGGTTCCGAAGCAATCTCTGACGCTGCCGTTCTCAGGCGAGACGACTCTGGGCCGCGCTGTCAGTTGGTTCGACACACGCGTGCTGCACAGCGGCAAGGTCGTCGTGTATACAGCAGACGAATCGGCCGATAAACGCACGATGATCGACGAGGCTGCCCTGATGCTCGGTGACCAGGTCCGACTGGCGGCGCCGGAGCTCAAGCCTCGCTGGCTCGCGCCTCAGCCTCCCTGGCCCGAGCTCGAGCGTCCGTGGCACAAGCCCCGGCGTCCGTGGCCGAAAGGCTTCGTTTATGTGACCGTCGAAGACGGCCAAGAAACCATGCAGGTCGTCGCTTTCGGCCGCGCCGGTAGTATAGGTATCGAACGATTCGGGGGAAGCGGTTACGACTTCGAACCCGCCAGGATACGTGCGCTGGCAGCCGATCCGGCGGTTGCGTTCTGGGGCTCCATCCTGGCCGCGTACATGACGTTAATCCTCAGCCTGCAGCCCTTCGTCGGTGGTGGCAGTAGCGACGCGGAGCAGCCGGGCAACGCGACGGATTTACTGAAGCGCTTCAATCGATGGCTTCACAGCAGGCCGAGAAAATGAAGCGCTATGAGCTATTCGGCCTTTTTGCACTTCTGACGCTTATGCAGCCGGCGTTGGCGCAACAGACCCTCGTACGATCTTACGAGAATGCGGCGCTCGAAATCGGCCAGGGTTACCTGGCGCATTACGGCGATCGCTGTGTCGTTATCCTGCCGACACACGTCGCCAAAGAAGCCGGCGAAATAGCCGCGTTTCTTCGCGAAGGCAGCGAAGCACTGCTCGGCGAATCCGTCGCGGTTGCGGACCTGGGCGATGATGTGTCCATAGCCGACGTTTCCGGCGGGATTAAGTCGGACTGTGGCTATAGCACGATGGCCGTAAGCCGGGCGGTAAGCAGCCGGATCAAGGCAAATGCACTTGCGAGCGTTCGCTCCGTCAACGGCGACGGCAGCATTGCGCAGCTATCCGTAACCATCGTCGACGACGATGGCGAGACTTTCCTGCGCGTACAACCAACCAACGGTATGAATCAACTGCGCAAGGGACAGAGTGGCAGTCTGCTGATGTCGGGGGATACGCCGATAGGCATGCTGCTATCGGTTAATGCGCGTTTTGGCGTCGGCAAAGTCATACGTCTGGACAGGATATTTGAGAAGGTCGACCGTTTCGTCAGTGGCGGCAATGCGAGGGTGGCGTCTACAGCGTCGTTGGCACCCGCACAACCGGCGGTCAAATCTCAGCCCAAGAAAAGCGGTGCGATCACGAGCTGGTCGGCATTGCCTGTCGACGCACAGCACAGGGCAGGCAACCTGGTCGCCAACGACGAGTCGCCACCGTGGATCGCCAATGTTGACTCCTGGCCGGTCGACATTGAAATGGATCTGCCCGGGGATCGGATAGCCATAGTGGGCATAGAGCTCGACGGTCGGGGCGTTGCTGACAGCGGCACATTACCGGCCACGGTCGAGCTCATGGTGAGCGGCAGTGAGTCCGGTCGCCGCTGGCGTAGCGTTTCAGGCGGGGCTATTGTTTTTGACAACGGCGTTGCGAAGATTGCGATCGCGCCGAGCTGGGCCCGGCACATTCGCCTCATCATCAGCAGTGCCGCCAACGGAGGCAAGACTGTGGCGCTGGCTCGGCTACGCGTTATTCCAGCTAACTAACGAATCTTCGCGGTGGCAATAAAGTTGCCGTAACCGCCCTTGCTAATCCTGATCGGGCCCTTCATCGTGGTCTCGTCGACGAGCGAAAGCCTGCCGCTGTCGTAGCTGTAACTGAAGGTGAGTTCCAATCCCGTGACCTGGCCCTTGTACCTTCTGTCGATATTGAAGATGCCCGTTTTCTTGTCGGATTCGGCGATTGGTAATGCGTAGGCGTTGCCATTGGCATTCAGGACCGCCTGCGACTTGGCCTGAACTTCGGCAGGTTGGCTTTTGTCGATCTCCAGGGACATCACGATACGATTCAGGCTAAGCACCGACTCCTTAAAAGCCATCGCCTGCATTAGTGTGTCGGCGCTCGCGAGGCCCGTATCAATAGCGATCTGGCGCATGGCTTCGTCACCGCTGTTGACCATGATGTCAAAACTTGCCAGCCGCATATTCTGATCGGGGCCGTTCAGGACAGCCTTCAGCTCTTCCATCTCGCGGGCCCTGGCACGTGCCTGTTCCAGCATTTCGGTGGCACTGGTCTGTGCGAACGCCACAGTCGAGCCGGCGAATAAGCCGGTCAATGTGCACAGGATCGCAACGAGGGTAATGATTTTCTTCATGAGCTACTCCAATCTAGCCGCCGCTTCCGATATTGGTTGACCGGAACCAGAGTTCACCTTTCTTAAGACGACGCACGCAGATCAGGACCACGATTATCGAGACAAAGAGAATAATCGAGCCAAAGGTCGGCCCGAAAAGAAATGCAAAAAAGGATAGTACCAGCGGCAGCACGATACCGTAGCCAATCGTCTGGCCCTTGCGGTACACGTTGCCAGACGCCTCCGTGTAGCCCTTGCGGGCGCGGCAGCCCGGACAGACGCTAGCCGTATTACTGACTACGGTTTCGCAAAACGGGCATTGTTCCTGGTCGGGGCCAATCGTTTTCGGCACGGGCGCGCCGCATTTCGGGCAGGACGCTGCGGAATCCGAGACCTCGTTGCCACAGTCTTTGCAAGTAATCAAAGCCATCGCACACCTCGTTCTTTCTTGTTCTGGGTGTTGCGGAGCGGATGATCAATTGAACGGGAACCACATTGAGCCCACTCCTGACGGGCTCAATCGTACAGCTTTTGCAGTGGATTTTCAGCGCGGAGGCGGCGAGCTGGAGCCAGTCTAAATCGTCGCGGGCAATACCGGCAGGATCACCAGGTCGCCATCGATGCCGATGAACTTGCGTGCAAGGCTGGAGCGACGCTCAGACTTAGCTTCAAGAAACACGGTACGAATGCAGCCCGCTGACTGTCCGAGAAGCTCGGCCTCAACGGCAACCTCGTAGTGCTTGCCATTGCTGCGGAACAGCAGCGACCGGTTTCGATCATGCTTCGACCAGCCGACGAAATGGCGGGGATTCTTGAGCGCCACCTTGCGACCGTCTTTGAGCAGCGCGAAGCACTCTGCGTAGCGCATCGGGATCTCGACGACATATTCCTCGACGTCCGCGTGGCTCGCGCATTGCAGCGGAATTGCTTCATCCAGTGCCCTGACCATGTTCTCTTCATCGCCAATGCTGGCGCCAAAAAGTGCGTTGATAAGCTTCCCACAGACTGAAATGGGCGTTTGAAGCTGCTGCTGCGTCATGTCGATCTCCATCTGTGTGTCCGGTCTGGGCGTGCGTCTGTGTTTACGTGACTTACATCCTACCCATACTTATTAACAAATTTCACAGAAAGAATTTCACACTGTTAATTTCACAAAACGGACGTATTCCCCTTTTGGTCATTGGTAGCAGGGCTTGAGCCTCGCCCGTGCGCAAGGGCTGGGCAAGCCGTCCGTTGACAGGAGTTGTATCGCTTAGCCCGGATCTATATCGGCTTCTGCGCGTTTCGCGATCTCCCGCGTCATGCCGCGAAAGATGAATGCGTGAAACGGCAGCAAGACGAGCCAATAGAGGATGCCCCAGACACCAGCCGGGTGAAAATACGCGGTCACGGTAATCGTGCGCCGATCTTCTCCCGTTTCTGCAACATCAAATTCCAGGACTCCGGCGCCCGGGGCCTTCATTTCCATCACTAGCGTAAGCTGTTTGCCGGGCTGCACGGCGATGACTCGCCACGCATCAACCGCGTCGCCTACGCGAAGCTCGTCTGGATGGCGGCGCTTGCGGCGGAAGCTCGGGCCGCCGACGATCCAGTCCAGGGCTCTTCGCAGCCACCACAACACGCCTGCATAGAAGAAGTCGCCCTGATGACCGACACGGCAGATGACGCGCCATAAGGCGTCCGCGGACGCACTGCTGTCGGCACTGTCGCCGGCCTGTTTCGAGTAGAAGCCATATTGCGGGTGAAATTCGCGACAGGCGACGGAGCCTTCAACCCAGCGTGCGGGTACCGCATGCTTGCGATCCGCTTCGAGCGCCTCGACCGCCGCATCGCGAAACCCCAGGAGTTCCTGCGGAACGAGCTTGGCCAGCCTATCATCGTCGGCAATGACATCCTGCGACAGCCCGTCGATCAGAGCGCGTGCGATATTCGTTGGTACCGACGTAACGAGCCGTAGCCAGTAAGAGGACAAGCGTGGCGTCAGAACGCCAACGGGGATGATGCGCGGCTTCTTGCCGACGAGCTCGGCGTACTGCCGCATGATCTCCTCATAGGTCAGGTCATCAGCACCGCCAACGTCGAAGATTTCGCCCGCGGTTTCCTCGAGCAGCGGCGCGTCCGCGAGATAGCGCAACAGGTTACTGAGAGCAATCGGCGTCGAGCGCGAGACTACCCAGCGCGGCGTGATCATGACCGGCAGGTGATTGACCAGGTCGCGAATCACCTCCCAGGCGGCCGAGCCAGGCCCGATGATCATGCCCGCACGGATTTCCGTTACCGGAACGCTGCCAGCGCGCAGAATGTCGCCGGTTTCCTGCCTTGAGCGAAGGTGTGTTGACTCCGGTGCATTGGGCACCAGCCCGCCCAGGTAGACGATGCGCTGCACGCCCTGGCGTGCCGCCGCGTCGGCGAAGTTGCGTGCAGCGGTCGCGTCCAGTTCCGGAAAGTTCTTGCCCGCTGCCATCGAATGCACGAGGTAATAGGCGATGTCGACGTCTTCGAGCACGCGGTCCAGCGTTTCGGGCCGCAAAGCGTCAGCCTCGGCGAGAGCGACGCCCTGCCACTGGCGGCTTTCCAGGACTTCGACATTGCGCGATGTTACACGCACCGAAAATCCCTGTGCGGCGAGGTACGGTGCGAGGTTGCTACCAATGTAGCCGCTCGCGCCGAATACGAGCCGGTAGCTCAACGGTATCCCGGGAAGCACGGCAAGCAGCCGGTCAACCGCGAAAACTCGTACCGAAGTAAGAACGGGTCGCCGTCATCGCCATAGGCGATCTGGAAGCACTGTGACTCAAAGCTGTTCATTGCTGTGCCTCACTAACCTGCGCGCGCTGGATGGCGTGCTCGTATTGCCATGTAGGAAGTCAGGGCCCGCAGGCCAACGTTTTTCATGGCCAGAGCCTGAGGCGCGCCGAATTCGCTGTCAACAGGGGCATGTACTCAGGTGGCTTCATCTTTCGAAGCCTCAGGATAAGGGGAGATATTCTGGACAAGATCTGCGCGACGCACCAGGACTACCTATGGGACATCCTCGTGCAGACTCCCTGATTTCGGGACGATAACGGGCTAGAAGCTGCGTTTCGATTCCAGCAAAAATTGCACGGTGTCGATAGAAGCATCGCCGCCGAGTGGGAAAGCGACGTCGAGATGGATCATCTTGCCGGAGCTGCTGCGGGTCGGCGCGAAGCGCAGGCCGAAGCCGACATCGCTGAGCCAGTCG
Organism: uncultured Woeseiaceae bacterium; assembly: GCA_964440945.1. Lineage (GTDB taxonomy): Bacteria > Pseudomonadota > Gammaproteobacteria > Steroidobacterales > Woeseiaceae > UBA1847. Next base: position 12,532 of record CAYTTZ010000080.1, read on the forward strand.
AAACGTCGGCCGCCGACAGGGTCTTCGCCCCAGACGCGGCCAGCGTCCGCGAACACTGCGCCGCCGATACGCACGAGACGAAACGGGTACCAGTCGGTAAAGAAGCGCTGCTCCAGTGTGAGCAACAGCTTTCTGTCGCCACTTTGGTAGCGCAGGGGGTAGCCACGAAGTCCGCTGTCGCCGCCGATCTCGACCGGATTGTCGAGATCAAGCGAATGGCCGATAGTCGCGCTCAGCCCCGCGTAGAACAGGCGCTTTGTCGACTGCGTGTGGTAGTACTGGGCATGAGCGTTAAGCAGGCTATTTTTCGCGTGACCGGATTCGACGCGTCCTGCCGCATTAGCTGATAGCAGCAGGGCTCGTCTGTCGAGCGAACCAAACCCCAGGCTCCCACGTGCTGCGAAGATCAAGGCGTCCCTGTCGGCGCCTATGGATGTGTCGGACCAACCCAGCGTCGCTGACAGGTACGAGCCCAGGTAAAAGTCCTCTGTCTTGCCGATCTGTTCGCGATTCCTGGCCTTTTCGAACTGGTCTTCGAGAATCTGCATGTCCAGGAATACGTAGACGAGGTCGCGATTCTCGGGTATTACGGCCGGCAGCGTCGGGTTGGTCGCCGCCGAGAAACGGTTATCGTCCCTGACGATGCCGGCCGTCCAGCGCCGCACCCAGCCGTCCTGCAGGCCCCGGGACCAGCCTCCGAAAGCGGACTGGTAGTCTCTCTCGTGCCGGTACTCCGCGGCTTCCTCGCCCAGCGCGTAAAGTGCTTCGCGGCGCTCGTCCTCGAGCAGCCAGCCCCCGGCTGACCAGCGCGTGTCGAGCGCATAAAAGGGCCTGATGGCCGACAGCAGGTTGAACTTGCCGTCCGAGTTGTCGGATAGCTTGAGCCGCGCCGAAACCCAGCTGCGACCAAGGTGCTGATCGGAAAATTCGAAGCTGTCGGAGGTACGATCGACGTCTTCGATCCGCGCGACGCGCACAAGCTGTCCACGCCCAAGCAGGTTGGATTCCTCAAGACCGTACTTGGTGCGGTTTTCGCCACCACTGCGCGATAACGAGATATCCGGACTTAAAGTCCAGACATCCCGAGTGCTCACCGTGAGGTCGACGACGCCGTTTTGGTAACGGGTCGGCCTGATATCCGCGTCAAACAAGTACGGATTCCCGCGC
>CAYTTZ010000081.1:0-13320 GCA_964440945.1 uncultured Woeseiaceae bacterium
GTTGCCGGAGACTGCGCAAGCGTTGCCGGCCTGCATTGACATCCCGTCACAGAACCTGCCAGTGGCCGCGGTTGCCCTGGGTCCGGGGCTCGGTGTCCTTAAGTTCCTCGCCGGGGGAGAGCCTGGGTTATCGGAGGACATCATAAAGCGTGGCGTGCAGATTCGTTTTCGCCAGGGTGGTGAAGAATTTCAGCCGTTAGGTCAATTACATACGCGGAAACTGAAGAAACTACTTCAAGAGGAGGGCGTGGTTCCCTGGATGCGAGAGCGGCTGCCGCTGGTGTTTTCAGGAGACGACCTGGTCGCTGTAGGCGATCTCTGGCTGGCAGCACAGGCCGTCAGCGAGCGCGGTGTTACGCTGCACTGGCAGGACCGTCCGGCGCTGCATTGAGGGGGGCCGCCACTGTCGCGCATTGCCGTTAAATCATTGTGTCGTCGGGGGTGATCTGATAACGTTTAAAACCGTCTACAGTCCAACGACGGCGCGAAATTCGAAGGGTTGGTAGAAAGCACATTGCTTGCCACGCAGTGCTTTTGATCCAGCCCTTTCTTGTTTCTCGCTTTCTGCGAAAACTATGCGCCTCAGGCCTTGGATCAGCACATGACATCGTATGTTTTTATTACCGGCGGGGTGGTCTCTTCATTAGGAAAGGGGATCACGTCGGCCTGCCTCGGAGCCATTCTCGAAGCGCGCGGCCTGACCATCAGCATGATCAAGCTGGATCCCTATATCAACGTCGACCCGGGGACAATGAGCCCGTTTCAACACGGCGAAGTGTTTGTCACCCATGACGGTACCGAGACCGATCTTGATCTTGGTCACTACGAACGTTTCGTGCGCACGGCACATGGTGGCCGGCACAGCAATTACACCACCGGGCGAATTTACGAAAGCGTTATCCGCAAGGAGCGTCGTGGCGAGTATCTCGGCGCTACAGTGCAGGTTATTCCGCATATCACGGACGAGATTAAGCGCAGCATCGAGCTTGGTGCCGGTGACGCAGATATCTGCCTGGTGGAGATCGGCGGCACGGTAGGTGACATCGAATCGCTGCCGTTTCTCGAGGCGATTCGTCAGATGGGCATCGAACTGGGTCACGAGCGAGTGGTCTACGTGCACCTGACGCTGGTGCCGTTTATTTCTACATCCTCGGAAATCAAGACCAAGCCGACGCAGCACTCGGTAAAAGAGTTGCGTTCCATCGGTATTCAGCCGGACATTCTTGTGTGTCGCTCGGAGAAGCCGCTGCCCGACGAACAGCGCCGCAAGATTGCGTTGTTCACAAACGTTCAGGAGAAGGCTGTCATTTCCGCCTATGACTCCGACGATCTGTACAAGATTCCGGCGATGATGCACGAGCAGGGCCTCGATGAGATAGTTTCAAAACAACTCCGGCTCGAGCTGCCGCCGGCGGACCTGGGCGAATGGGATGCAATCGTCAATGCCAAGCAAAATCCCGAGTGCGAAGTCGATGTTGCCATGGTGGGCAAGTATATGGATCTCAAGGATTCGTATATCTCGCTGGTTGAGGCACTGCAGCACGGTGGCATTCACACCAGGACGAAAGTCAATATTCACTTCATCGAGTCCAATGACATCGAGGAAAAAGGTATTGATTGCCTGAAGAACATGGATGGCATCGTTGTACCGGGCGGCTTTGGCGACCGTGGTATTGAGGGCAAGATAGAGACGGTCCGGTTTGCGCGTGAAGCGGGCATTCCCTATCTCGGTATTTGCCTCGGCATGCAGGTGGCGGTCATCGAAGCGGCGCGCAACCTCGCGGGCCTGACAGGTGCAATGAGCACCGAGTTTAACCGCGATACGCCGCATCCGGTCGTTGGCCTGATAACGGAATGGCGCGACAATACCGGCGACACCGAGCAGCGCGACGAGAGCTCGGAACTCGGTGGCACAATGCGCCTGGGCGCACAGCAGGTGTCACTCGCCGAAGGCTCGCTTGCAGCCAGGAGCTATGGCAGCACGTCGATCGAAGAACGGCATCGGCATCGTTACGAGGTCAATAACAACTATCGCCAGCAGCTTACCGATGCCGGTCTGCGCTTTTCCGGGCTTTCCGTCGACGATCTCGTCGAAATGGTAGAGCTGCCGGGGCACCCGTTCTTCCTCGCCAGCCAGTTCCATCCCGAGTTCACTTCAAACCCCCGCGATGGCCATCCACTGTTCAAGAGCTTCATCCTGGCTGTGCGGCGCCACGCACAGGGCGCGATACCAGAGGCGGCGGAGGCATGAAGCTCTGCGGTTTTGACGCCGGGAACGACCGGCCGATCTTCCTGATCGCCGGTACCTGTGTTGTCGAGAGCGAACAGATGGCGCTCGACACTGCCGGCACGCTCAAGGAGATCTGTGCCGAACTGAATGTCCCGCTGATTTACAAGTCCTCGTTTGACAAGGCCAATCGGAGTTCGCGTGACGGCTTCCGCGGCCCTGGTATAGAAGAGGGTCTGCGCATACTGAGCGAGGTTAAGAAACAGCTCGGGCTGCCGCTCATTACCGACGTGCACGAAGACACGCCGATGGACGAAGTGGCCGATGTCGTTGACGTGCTGCAAACGCCGGCTTTTCTTTGTCGACAGACGAACTTCATTGTTCGTGCGGCATCCGCGGGCAAGCCAGTCAACATCAAGAAGGGCCAGTTCCTGTCTCCCTGGGAAATGCAGAACGTCGTTGATAAAGCGAAGTCGACCGGCAACGATGACATCATGGTCTGTGAGCGCGGTTTTTCATTCGGCTACAACAACCTCGTATCGGACATGCGAGGACTCGCCGTTATGCGCGGCACCGGCTGCCCGGTGGTATTCGATGCAACACACTCGGTGCAGCTACCGGGCGGTCAGGGCAAATCGTCCGGCGGGCAACGTGAATTCATACCGGTTCTCGCGCGGGCGGCAACGGCCGCCGGTATCGCCGGATTATTCATGGAGACGCACCCGGATCCATCAAAAGCGTTGAGTGACGGTCCCAATGCCTGGCCGCTGGACCTGATGAAACAACTTCTGGAAACGCTGGTGTCGATCGATACCAGCGTCAAACAATGCGACTACCTCGAAGCTGGTCTCGGCCTCGGGGTACCCAACTCGGAGTAATAATGATCAAGATAAGTGATATTCGTGGTCGGGAAATTCTCGACTCTCGCGGCAACCCTACCGTGGAAGCCGATGTTACCTTTGCCGACGGCGCCACTGCGCGTGCCGCGGTGCCGTCGGGGGCATCGACTGGAACGCGCGAGGCGGTAGAGCTTCGCGACGGCGACAAGTCACGCTATCTTGGCAAAGGCGTGCAAAAAGCGGTCGCCAACGTCAATGGTGAACTGCGCGACGCGCTGCTGGGCGTCGAGTTCGAGGATCAGCGTGCACTCGATCAATGCATGATTGACCTTGATGGCACGGAAAACAAAGGGCGACTTGGCGCGAACGCGCTGCTGGCGATCTCGCTTGCCGCGGCGAAGGCAGAGGCGACATCCAGGGGCATTTCGTTGTTCCGGCACCTCGGACCCGGCACGACCATGCCGGTACCGATGATGAATATCATCAACGGCGGCGCGCATGCCGATAACAGTGTCGATATCCAGGAGTTCATGATCCTGCCTGTGGGCGCACCGAATTTCCGCGAGGCGCTGCGCTACGGTGCCGAGATATTCCACAGCCTGAAGAGCGTGTTGCGTGGCAAGGGCCTGAACACCGCCGTCGGTGACGAGGGCGGCTTCGCGCCGGACCTGCCATCGAACAAGGCCGCGCTGGATACGATCATGATCGCGATAGAGCAGGCCGGGTTCAAGGCCGGTGACGACATCCTGCTGGGTCTGGACGCCGCCAGCTCTGAGTTCTACAAGGACGGCGTGTATGACCTCGCCTCGGAAGGGCGCACCTTCGACGCCGTCGAATTCAGCGCATATCTCGCCGAACTGGCTGACAATTACCCGATTATCACCATCGAAGATGGGATGGACGAGAGTGACTGGGAGGGTTGGCGTGTGATGACTGATGCCCTGGCAGACCGCGTGCAGATTGTCGGTGATGACCTGTTTGTGACCAACACGGCCATACTACGCCGCGGCATCGATGAGAAAATAGCAAACTCTATATTGATAAAACCTAACCAAATCGGTACCTTAAGCGAAACTCTTGATGCGATTACTATGGCAGATGAGGCGGGTTATACCTCGGTTATCTCGCACCGTTCGGGTGAAACCTCGGACAGCACGATTGCCGACATCGCTGTCGGTTCGAAAGCGACGCAGATCAAGACCGGGTCCTTGTCCCGATCGGATCGCATCGCGAAGTACAACCAGCTGCTGCGCATTGAAGAGGAACTGGGGGCCGATGCTTCGTATGCGGCCCGCGACGCGTTTTCCGTCAAGGTGAGATAGGAAGCGCGCCTGTAACGTACTTGGGGCTGCCGTTTGATTCGTTCACGCTTTTTGCTTGTGCTGTTGGGGATAGCCGGACTGGGCCTGCAGGCCGAGCTCTGGTTCTCTGACGACGGCTATCGAAAGACGAGCAACCTGCGAGCCGCTGTTGCCGAGCAACAGGCGCTGAACGAGTCGCTGCGGCAACGCAACGGCGCGCTCGATGCCGAGGTGATCAACCTCAAGCAAGGCAAAGATGCGGCTGAAGAGCGGGCCCGAACCGATCTGGGCATGATCGGCCGACGGGAGACGTTCTACCAGGTTGTTTCGACCCGCTCCGGGAATCCTGACTAGGAAAAGCGATGTCCTTGCCCGACTGGGCCCGTGCGCACGGGGACCCGCTATTTGCTGCGCAGATTCGCTCGCAGCCGGCGGACTTCGATGTTACCGAGGAACTTGGCTTCGAGCTGAGCGGCGACGGCGAGCACGACTACCTGTTTATCGAGAAGACTGCAGCAAACACCGACTGGGTGTTGCGGCAGCTCGCGGCCCACGCCGCCGTCCCGGCAAAAGACGTCGGCTGCGCGGGCCTGAAAGACCGTCATGCCGTTACCCGACAGTGGTTCAGCGTGCCACGCTGGCACGCGCCTGACTGGCAGACGCTCGTTATCGACGGTGTTCGATTGCTTGAACAACAGCGACATAACCGCAAGCTTCGCCGTGGCGCTCACAAAGGCAATCGTTTTCGGATCGTCTTGCGTGGGCCTCTGCCCGATGAGCGTTCACTGCAGGCACGGCTCTCATTGATCGCAAGCGCCGGCGTGCCGAACTACTTTGGCCCGCAGAGATTCGGCAGGGGTGCTTCGAATATCGCGCTTGCCGACGCCTGGTCCGCAGGCAGGCGTCTGCCGCGCCAAAAACGCAGCCTTGCGATATCGGCCGCACGCTCGTTCTTGTTCAACCAAATCCTCGATGCGCGCGTACGTGAGAAAACCTGGGACAAGCTGGTCGCGGGCGATGTCGTGAATCTGGATGGTACTGGCAGCGTATTCGACGCTGCAGCGCTTGATGATGAACTCGTGCGTCGCTGCGCCGAGATGGACATTCACCCGGCCGGGCCCCTGTGTGGCGAGACAACATCCCCTGAAAGCGTCCCCGGCGGGCATGAGAACTGGCTGGCGGCGTTGCAGAAAGCACGTGTCAAAGCTGCGCATCGGAGTCTTCGATTGCGTGTTACGGATTTCGAGTGGTTGACTGGCGAGGATGCGCTGGAGCTCAAGTTTGTTTTGGGGCGCGGTGCCTTCGCGACGGCCGTGTTGCGCGAAATCGCGCAGGTTGAGGATGCGAAGCGCTAGGTCATCTGCAGCAGCACGTAGACGGCGCCGGTGCCGCCATCGACCTGGGGCGTCGACACAAATGCCAGCACGCTCTCCCATCGCCTGAGCCATCGATTCACCGCGTTCTTCAGAACCGGTCCTCGACCTCCCGAACCCAGGCCCTTGCCGTGCACGACGCGGACGCAAAGATTGCCCTGCATTGCGCAATAGTCGATGAAGTCGGCAAGCCTCGGCTTGGCCTCGGCCAGCGTCATACCGTGCAGGTCTATCTCGGCCTGCACGCTGTAGCCACCCCGCGCGAGCTTTCGCATCGTCCGCTTGCCCACTGACGCGCGGTGGAACCTGAGCGCCGCGCCGTAACCGTGCGCGATGGTATCGATATCGTCCTGCAGGCTTTCCTGCAGCACCTCTCGTTCGTCGGCACGTGAAAAGCGGGCCCGGGGTTTTGGCTTGGGTTTCGCCTCCGGAACGCGGTCTTCCGCCTTCAGCGGCTTGGCGTCGGAAAACGCGCGGCGAAACTCGTCGATGTCCTTGTCGGTCACAGTGTTGTCTTCGAGGCTATGGTGGGCGGTTAACATTGAGTATAGTGAGCGCGTTGCCATCTACCAACGCAAAGAGTGCGCTCGTCAAAAAAAAAGCATGAAAATCCTCGTAAGTAACGACGACGGGTATCTCGCTACCGGTATCATCGCCCTGACAGAGGCCCTCGAGCGGGTCGCCGACGTTGTTGTCGTGGCGCCCGATCGCAATCGCTCCGCCGCCAGCAGTTCGCTCACGCTCGATAGACCGCTCAGGGTCACCGAAGTTGCGAAGAACCGCTACCACGTCGACGGCACGCCATCGGACTGCGTGCACCTGGCACTGACAGGATTCCTCGATCATGAGCCGGACCTGGTTGTCTCCGGTATCAATCACGGCGCCAACCTGGGGGACGATGTCATCTATTCGGGCACCGTCGCGGCGGCGCTGGAGGGGCGCTTCCTTGGCCTGCCCACGATCGCTGTGTCGCTGGTCGGCCATAAACTGCGCTACTTCGACTCGGCCGCACGCGTTGCAGCGGGGCTCGTGCAGAAAATCGAGCGCGCGGGGCTCGCGCCCGACGTCGTGCTGAATGTCAACGTTCCCGACAGACCTTATGAAGACCTCAAGGGCGTGCATGCAACCCGGCTGGGCTTTCGCCACAAGTCGGAGCAGATCTTGAAAGACTCCGACCCTTACGGGCGCCCGATCTACTGGGTGGGGCCGGCCGGCGAGGGCCAGGACGCGGGCGACGGCACGGACTTTCATGCGATCGAACAGGGCGCGGCGTCGGTGACACCGCTGCGGGTCGACCTGACCCGGCATGAGGCTGTGCCGGTTATTGCCGACTGGCTGCGGCAATGATCGATCCACGGCTGGGCATCCAGGGCATCGGCATGACCTCGAGGCGCACCCGCGACCGGCTGGTGGAGCGCCTGAAGGAGTCGGGCATTCGTTCCGCGGCCGTGCTCGAGCAGATACGTAACGTGCCTCGTCACCTGTTCGTCGACGAGGCGCTGGCGAGCCGCGCGTACGAGGATACGGCGTTGCCGATTGGGCGGAGCCAGACAATCAGCCAGCCCTACGTGGTCGCGCGCATGACCGAGGCATTGCTGGACGGCTTTGAAGGCGAAAGCGTGCTCGAGATTGGCACGGGCTGCGGCTACCAGACGGCGGTACTCGCGCCGCTGGTGAAGAAGATCTACACGGTTGAGCGCATTCGCGAGTTATTGAGAAAGACCCAGCAGCGACTGCGCGATCTCGACATTTACAACGTGCAGTTCCGGCTGGGTGACGGCTGGGAAGGCTGGCACAAGTACGGGCCGTATGACGGTATTATCGTCGCCGCGGCCGCCGCTGAGATTCCCGAGAAGCTGTTGCAGCAGCTCGCGCCAGGGGGCCGAATGATCATCCCGATCGGGCCGCCCGGCCGGCAGGAGCTCACAATGGTTACCAACCGCGACGATCACTACGAACAGGTCTCGCTGGGCCTGGTCAGCTTCGTACCCCTTGTCAAGGGATAAAGATTCGATTTATCATGGGTTTATGGGGCTTTTTGAAAGTATTTTTTCTGTTTTGATAGCGCGAAGGAATGGGCAATGAAGCTGTTTGGGCCGCTGTATGAGCGTGTTCTCGCCTGGTCAAGACACCCGCATGCCGAGCGCTACCTGGGCGCAATGAGTTTCGCAGAGTCGTCGTTCTTTCCCATTCCGGTCGACGTCATGCTGGCACCCATGTGCCTCGCCGATCGCGATCGCTGGGTGCGCTACGCGACGATCGCGACGTTGCTGTCGGTAGCCGGTGGCCTGGCCGGTTATGCGATCGGCTACGTCGCCTTCGAGGCGATAGAACCCTGGCTGCGGCAATCGCATTACTGGGAAGCTTACGAAACGAGTCAGCGGTGGTTTGACAAGTACGGTGTCGTTGTCGTCTTTGTCGCCGGCTTTTCGCCGATTCCGTACAAGGTTTTCACGATTGCGGCCGGTGTTGCGGCACTCAATGTGCCGGGCTTTTTGATTGCGTCGTTAATCGGTCGTGCGGGGCGTTTCTTTCTTGTTGCCGGCCTGGTGCGAGCCGGCGGGGAGCGCTTTGAGCGCAACTTGTCGAAACATATCGAGCGAATCGGCTGGGTAGTCGTCGCGCTCTCCGTAGTCCTGATCGCCTGGCTCATGATGCGGGGACGATGACATTACGGCTTGCGACGTTGCTGTGCTTCGTGCTGCTGCTTGCGGCCTGTGGCGGCGCACGCTGGCAGGATGATGCAAACACCCACATCGTGCGCCGCGGCGAGACCCTGTTTTCCATTTCCTGGCGTTACGGTAAGGACCCCAGGGACATTGCGCGCTGGAATCGACTGGGCGACGGCTCGCTGATTTATCCGGGCCAGGTAATCCGGCTGATGCCGTCGGCAGGCTCGGGCGCCAGGGCTACGACCAGCAAGCCGGCACGCACCCGGTCAGCGCCGAAACCGCTGCCGCCCATCCCGGCTGAGCCCAGTCCGCCGTGGGCCTGGCCGACCAGCGGCAGGATCAGCGTCGAATTTGGTGCCAAGCCCGGTACCGGTACGGGCGTACTGATCGATGGCAAGGCAGGGCAATCTATCCATGCGTCAGCTGCAGGCCGCGTCGTGTACGCCGGCGACGGACTCATTGGTTATGGCAAGCTCATCATCCTGAAGCACAACAATACCTACCTGAGTGCCTATGGCTACAACACCACACTGCTGGCAAAGGAAGGGGATCAGATCCGGAAGGGCCAGCGCATCGCGACTATGGGGGAGGGGCCCGAGCGTAAACCGCGACTGCATTTCGAGATCCGGCGCAACGGCCAGCCGGTCAATCCGCGGCGGCAGCTGCCGTCGCGCTAAGCGGTCACAGTCGCTGTTTCGCCAACCGCGTCACAGGTAGAGCACGGCGGCTACCTGCCTGCCTTCCGTTGCGAGGACGTTGAAGGTCCGCGCGGCAGCGGCGGTATCCATGCATTCCAGTCCGATGCCGCGCCTGGCAAACGCGAATAGCAATTCGCGCGGAGGAAACACGTTGGTACGGCCCGTGCCCAGCAGGACGATCTCGGGTGCCTTCGACAGCAGGCGCTCGAAGTCGGGTTCCCTGAGGTCGGCAACGGGCTTGGGCTCCCAGTTGGCCAATACCTCCTCAGGCGTCAACGCAATGCTCTGTGAGTATGTTTCACTGTTGATCGTTATCGCAGTTTCGGTTACCCGCTGGATCATCAGCGAGCCGGTCATTTCTCTTGTGAATTTCAACGGCGCATCCCTTACCATCGGCGACCTATTGTGAACGAATCATACGACAAATCAGCCGCCCTGGCGGTGCTGCCCGCGGTGTCCGGAGGCCGTTTGCAGGACGCTTCGCTGCGAACCTGGCTCGCGCAATCCGATTTAACGCGAGTGCCCGGCGATGTCGAGCTGTTGTCCCAGCTTGCCGGAGTGCTTGATCTGCCGTACCCGGAAGAGGGCCTCGCCGCGTTGCGCATGTGGGGCCAGACGGGCGAGCGGCCGACGGCCTGGATAGCGGCGGCCGACCCCGTTTACCTCGAGCCGCGGCTTGATCATCTTTGCCTGCATGATTTGTCGGGCGCTAATGTTGCGCCGAACGATTTTCGTGTATTGATAGAACACCTGCAGGAGACGCTGGCAGGCGACAGGCAATTCGGCTTTATCCGGTTGGGCCAGCATGGCTACCTGAGCGCAGAGCGCCCGATGCCTACGTCAGCGGTTCCGGCCTATGTCGTGAACCAGAGAGTGCCGAGTGACTATCTCCCCGCCGGACAGCAGGCAGCGGCCTATCGAAACCTCCTGAGTGAGGTGGAAATGTCATTGCACGACCATGACATCAATCAGCGGCGCGTTTCCAAAGGCGAACCGCCGGTCAATTCGTTGTGGCTCTGGGGCGGCGGCCTGGCGCCAGTGCGCGCAACGAGATCGCTGCCGGCGCTTTTTTGCGACGATCCGCTGCTACTGGGTTACTGGGATTCCGCGAATGCGAGCGCGAGTCTCTGGCCAGGCTCGATGGCCGATTGCCTGAAAGAACGGCAAAACTCCGGTTTTGTCGCGGTAACACCAGTCGGTGAGGATAGTCCGGAATTTCTTGAGGATTGCCTGGGACAATTGCGCGCTGCGTTGCGGCAGAAACACGTCGATCGCCTGACGCTCCTGTTTCGCGACGGACTGCGCGCTGATATCGTCCGCTCACAGCGGCTGCGATTCTGGCGCCGTGATTCCCGACTCTTCGACTAAGCTGACAACGTGCGAACACAGAGACCTATCGTATCCAGAACCTTGCCCAGCCCGGACCTGATTGAGCAATTCAGCGGCCTGGATCCAGTGCATGCGCGCCTGTATGCGATGCGCGGGCTAAAGGCTGCCGACGAGCTGGATTACGGCCTCGCCCGGCTTGCCCCGCTTGGGGCGCTGGAGCACCTCGATGAGGCAGCTGAGCTGGTTATCGCGAATCGCGACAAGCGCATTGTCGTCGTCGGTGACTACGACGTGGATGGCGCGACCAGCACAGCGCTGGTGCTGCGCTGCCTGAGAGAGTTTGGTTTCGCGGATGTCGAATACCTGGTGCCGAATCGTTTCGACTACGGCTACGGCCTCTCCAGGGAGATAGTCCGCGTCGCCGCCGAGCGAAAACCGGCTCTGCTGATCACCGTTGACAACGGCGTGTCCAGCGTCGATGGCGTCGAGGAGTCCAACAAGCTGGGCATACCCGTGCTCGTGACCGACCACCACCTGCCTGGTGACACGCTGCCGGCCGCGGCGACCATCTTGAATCCGAATCTCGACGGCAGTCGATTTCCGAGCCGCAACCTGGCTGGCGTTGGCGTCGCTTTCTATCTCATGGCGAAAGTGGGGCGGGTGCTGGAGGAGCAGGGCGTTTCGGGAGCTGCCAGGATTCCTGCCAGGTACCTCGACCTCGTCGCGCTCGGCACGGTTGCCGACGTCGTGCCACTGGATTACAACAATCGCATCCTCGTGCACCAGGGACTGCTGAGGATTCGCGCCGGGCGCTCGGTGCCGGGCATCGGCGCTCTACTGAAGCAGTCTGGCAGGCAGATGCAGCGTTGTGTCAGCACGGACCTCGGCTTCGCCGTCGGACCGCGTATCAACGCATCGGGGCGGCTTGAGGATATTTCAGTCGGCATTGAGTGCTTGCTGACAGATAGCGCTGATGCCGCTGCCGACTATGCGCAGCAGCTTGACCACATCAACAGTGAGCGCCGGGACATTGAGGCCGGCATGCGCGAGCAGGCTTTCTCCTACGTCGACAAGATGGGCGCCACACAATGGCCTGCCTGTGTATGTGTTTACGACCAAAGCTGGCACCAGGGCATTGTCGGGCTCATCGCGGCACGCGTACGCGAGCGCTGTCATCGACCCGTGATTGCTTTTGCCCGCGAGAACGGCAACATGCTGAAAGGCTCCGCGCGTTCGATTTCGGGTGTGCATGTTCGCGACCTGCTGGAGGCCGTATCGACGGCGAAGCCGGGGCTCATCGAAAAGTTCGGCGGACACGCGATGGCGGCCGGTCTGTCGATAGCCGAAGCGGCGCTTCCCGAATTCAAGCGCGTTGCCGAGAAGCAGATGGGGCGACTGTATCCGCAAGCGGATTTCAGCGGTGCGATTCTCACGGACGGTCCGTTGCCCGGCTCAGCCTTCAACTTGAGGTTTGCGCGCTCACTGCGCGATGCGGGGCCCTGGGGGTCGGGTTTCCCCGAGCCGATGTGGAGCGGCGATTTCGCCGTCGTCGAGCAGCGCACGGTCGGCGAGAATCACCTGAAGTTGCGGGTGCGTCCGGCGGACGGCGGCAACGTGGTTGACGCAATTGCATTCAACCAGGCCGGGGCCGTCTATCGCGGCGTCGTGCAGCTCGCGTACAAGCTCGACGTCAACGAGTTTCGTGGCGTCGAGAACCCGCAGCTGGTGGTCGAGCAAATTGCTCCTTTGCAGGCAGGCGCTGCGTGCTAAGATCGCGCCCTTTTCCGGCGAAGCTGTACCCATGGAAACCAACCCGATAAGACTCACCATTGCCGACCTCATTGAGCGCTCCGATGCGTTGAGGAGGTATCTTTGACTACGAGACCAGGGCGGAACGGCTGACCGAAGTCCAGCGTGAGCTGGAGCAACCGGACGTCTGGGAGGATCCTCAGCGTGCGCAGGCGCTGGGACAGGAGCGCTCCCAGCTCGAGCAGATTGTGGTCACTCTCGATACGCTGTCTACAGGGCTGAATGAGGCATCAGAGCTTCTGACGCTCGCCGAAGAGGAAGATGACAGCGCGACCGTCGATGAGGTCGTCAAAGACCTCGGCGGTTTTGAAACTCAGCTGGCGGCGCTTGAGTTTCGCCGCATGTTCTCCGGCGAGATGGACGTCAACAGCGCCTATGTTGATATCCAGTCCGGTGCTGGCGGCACCGAGGCGCAGGACTGGGCGGAAATGCTGTTGCGAATGTACCTGCGTTGGGCAGAGTCGCACGACTTCAAAGCCGAAGTGATCGAAGCCTCGGCGGGTGAAGTGGCCGGTATCAAGAGTTCGACCCTGCACATTGTCGGTGAGTATGCGTATGGCTGGCTCAGAACCGAGACCGGCGTGCATCGACTCGTCAGAAAATCACCCTTCGACTCCGGCAATCGCCGACACACATCGTTCGCATCAGTGTTTGTCTCGCCGGAAGTGGACGACGACATCGATATTGAAGTCAATCCGTCGGACCTGCGGATCGATGTCTACCGGGCCAGTGGCGCCGGTGGCCAGCACGTCAACCGGACGGAGTCGGCCGTTCGCATCACGCACCTGCCGACGAATACGGTAGTGCAGTGCCAGAACGATCGTTCGCAACACAAGAACAAGGCGACGGCGATGAACCAGTTAAAAGCGAAACTCTACGAACTTGAGATGCAGAAGCGACGTGCCGAAGCGTCAGTGGTTGAAGAGGGCAAGGCGGATGTTGGCTGGGGCAGCCAGATTCGTTCCTACGTGCTCGATCAGAGCCGCATCAAGGATTTGCGTACCGGCGTAGAAACCGGTAACACTCAGGCTGTACTCGATGGAGGCCTTGACGCTTTCATCGAAGCAAGCTT
>CAYTTZ010000082.1:0-13278 GCA_964440945.1 uncultured Woeseiaceae bacterium
CATGGATCCCTCTGCCTTGCCCGCACCCACCACCGTGTGCAGCTCATCGATAAACAGGATGATCTGGCCTTCCTGTTTCGCGAGATCGCTCAGCACCGCTTTCAGGCGCTCTTCGAATTCGCCACGGAACTTTGCGCCCGCAATCAGCGCGCCCATATCGAGCGACAGGATGCGCTTGCCGCGCAGCCCCTCGGGGACTTCGTTATTGACGATGCGCTGCGCCAGGCCTTCCAGGATGGCGGTCTTACCAACTCCTGGCTCGCCAATGAGAACCGGGTTGTTCTTGGTGCGTCGCTGCAGAATCTGGATGGTGCGACGGATCTCGTCGTCACGACCGATGACCGGGTCAAGCTTGCCCTGCTCCGCGCGCTCGGTCAGGTCGATCGTGTATTTGTCGAGCGCCTGGCGCGTATCCTCGGCGTTCGGGTCATTGACCTGCTGGCCACCGCGCAAGTCATCGATCGACTTTTCAATCGCGCCGCGCACAGCACCGGCCTGTTCCATCGTGCTCTTTAGCGGTGACTTGTCGTCGATCGCCGCAAGCGCGAACAGTTCGCTGGAGATGTACTGATCCTCGCGCTGCTGCGCGAGCTTGTCAGTCAGGTTGAACAGCTTCGTCAGGTCCGAACCGAAATGAACCTCGCCGCCCGTGCCCTCAACATGGGGAAAGCGATCGATCGCCTCACCCAGCTGCGAGCGCAGCAGATTGACGTTTACGCCCGATTTCGCCAACAGGGCACGCACGCCGCCGCCCTGCTGGTCGAGCAACGAAACCATCAGGTGGGCCGGCTCGATGAACTGGTGGTCCTGGCCAACGGCCAGCGACTGCGCATCCGCGAGCGCCATCTGGAACTTGCTTGTCAGTTTGTCCAAACGCATTGCAAACCTCGTAACCGGGATTCCGGTATGACAATAAACTCACCCTGAAATTGCGCCATTGCCAGTGTTTTCAAGGGTTTTGAGGGCGATAAAACTCACCATGCGGCCAGTATCGGCGTTCCTGCGATAGGAATAGAAGCGCTCGCTGTCCGCAAACGTACACAGGCCGCCACCGTGGCAGGCGCCAATGCCGATGGCTGCCAGACGACGCTGTGCCAGTGCGTACAGGTCCGCCTGCCATCGACCACGCTCATTGGGCTCGAAACAAACGGCAGCACCCGCATCCAGCTCGACAAAGGCGTCTCTGACTTCGCCGCCGACTTCGAAGGCCGGCTGCGAGATGGCGGGGCCGAGCCATGCCATGAGATCGCTCGCCTCGTGCCCCATGCGCGCAACCGTTGCCTCCAGAATCCCGGCAGCAAGCCCCCGCCACCCGGCGTGCGCCGCGGCTATCTCCGCGCCGTCCGAAGAACAAAACAGCACAGGAAGACAATCGGCGGTGCGAACAACACAGACGTCGCCGGATCGCTGCCCAATCGAGGCATCGGCCGGCGGTGGCACGTCGTAGTGACCTGCCGCGACGACATCAGCACCGTGCACCTGTTGCAGCCAACTGGGCTCGCCGGGGAGTTGCAGGGCAGCGATCTCGCCGTTGCGCAAAACGGTGCCCGCAATGACCGACTCGGGGGCCGGCCAGTCTGCTGCTATCCAGTCCGTGCTCATTGCTCGGCCGCGTCTTCACGAAGCACGTCCAGCAGCGCCTGGAAATCGGCCGGCGGTGGTACTTCGAACTCCATAGCCTTGCCGCTTACCGGGTGTTCGAATCCGAGGCGCGCAGCATGCAGGGCCTGGCGCTTGAAGCGTCGCAGGTATTGAATCAGCGGCTCCGTCGCACCTTTCGGCAATGCCAGCCTGCCGCCGTAGACCGGGTCGCCAACCAAAGCATGGCGCCGATGGGCGAAGTGCACGCGTATCTGGTGCGTGCGACCGGTCTCCAGCTTGACGCTGATACTGGAGAAGGCGCGAAAGCGTTCTATCACCGTGTAGTGCGTCACGGCGGGCTTGCCCTTGGGCTGAACGCTCATGCGTTTGCGATCCACCGGATGGCGGGCAATCGGCTCGTTGATCGTGCCGCCCCCTGTTAGCACTCCGTTGCATACGGCGACGTAGTTTCGCGCAATGTCGCGATCGGCGAGCAGTCGCACCAACGCCGTGTGCGCGATGACCGTTTTCGCGACGAGCAGCAGGCCGCTGGTCTCCTTATCGATGCGGTGAATGATGCCGGCCCGTGGCACCAATTCCAGGGACGGCGCGTGATTCAAGAGCCCATTCAGCAATGTGCCCGACGGGTTGCCAGCCCCGGGATGCACCACCAGGCCGGCGGCCTTGTTGATCACCAGCAGGTCATCATCTTCATAAACGACGTCCAGCGCCATTGCCTCGGGCGCGGCGCGCACGGACAAGTCTTCCTGCGGGCATAGCGACACCATTTCACCACCAGCGACCGCGTCGCGAGGCCGTTTTGGGCCGCCATCCAGCGTAATCGCACCTGCGAGAAGCCACTCCTTGAGGCGACTTCGAGAATACTCCGGAAACATCCGCGCGAGCGCCTGGTCCAACCTCAGGCCGGCAAGTTCTTCCGGGATCGGTTTTGTCTGTGGCGCTTCACTCATAAGCAGGGCTTTGGATTGGATTGGCTATGGATTACGGTATACTCGCCGGCCCGATAGTACAGGGTGACGCCGTTTTCCCGGGAACAACGCAAAGTATGCTACTTAATTCGCAAATCATGAAGCCAGCACGCCTGCTCCTGATCTCGTGCCTGTGCACGCTGCTGTTCGCCTGCGCGAATAATGATGAGCAGCACACGGAAATTCAGAACATCACCGAGGCCTATGAACAGGCTCAGGACTCCATAGCGCGCGGCAATTACCGGCGCGGCATCCAGGTTTTCGAGGCCATCCAGGCTCGCTTTCCCTTCTCTGACCTGTCTCGACAGATCCAGCTGGAACTGATGTACGCGTATTACAAGGGCGGCCAGCAGGAACAGGCCATCGACGCGGCTCAGACGTTCATGCGCGAAAACCCGATTCATCCGCGGGTGGATTACGCGCTGTACATCGAGGGACTGTCTTATTTCGAGGACGATCCTGGCCTCCTGGAGCGGATCTTCCGCAAGGACACCACGAATCGGCCGCCAAAAGAGCTCGAACGCGCCTACTCATCGTTTCGCCGCCTGGTTGAGCGATTTCCCGCCAGCGAGTACTCACCGGATGCAGAGCAGAGAATGCTCTATATAAAGAATCGACTGGCTGACTACGAGAACCACGTAGCTGACTACTACCTTCGCCGAGGTGCTTATGTCGCGGCACTGAACCGGGCGAAATCGTCGCTGGAGCAGTACAACGGCGCATCCGCCAACGCTCGCTCGCTCGAGATTATGGCCGCAGCTTACGAGCGCCTGGGCATGATCGATCTCGCGACGGACGCACAAAAAGTCCTGGCAGAGAATTACCCCGACGACAGCTGATCAAGAACCGGGACGTCCTCACAACGGCTGACTCAGGTCGGGAATTTGTAGCCTGACGTGATCGGGTAGCGCCAGTCCCGGCCGAATGCCCGCCTGCTGATACGCACGCCCGGCGGCGCTTGCCGTCGTTTGTACTCGTTGCGTTTGACCATCTCCAGGATACGCAGCACCGTATCGCGATCGAAACCCTGCTCCGTAATCTCCGCAACTGAGAGATCGTCCTCGATAAACGCCTCGAGGATTGGATCGAGCACATCGTAATCCGGCAGCGAGTCGGTGTCTTTCTGATCCGGTCGGAGCTCGGCCGACGGCGGCCGCGTGATAACGCGATCCGGGATCGCCTCACCGACGGAATTGCGATAACGTGCCAGCCGAAAAACCATGGTCTTGCTGCAGTCCTTTATCGGCGCAAAGCCACCGGCCATGTCACCGTACAGCGTCGCGTAGCCCACCGCCATCTCACTCTTGTTACCCGTCGTCAGGAGCATGCACCCAGTCTTATTCGAGATGGCCATCAACAACAGCCCGCGGCAGCGGGCCTGGATGTTTTCTTCGGTAACGTCGGCCGGTTTATTTTCGAAGATGGGCTCCAACTGCCGTACCGTCGCCTCGTACATGGGTTCGATCGGAATAACGTCGTAGCGCACGCCGAGCAGCGCCGCCTGTTTCGCGGCATCCTCCTGGCTCATCGCCGACGTATATCGAAACGGCATCATCACTACGCGAACCCGGTCGGCGCCGATCGCGTCACAGGCAATCGCCAGAACCAGCGCCGAATCGATGCCGCCGGAGAGTCCAATTACCACTCCGGGAAAATTATGCTTCGTCACATAGTCCCGGGTTCCGGTTACGAGCGCTTTGTAGATGCTTGCCTCCGTGGACAGCACATTGGCACAACCACTCTGCTCGGGAACAACGCCCTTGGCGGTGCCGTTCAGCGTTATCACAGGCAGCGCCTCCTCGAACGGCGGCGCCCGAAAACAGGTCTCACCTTGCGCATCCATTACAAATGAACCGCCATCGAAGACCAGTTCGTCCTGCCCGCCTACCATGTTGACGTAGACAACAGGGACACCCGCTTCCTCGACGCGTGAGCGCACCGTCTCTTCACGCCGGTCTTGTGTATCGAGCTCGTAGGGCGAGCCGTTGATCGCAATGATGCATTCGGCTCCTGCGCTGCGGCTGCGCGCAATGGGCTCCGGCCGCCAGACATCCTCGCAGATAGTCATGCCAAGACGGATACCGTTCAGCTTGAAAACGGCGGCGTCTTTACCGGCCTTGAAGTAGCGCTCTTCGTCGAAAACACTGTAATTGGGAAGCAACTGTTTGCGATAGTGGCTAATCGAGTGGCCCTCGGAGAACACCGCACAACTGTTGTAGATGTTGTCGCCGTCATACTCCGGAAAACCAATGAGGACCGCGATACCGAAAACACCGTCGCGAATCTCGGCCACCGCCTTCTCGACGCTGTGCCTGAGACCCGCGTGGAACAGCAGGTCCTCTGGCGGGTAACCGCAAACACTGAGCTCGGGGAAAACCACCAGGTCGGCCCGTTCCTTGTCGCGGGCACGGGCCGAATAGTCAATTATCTTGGCAGTGTTGCCTGCGACGTCGCCAACCGCGAGGTCGATCTGCGCCAGAGCAACTTTGACCTGGGTCACCATCTAGGGACGCTCTGAGCCGTTATTGATCGATGATTTCCTGCATCTTCGACCCGAGTTCCGCCGGCGAGCGCACCGTCGCGACACCCGCCGCATCAAGGGCTTTGAACTTGTCCTCAGCTGTCCCTT
This sequence comes from uncultured Woeseiaceae bacterium, assembly GCA_964440945.1. GTDB lineage: Bacteria > Pseudomonadota > Gammaproteobacteria > Steroidobacterales > Woeseiaceae > UBA1847. The sequence continues at coordinate 5,200 of CAYTTZ010000082.1, forward strand.
TGCCGCCTGCGATAATGGCACCGGCGTGACCCATACGTTTGCCCGGCGGAGCTGTTACGCCGGCGATGTACGCGACGACGGGTTTGCTGACATTGCTCTGGATGAATTCGGCGGCAGCCTCTTCGTCGGTACCGCCGATCTCACCAACCATAATCATGCCATCGGTGTCCGGATCCGCTTCGAACAGCTCGAGGCAGTCGATGAAATCCACGCCGCGCACAGGGTCGCCGCCAATACCAATACACGTCGTCTGCCCGAGGCCGATGGTGGTCGTCTGATAGACGGCCTCATAAGTCAGTGTGCCGGATCGTGAAACGACGCCAATGCGGCCCGGCTTGTGAATAAACCCGGGCATGATGCCGATCTTGCACTCACCGGGCGTGATGATGCCGGGGCAGTTGGGGCCGATAAGCCGACAATCGTATTCTCGCAGTGCGGACTTGACCTTGACCATGTCGTTGACCGGAATGCCCTCGGTGATGCAGACGATCAGGCCCACGCCCGCATCCGCGGCTTCCAGGATCGCGTCCGCGGCAAACGGTGGCGGCACGTAAATCATGCTGACATCGGCACCGGTCTCATCGACGGCATTACGAACCGTGTTGTAAACAGGAACGCCCAGGTGTTCCTCGCCACCGCGTCCCGGCGTAACCCCGGCCACCACGTTGGTACCATATTCGATGCACTGTTCGGTATGAAAGGACCCCTGGTTGCCGGTGATGCCCTGGCAGAGGATCTTGCTGTCTTTGTTGACCAGAATGCTCATTGGATTTTTCCGTCAGGCTGCCGCGGCAACCACTTTTTTTGCCGCGTCGGTCAGATTGTCCGCTGCGATAATGTCGAGCCCACTATTTGCCAGCAGCTCCCGTCCCTTGTCTACGTTCGTGCCCTCAAGCCTCACGACCACCGGCACGCTCACGCCGACTTCCTTCACCGCGACGATAATGCCCTCGGCAATCAGGTCGCAGCGCACAATGCCACCGAAAATGTTGACCAGGATCGCTTCGACGCTTTCGTTCGAGAGAATCAGCTTGAACGCCGCCGCGACACGCTCGGCGGTTGCACCACCGCCCACATCGAGGAAGTTTGCCGGCTCGCCACCGTGCAGCTTAATAAGGTCCATGGTGGCCATCGCGAGGCCGGCACCGTTGACCATGCAGGCGATGTTGCCATCCAGGGAGACGTAGTTGAGATCGTGCTCGGCGGCCTTGCGTTCAGCCTCGTCTTCCTGCGACTTATCCCTGAGTTCGGCAATTTTCGGCTGACGGAAGAGCGCGCTGCTATCGATGTTGATCTTGCCGTCGAGCGCGATGATATCGCCGGCCTTGTTCGTGATCAGCGGATTCACCTCGATCAGGCTCGCATCCGTATCCAGGTACAGCTGGTAGAGGCGCTTGATCAGGTTTCCAAACTGGCGCATCTGCTTCTTGTCGAGTTCGAGGCCGAACGCCAGCTGACGCGCCTGGTAGTCCTGCAGGCCTACGTCCGGCGCAATCGCGACAGAGAAGATTTTCTCGGGGGTCTCTGCGGCAACTTTTTCGATGTCCATGCCGCCAGCCGCCGAAGCGATGAACGATATGCGGCTGACTTCTCGATCGACGAGCATGCTGAGGTAAAGCTCGCGGTCGATATCCGATCCTTCCTCGACATAGACGGTATTGACGGGCAACCCTTCGGGACCCGTCTGGTGCGTAATCATCGTCGAGCCCAACATCGCGTCCGTGTACTCGCGCACTTCATCAAGTGTACGCGCGAGTTTGACACCGCCCGCTTTGCCGCGCCCACCGGCATGCACCTGTGCTTTGACCACCCAGAGGTCGCCACCGAGTTCCTGGGCGGCCTTTACGGCCGCGTTCGGCGATTCGGCCGGGATGCCGCGTGGCACCGGTATGCCGTATTCGGCAAACAATCGCTTCGATTGGTATTCGTGAAGGTTCATTTGTGATTCTGTCTTCTGGTTGTCGGTCGCCATGCAGGCGACTTGGGGAGGTTTCGCAGCTGTAGCGAAAAAGTCACCGTATTTTGTAGGTTTGCGGGACCCTTGTCCATATTCAGTCTACAATCGGCCCTTCTCACGAGTCGGCGACGGCATACCCTGGGGAACCTCTGACCATCTATTTCGCGGCTGCGCCGGTGACGAATCGGTCGAAAAACGAGGCGCGATGGCGACAACATACCCGCAGGTCTGTCGGGCCATTGCAACAAGGTTATTCGGCCGATGCGTCCCGGCCCTAACAACGATAGTATGCATGTCAACGGGTTGCGCACCGGTTGCGGCGTTACGACTCTTGGCAAGGACAATGGCCATTACCTTCGAGCCGCGCCTAGTCTCGGCGCAACCGGCCACACAACGCAGTCGTGAAATAATTGATCAGAGGTTCCTTGCATGAACGAGGCACAGACCGAGAACCTGTTGCGGCGAACCTTCCGCGGTTCCCGGGACGCATTGCTGCAGCGGGCAATGGAGGAGCCGGAGCTCACGTGGCGAATACTCAGCGCGCTGAACGGCTTTCGTCTTTTCGTTGCCGCCGTGCTCCTGATCCTTTTCTTCGGCTGGCGCGATCCGCGCATCTTCGGCGACAGCATGCCCATCCTGTTTGCAGCCGCGACCGCCGGCTACCTCGTATTCGCCGCCGCAACCGTCGTGCTGCTGCGACAGCGTTGGGCCCGTGTCGACGCCTTCGGCCTCGCCCAGATCATCGTGGATATCATCGCGGTCGTCGTTTTGACGCATGCCAGCGGCGGCATTTCGAGCGGACTTGGCGGTCTGCTGATTGTATTCATCGGTGCCGGAAGCCTGGTCCTGCCCTACCGATACCCCCCCATCCTGGCGGCCATAGCCACCTTCGCCATTCTCGGCGAGCAGGCCTTCCTGCAATTCGGCGCCGTCCAGGCACCAACAAATTTCCCTGCGGCCGGGATCCTGAGTGCCATAATTTTCGCAATGGCTCTCTCGGCGCAGCCGCTCGCACGGCGCATTCAGGCCAGTGAAGCGCTGGCGCGAAAATTTGGTATCGACCTGCAGAATGTCTCTGAACTCAATGAGTACATTGTTCAGCACCTGCGCGAGAGCATTGTCGTCATTGACGCGGACGATACCGTGCGTCTCATTAACAGTTCAGCGAGCCAACTTCTTGGTGCGAACGAACCTCTTTCGGGGCGCTCGCTGAGCGAGGCCTTCAGCGAGCTCGAGAGCTACATCAAACAGTGGCGCGCAGACACATCGAAATCATCTCACCCGGAATTCACGCTCGTTTCCGAGGACACCAACGTTCGCATAACCGCGCATATGGCGCCGCTTGGCCAAATTGGTCAAAGGGACGGGCCGGTGCTGATTTTCCTGGAGGATGTGAGCATCCTGAATGCGCGCGTACAGCAGTCCAAACTTGCGTCACTGGGGCGCCTTAGTGCCAGCATTGCACACGAAATTCGCAATCCGGTCGGCGCAATGAGTCATGCGGCTCAGCTGTTACGCGAGTCGCAGGGACTGGCGGACGAGGACAAGCGCCTCACCGAAATCATCCAGACGCACTCGGGTCGCGTCAGCCATATCATCGACAACGTGCTGCAGCTGTCGCGCCGCGAGTCCAGCCGGCCGACTCGATTCGGTCTCAAGTCCTGGCTCGACGACTTCGCAGGCGAGTTCGTGAGCACGCTCGAACTGCAGGAAGGTGAATTCACGATCGGGAACGTGCCCGACGATCTCCAGGTACGCATGGACCAGGGGCATTTGCGACAGGTTCTGTGGAATCTCTGTGACAACGCGGTCAAGTATGCGAGCGAGACCGGCGGCATCATGGTTGAAGTCCAGGCCGGCCGTATGCAGAACCATGGCCGCCCCTTCCTCGAGGTACTGGACTGCGGCCTTGGTGTCGACGCGGCGACGGCCGAGAAAATATTCGAGCCTTTTTTCACGGCACGATCCGGCGGCACCGGGCTTGGCCTGTACATCTCTCGCGAACTATGCGAATTGAATCGCGCCACCTTGCTGTACCTTGACCGGCCTGGCGGAGGCAGTATCTTTCGTATCGTATTCTCCGACCCGGATCGTTGGGAAACACAGGACAAAGCATGAACCAGCCGCTGGCACTCGTAATTGATGACGAACCCGATATCTGCGAATTGTTGACGCTGACGCTCGCGCGTATGGACGTGCGCACGGAATCAGCCACAGACATAACCAGCGCCAAGAAGCTGCTGGGGGCGCAGCATTTCGACATTTGCCTGACGGACATGCGGCTGCCGGACGGTGATGGCCTGGAGCTTGTCGACTGGATACAGAGCAACGCGACCGGATTGCCGGTAGCTGTCATAACCGCGCACGGCAACGTCGAAACGGCGGTCCAGGCACTAAAGCTCGGCGCCTTCGACTTTATTTCCAAGCCACTGGATCTCGGCAACCTGCGCAAGATCGTCGAAAACGCGCTGCGGGTATCGGCAGCACGACAGGCCGGCCAATCCAAGCTGCTGGGGGAGTCGCAGCGGATGGATGAACTGCGCGAGATGATCGACAAGGTGTCACGCTCGCAGGCGCCCGTGCATATCTCGGGTGAGTCAGGTACCGGTAAGGAACTCGTGGCGAAACTGATTCATGAAAGCGGCCCCCGCTCCGAGGGCCCCTTTATCGCCGTAAACTGCGGCGCTATCCCGGCGGAACTCATGGAGAGCGAATTCTTCGGGCATCGCAAGGGCAGCTTCACCGGGGCGATCAACGACAAAGCGGGGCTGCTACAGTGTGCCGAGAACGGCACTTTGTTCCTTGATGAGATAGCCGACCTGCCGCTCGCCATGCAGGTGAAGCTGCTGCGCGTTATTCAGGAGAAAAAAGTACGTCCGGTCGGCGCTGCTCAGGAAGAGGCTGTGGACGTACGTTTCTTGTCTGCGACGCACCGGGACCTCGCCAGGATGGTAGCTGATGACGAATTCCGTGAGGATCTTTACTACCGCATCAACGTCATTGAACTGCACGTACCGGCGCTGCGCGAGCGTGGTGACGACGTATTGCTGCTGGCCGATTTCATCCTCGATCGACTGAATGCCAACGCCACGCTCGACGAAAGCGCCCGCGGCAGCCTCCTCGGCTACAATTTTCCTGGCAACGTCCGGGAACTGGAGAATATGCTTGAGCGCGCCGTGACGCTTTGCGCGAGCGGCACGATTTCGGCGGCCGACCTGCAGCAACGAGCGTCCGCGGATCAAGGCACGTCAGTCCCGGCGCTGGAGGGCAAGCTCGGCGACCAGGTCGAAGACATTCAACGCCACGCGATTGTCGAAGCGCTTGAAAAGACCCGATACAACAAAACGGCAGCTGCCAAGCTGCTTGGCTTATCTTTCAGGCAGCTTCGGTATCGGATCAAGAAATTGGGCATAGAGTGACAATTTTTGTCACTTTCCGACACACAAGAGTCGCATAGGCGACAGGTTTGTCACTTTTTGCAGACGCCCGGGGTCTTTTGGTGCCAGCCGAATCCGCAAGTCCTCGCTTAAAATCGATTAAAAACAGAAGCTTAGTCATTGCGTCAAATTGTTGGCACGTTGCTTGCTTTATCTCCAGTACAGGCGATTTTGCCGTTTGTACGACACGACACTCTCAATTCATGGAGAACCAGAGATGAAGAAGCAACAAGGTTTTACACTTATCGAACTTATGATCGTAGTTGCGATCATTGGTATTTTGGCGGCAATCGCTATTCCTGCGTACCAGGACTACACGATCCGCGCACAGGTATCTGAGGGCCTTAGCCTCTCGGGTGGCGCGAAAGCGGCGATTTCAGAGTTCACAATGGATACGGGCCGCTTCCCGACTGACAACGCCGTAGCCGGCCTTTCCGCCGCAACAAGTATTACTGGCAAGTACGTTAGCGCGGTTACCGTTGCGAACGGTGTGATCACGGTGACGTACAGCGGTCCCAAGGCGCACACACAGCTCACAGGAAAAATGCTTTCGCTTTCTCCTACGACCACTGCGGGTAGTGTAGATTGGGTGTGTGCTGCTGGCGCGACCCCCGTCGATTCCAAGCATCTGCCATCAGCCTGCCGATAAGACACAATGCCGGGGCGCTACGCTCTGGCCGGCAAGTCAAGAAAGCCCCGGTCTCCGGGGCTTTTTTTATGATGCGTCATTCGCAATGTGACTGCCGTCACAATAGCGCATGATAACGGCGTCATTGCAGCGAGAAATTCAGCGAACTGGGTTAAAATGGTTCGGATGACAATCGAGCAAGAGAGAACATGAAATCATCTGAGAATGGCTTTACTTTGATCGAGCTGATGATCGTCGTCGCGATTATCGGTATCCTGGCCTCACTTGCCGTTTCGGCTTACCAGACCTATACCATTCGTGCTCAGCTCGCCGAGGGACTCAGTATGGCCTCGGCTGCAAAGGTACCCGTCATTGATGCCTTTCTGCAGTCCGGTCGGCCGCCGGCGGATCGTGCGGAGGCCGGTATGAGCGGCCTGTCATCGGATACGTATGGCAGCTACGTGACCGACGTCGAAATAGACAACGGCCGAGTCGACGTAACCTTCGGCAACCGGGCGCACGCCGAAATCTCCGGCCAAGTGCTCTCATTCACGCCGTACATGTCGTCCGGGAATAACGCGATCGTCTGGCGATGCGGCCTCTCAGCGGCGCCGCCCGCTGGCACGATCTTGTCCGGCGGCGGCGTTGACACCATCTATGAGGCGGGGAATGTTCAAGCGCGTTATTTGCCCTCCACCTGCCGGCCCTGATCGGCCCTTGCGAGGCGCTATAGACCCGCAAAATGGTCGATTCCGGCGTTTTACTTAATCAATTTCAGTAACTGTGACCCCCCGCACAAAATCCAGTTGAATCGGAGGGTTGGATCAGTGAGACTGTAACGCTCGGAGATTAGCGACAAACTGAAAACCCTATGGCAGCAACAGCTTCCCAATCCAACCTCGCAGGCTTGCCCCGGCGCCTGGTCCAGGACGGCATCATTGCCGAAGACCGGCTGCAGGAGGCCACCGATGCCGCGAAAAAGGAAAAGTTGCCGCTGATCGCCTACCTGGTCGGCGCGGAGCTCGCGAACGCACGAGCCATCGCTGTCGCCGCCTCGCATGAATTCGGCGTGCCGCTGCTGGACCTTGATGCGGTCGAGATCGATCTGGACGTCGTCCGCAGTGTCGACCAGAAGCTCATCTCCAAGCACAAAGTGCTGCCGCTGGTTAAGCGCGGTCAGCGGCTGTTTCTCGGAATTTCCGACCCGACCAACCTGCAGGCTATTGACGACATCAAATTCGCCACCAGCATGCGGGTCGATCCGGTCGTCGTCGAACAGGACAAACTGGAAGAGCGAATCGGCAAGGCGATCGATGCCGTTGATACGAGCATGGGCGACCTGCAGGACGATGATTTCGATCTCGAAAATCTCGATATCGGCGGCGAGGAAGATGAGCGCGAAGACGACTCCCGTGATGAAATTGAAGATGCCCCGGTCGTGCGCTTCGTCAACAAGGTTTTACTGGACGCGATCAAGCGCGGAGCCTCAGACGTTCATTTCGAGCCCTATGAGAAGATGTTCCGCGTCCGAACCCGCCTTGACGGCGTGCTTTCCGAAGTTGCGACGCCACCGGTCATGCTCGCCAACAAGGTGTGCGCGCGACTGAAAGTCATGTCCCGGATGGACATTGCCGAGCGGCGAGTTCCCCAGGATGGCCGCATCAAAATGCGCCTTTCCAAGAACCGCGCCATCGACTTCCGCGTGAATACCTGCCCGACGTTGTTTGGCGAGAAGATCGTGCTTCGTATCCTCGACCCATCAAGCGCCAAACTCGGCATCGAAATGCTGGGCTACGAAACCGCACAACGCGCCTTGTACGAGAAGCACCTGGCGAAGCCTTACGGCATGATTCTCGTAACGGGCCCGACGGGTTCAGGTAAGACCGTCTCTCTTTATACCGGCCTGAACATCCTGAACACCGAGGACCGGAACATCTCGACCGCTGAGGATCCTGCGGAAATCAATCTCCCGGGCATCAACCAGGTCAACGTGAACCCAAAAGTTGGCCTTACCTTTTCGTCAGCCCTTAAAGCCTTCCTGCGACAGGATCCGGACG
>CAYTTZ010000083.1:0-13152 GCA_964440945.1 uncultured Woeseiaceae bacterium
GAAGGACTGTGACTTTCTGCTGAAGCGACTTAAGCAGCGAATGAGTGCGGAAAGCGCCCAGTCGGGTACGGTAGGAATGTTGCGGAAACGTGCCAAGTTGATAAGTGACGGCGCGCAGTTTCGTCACGATGACGATGCCGTGCCAATACCGGCGACGGTCTCAACCGTCTTTGCGATTGACGCAAATGAAGTTGTTCATCGCTCGGACGCCAATCTGCTCGGCCAGAATTACTTCGGGATTGCGAAAGTCCTGAGCCGCTGACCGGGTTTCAGATATCCCGCCGGTACATGTTTCTCTTGTACCGTTTCAGGGCACCATCGGATACGCCAGGCACGCGCGCCTTGATCGTCGCCGGCTCGTCTTCCTCCACCGTAGTTTCTACGTCAGGCGCCGGCTCAGTGCCTTGTTCAATGCCGTCCTGGAATAGTCTGCGCAGTGCGGACTCGGCCTCGGGTGTCAGGTAGTTGGCCGGTACCAAGGGGACGTCGGCGTCATCGACTCGTTCATCCGCCGTATCCTCGGAGCCGAATTCATGATCAATTATTGACGCATGCAGCTGATCGGCAGGAACGTCCGGCGGGGTGCCGTCCTGGTTGTCGCCGGACGGCGGCAGGTTCGAAGACGCGAACGCAGGGTTACCATGGGACAACACTAGTAGCCAGGTCGCGACGCAAACCGCGAAAATCCTGCCTGAATAGGGCGTCAAGTACCGTCCTGCCATGGCGTCTCCTGTTGCCGCGATTGTAGCGGCAAAGCGTATAACGGCAAAAAAGCGAGTATCCGAGTGTTGTAGTCGAGTATAACACCCCGATTTGACGCTGCAAGATGCCCCCGTCAGGGCTTGATCTGTGCAGTTCGCTCCGGTTTCAGAGGGATTTGGCGCATAGTCGCCAGGTCTGCCGCGATTCCGGCAGCTTGCTCGAGCAGCACATCCGGCAACTCTTCGAGAGCAATATCATCGAGGCTTTCTATGGGCTCCAGATCAAGCGCGATCCGGCGAGCATTCTCACGCTCGAGGCGCTTGTCGAGATCTGACTGACGTTCCGCGCGACGCGTGTCGATATTCAGCGAGACGGTCGTCTGCGATCGAACTGACTCTGCGGCACGGATCAGGTCCATCTGGTACTGGAAGTTCGGGTCAGCCTTGGAGCGCTCGACGTGATTGACTGTCAGCGATTCAATCGTGCTGTCGAGTGGTCGCCCGGCACGGAAGCGCGTGGTCTGTACAGTGTCCCAGGGCAGGGCGCTGTCTCGCACGCTCTCGCCAACAAGTTCCGCATCGATACCCGAGGGCAGCGCGATGTCGGGGTCGACGCCACGATGCTGTGTGCTCTCACCGGTTACGCGATAGTACTTGCCGATAGTCAGTGTGAGCTGGCCATATCCCTTGTCACCATCGGGCCTCAGGTACTGGTCCAGCGAGTACAGGTTCTGCACGGTTCCCTTGCCGAAGGTCTGCTGGCCTACGATGACGCCACGCTCATAGTCCTGAATAGCTGCAGCAAAAATCTCGGAAGCTGACGCGCTGAAACGGTTTACCAGAACCGCCAGCGGTCCGTTGTAGGCTACCCGGGCAACCGGGTCCGGATCATCAAGGCGGCTTATGCGCCCGTTGGCATTTCGCAGCTGTACGACCGGACCGTTGTCGATGAACAGTCCCGACAATGCAGTTGCCTCCGTGAGATGGCCGCCACCGTTGCCGCGCAAGTCGATGACGAGCCCGTCTATACCTTGCTCTTCAAGCTCACCGATGAGGCGCTTTACGTCTTTCGTTGTGCTGGTGTAATTCTTGTCGCCATTACTGAGCGCCCGATAGTCGCGGTAGAAGCTCGGCACGTCGATCACGCCGATGGACCATTCGCGGCCGCCTCGCTCTATCTTGACGATGTCGCTCTTCGCGGCCTGCTCCTCGAGTTTCACCTGGTCACGGGTCAGGTTAATGAGCTTCTTCGGGCTTCCCGGCGGCGCGTTGGCCGGAATGATCTCAAGGCGCACAACCGAGTCGGCGGGACCTCGAATCAGGTCGACCACATCGTCCAGGCGCCAGCCGATGACATCCTCAACTTCGCCCTCGAGCCCTTGCGCGACACCCGTTATGCGGTCACTGGGCTGCAGTTTTCCATCAATTGCGGCCGGTCCTCCGGGGATGATGCCGACGATCTTCACAAAATCGTCCTCGGTTTGCAGTGATGCGCCGATGCCGAAGTAGGACAGGCTCATCTGGATTCGATATTCCTCGGAATTGCGCGGCGAGAGGTAGCTCGAATGCGGATCCAGCGCATGTGCAAAGGCATTCATGAAGCGTTCGAATACGTCGTCGTTATTGACCTGGTCGAGGCGCTTGATGAAACCCTTGTACCGCTTGGTAAGCACCTCCCTGATCTTCTCCCATGGCTCATCTTCGAGCGCAAGGTTCAGGGCATCATTCACCACGCGCTTGCGCCAGATATCATCGAGCTCCGCGCTGTCGACAGCCCAAGCCGACTCTGTTCGGTCAAATTCGTATTGGTCGGTCGAAGCGTAATCCGGCTCGGTTTCGAGCTGCGACAGGGCGAATGTCAGTCGCTCGCGGACACGCGTCTGATAAACTTCAAAGACTTCGAATACCGGATCCAGTGGCTTGCTCTTGACGATGTCATCAAGTTGATAACGGTAGGCCTCGAAGTACTTCACGTCGCTGTCGAGGAGATACATGCGATTGCGATCGAGTGCCTCGATGTAAACATCCATAACTCGCGACGATAATTCGTCATCGACAGTTATGTGCATATAGTGCGAATTCTGAATAAACTGCGTGATGAGTTCGCCGATCTTCTCGTGGCGCTGTTCCGGAAAGAGAAACGTGTTCTGCTCGACCGCGGATGTCGTTGCAAGGGCCTGAACTGACAGAAAAGTGACAACTGCGGCACTCAGCCACGAAAATTGGCGATTCAAAGTCTTTCTCAAAATTCTCTCCATAGTTGCCAATGGCAATTCTGCGACGCACGAGTTTAAGCTAGGCTAATTGGCTTGAGGCCTTTGATCAAGGGCCTACTCGTCATAATCTCTGTCATTCAGAAACTTTTTTGTACCGTTGTGGAAAATAATCAATGCGACCACTGACCGCCGTAACCATGATCATTCTCGGGTCTTGCTTTGCCATTGCGTTTAGCCTGGCCGCCGTTCTGATCGTCGTCCTGGTGCTGGGCGATGAATACCCGCGTCTGCAAGCGGAGTTTCGCCCGTTGCTCAGCAGCTTCACGCTGTTCCTCGGTATGACCGCGGTTTCGGCCGCAAGTTTCTATGGGCTCGTCATTAGTCATCCCCTGCGGTTCTGGGGGCAGGGCGCGATGTGGCTGGGTCTTGTCGCGACCGGTTGGTACTACTGGCCCTGACTGGCCGGATTGCTGCCTATTTCAGGATGCCAGGCAGCCCCTTGCGCCGCCGGCGCATTCGAGACTGCAATGATTTGCGCCGTTCGGTCAGCCAACCCTGTCGGTTGACAGTCGCGCCCTCACCCTGCTCGCGCTTCGTGCGAGTGCGATAATCGCGAAAATCCTGATAGGCCTCGATCTCGTGTTTCAGTTCCCGAACAACCAGTTCGATCATAATGGCATCATCGAGAAACCCCAGGCCCGGAATATGGTCGGGAATGAGGTCTTCGGGTTCCGAGAAATAGGCCAATGCATTGAGGACGCGGCTTGCGTCCTGATGCGGTAGTCGCCACTCGATATCAGATAGCATATCGATCATAAGTTTGAGTTTGTGAATCCGGTCGAGAATGAAGCCCGGTGCTTGCTCGGAGGCACCGACACTTTTCAGCAGTTCTTCGGCACCGGCAACGATGTCTTCCGGCGCCAATCGGGCCGCCGCTTTACGCGCATCATCCATGATCAAACGAAAGTGCTTGAGGTCGTCTTCATCAAGCTCAAAGGAAATACGCAATGTCACAGGACTGCCCGTCTCAGCTGTTTTGGGAAGCTGCAGATTAGCACGGCTATTTGGTGTTGGCCCAGCCTTACTCGCGGGAGCGTTGATCCCACTTCTTGGATCGATCGAATCCGCCAGTGTTGTAGGGGTCGATACCACGCTCTTCGCCGGTTTCGATCATCGAGTCGTCGAGGATCTTCAGCGTTTCATGCGTCCCGGTTTCCTCACGAACGAATCTATTTCGAATGAGTACGTTCTTGCCAGGACCGATAGACTCGATACTTCCCTGAAGTTCGGGGTCTATTTGGACAATGTTGGGTTCGGGATCCTCTAGCGACGCTTTCTGTTTCTGCGGGCGTGCCACTTTCAGGTAGCTTGCCTTACGCAAATCCCGTGGTTCCGGCTTGGTGCTTTGAAACCGGTCCATGAACCAGCTTTTGATCTTCTCCATCATTGTCTTGTAAACCAGTAGTTTCGCCGTCGCCGTCGCGTTTAAGCCGTTTCAGCTCCCAGCATATAACAGAATGGCTCATGCTGCGTCCGGATACCGTGCGGCGACGGTGGCCGCAGCGCTCAAAATGAGACGCACTTCACATTTTGAGGAGTCTGAGCCCGGGCGACTATCAGTCCGGGCTGTGTGGGGCCCGTCCGAGACGGCGCCAGGCTGTCGCCATGAGGCGAAGAGATTGCCAGACCAGGTAAGGGGCGAGAACCAGAAACCAGGCGACGCGATCGCCTGTGCGTATCTTCTCGCTGATCGTGCCAAAAAACTCTGCGTAGCCTTTTCCGCCGTAGGATCCGAACAGGCTTTGGCCAATCAGGAAGATGCCAACAGGCATCAGCACAAGGCCGAAGAAAAGCAGGATGGCAAGAAGTCCTACTTCCTTGCGAATTACCGGTTTAAGGATTGACGGTTTTGTACTCACACAGTGCGCCTGATTCATGTCTGGGGCGCGTATCGTTGCGCAGGTGGAAATTCACGTCAAGCGTGAAGGCGAGCTTGGCTAGTTCGTGTCGTCAGCCGGTGTGGTGGTCTTCCGATGACGGCGCCGATAAACAATTACACCCAGGTGGAGGCAGACGAAGGAGAAAAGTACGGAGTGGGGGAGGATCCAGAACCACTCGGTGATGTACAGCGTCGCAAAAAACGCGGCCAGACCGGATGCGAGGTAAAAGTACGGAAGGGCATCGTAAATGAGCTTCGGCAGCCAGATCCTGCGCGACGCGAGGCGGCTGCTCTCACGGCGACGAGGCCGCGTATTCGATCGAGTTGTCGCTTTCCCTGCGGCCGTGCTCAGCATCGTCATGACTGGATTCCGTGTCAATACGGAAAGCCTAATCGAGGACGAAAATAAAGTCCGTGATTACGCTCACACATTGGCGTGAGAGCGACAAAAGCTCAGGCTTCGCGCTTTGGGCGCTCCTCATAGCGGAACTTCGCATTGCCGACAGCCACAATATCGCCGTTGGCAAGGAAGCGCTCTGTTACCCGCTCGGCATTAACGTAGACACCATTTTTACTGCCCCAATCAATCACCCGCGTCGCGTCTCCCTCGGTGAGCACGACGGCATGTCGACGACTGATGAATGAGGTCTTCAACTGAATATCATTATCGGCCGTCCGACCAATCGTCAGACGTTTCTTGAATAGCGGGAAGCGCAGTTCCTGTTCCCCGATATTGCCTATCAGTACGCGTGTTATTCGATCGCGATCTGCCGTAACGGGCGCACGGCCGCGTTGGTCGGCTGCGTCGGTATCCTGTTCGTCGAAACGTTCCGACATTCGAGTGTCAATTTCCTGAATGACTTCTTCGATTTCACCGATTGATTCCAATTGCTCGGACTTCTTGGCCAGCTCGCCGAGCAGGACATTAATAGCCGTGTTCTTTGTATCTAGCTTCTGCTCGAATTCTTCCACTGCGCCGGAGAGTTGCTTCACCTTCTGCTCGAGGTCGGTGATGCGATCTTGAGCGTCTTCTTCGGTACGCATCAGCATCCGCTCCAGCTCTTCTTTGAAGCTGCGTGTGCTTACGAGATCGGAGACGAGCTGCGTATTGATGTCACCCGTTTGAGCGACGCTGTCCTGTGCCTCTGTCAACTCGAAGCGCAACGTACGCAGTTCCTGCGCTTGGTCGGCCGAAAGCTGCTCAATCGAAACCAGCAATTCCTCATTGGCTGCGTTTACGGAATCAAGTTCTACGGCCTGTTCAACATTACGTGCTGCCAGTGTGGCGGCTTCCTTGCCGAGCGTGTCACTTCGTTTCGAGGCTTTGGTCAGGGCGTCATTACTATCCTGCAGATTGAAGCGCAGAGAGTCGGCATATTGCTCGGTCTTTTCCAGCTGCGCCTGCAATTCCTTGACGACACTGGACGTGGTCTTTTGGGTTTGTGCAATTTGCGCCGCACTCTGATGGAGAGCGGTCTCGAGCTCGAGGTTGAGCCGGGCAACCTCCTGTCTCGACGCCTGCAACTCCGCGGCATATTCCGCTTCTGTGGAACCGAGTGAACCCAATTGCTCTTCGAGGCCAGTGATCTTTTGCTCAAGTGTGTTCTCGAGGTCATCGCGCTGATTTATTTCCGAATTGAGGTTTTGTTCCTCTTGTGTGGCTGATTCAAGCTCTTTGTGCATTCCTTCCAGTTCGAGTTGCGCTTTCTCGAGAGCAGTCGACTGCTCGGCACTCATCTCTAGCTGCTCGCCCAGCTGCTGTTCAAGCTGACCATATTCCTGGTCACGTTGCTGCAGTCGCTTTTCGGTGTCCGCCATTGCGCTATGAGCTGTTTCGATCTCGGTAAGAGCATCCTCAAGTTCACGCTCAGCAGCGTCTCGAGACCTGGCACTTTCCTCATCGGTCGGCGCTTGCGTAGCGAGTTTGTCTTCCAGCAACAACCTGTTTTCTTCGCGTTGCCGAATTTCCGATTTGAGCGCCTTAATTGAGGCGCTGCGTTTCTTCAGCAGGTTGTGTTTACGCCCAACCTTTTTGGTGAGTGTGTCGTTGTCATTCAGCAGGTTGTTGACAATCTCCTCGCGAGCACTGATCTCCGCTTCCAGTCCCAACCACTTGGAGCGCAATTGCTGGATGTCATACTGCAGCTGTCCAATCGTTCGCGTGCGCGACTTCAGGTCGGACTGCAACTCCGGAATCGTCTGGGGACCGGGAATGTCCGCGTCGTCAGGGTCGCCAAGGCCGCAGGTGTGCGCGTCGGATTCTCGGTCGGCATGCAAGTCTTCGGAGTCTACTGGAGCCTGAAAGCTCCGGATCTCAAGCTCTGCTGTCGGGTCATCATCATCCGAGACTAACTCTTTAATATTTTTGTTTTCATTAGCCATGAAACATAGTTTACCACGGGAACCGGGTGGCTCAACCAATGGTGATGGCTGGGAGGGTCTGTCAGATTAAGTCAAATTGGCCTCAGTCACACGGTACCGTGCGCCCTGCGGCCCACTCACGCATTGCCGTTATTTTTTCGCGCATAACCACTGACAATGGTCGTGTATGGGCGATCTCCTCCAGGATATGCGCATTTGCAAGTGGTTGGTCCTTCGCATGGGCGGCATACAACGCGGAGACGATTGCTTGCTCTACCTCGGCTCCGGAGAATCCCTTCATCGCCTTTGCCAGGCCGTCAATGTTGAAGTGGGCCAGGGGTTGCTTGCGGGTGCTCAGGTGAATGGCAAGGATCGCTGCGCGAATTTTCGGACTCGGTAGGTCGACGAAAAAGATCTCGTCAAAACGACCTTTGCGAACCAGCTCCGGCGGCAGGTTGCTGATGTCATTCGCCGTCGCGACGACGAAGACCTGAGTTTTTCGTTCGGCCATCCAGGTCAGAAATGTGCCGAGCACGCGCTGCGTAGTCCCGGTTTCCCCGCCCCGACCGGCAATGCCTTTTTCGATCTCATCGATCCACAGAACGCAGGGGGACATGACATCGGCAGTGTTGAGTGAGTCGCGCAGCTTGCGCTCCGTCTCACCGTGATACTTGTCATAGATCGCGCCGAAATCCAGGCGCAACAACGGTACGCCAAATATTCCAGCTGTCGCTTTGGCAGCAAGACTCTTACCGCAACCCTGGATGCCAAGCAGAAGGATCCCCTTCGGTACGTCGAGATGCGAAGCCGATACGTCACCTTCAAATGCCGGACGGCGTTGTGCAAGCCATTTCTTGAGTCGCTCGAGTCCGCCGACGTCGCTGAAGCGCGCCGTGTCGTATTCGAATTGCAGTGCGCCACCGCGGTTCAATAGCTCGTACTTGGCCTGCATTACCTGGGGCAGGTCGCTCTTGGTAATCGCACCATCGACATAAATGGCGTTTCGCGCCAGCCGTTCTGTCTCGTTGTGACTCAGGCCGGCGAGGTTTTGCACCAGCAGCTGATGTGCTTTTCGATCTACCTGGACACGACGCCCGGGGTGGTCGCTCCCATAGTCGTTGACAGCACGCTTGACGATGCGTGCGCGTTCTTCTTCAGATGGCAGGTCCATATCGAAGCGCGCGCTGAATGCCTCGAGCTCGCTGGGCAGTGTGACTTTGTGACTGATGAATACCAGCTGCCGCGGAGTTTGCCGGTACCGGATACAGATATCCTTGATAAGGCGAACATGAACGGGGTCGTCCAGGAACGGATGAAAATCCAGAAGCGCGTAGATGCCGGGTTTCGAAACGGCACGTATGTGCTTCAGAACATCCGTCGGTTGCGAATTTATGGTCTGCGGTTCCAACGCTATATCGACGCGTTGCAGTCCGTCGGTAATTGTCCAGCGGAACAGCGGCACATAGTCGTCACTGACGCGTGCAACGGCGATGGACTGAAGTAGCTCCAGAATACGAGATTCATCCTGCGACTCGATCACGATGATCGGAGTTCGCGATCGCAGTACCAGTTCGAGGTCTTGACGTCGGTCCATTCTGATTGTCAGCCGCTTTATTCGCCTGGCGCCATTCTAGGGCAGCCCGGCAGCTTGTCGCTGTGAAGTACGTCAGACGGTTCGCCGATTATTTCAGCAGCAGCATGCGCAAGCTTCTGAAAACTCACCGTCGGTCCGTGCATGATCAAGTATCGGAGCAGATCATCTAGATTGCTGTTGCCGGACGTCTTGTCGAGTATTTCCTGGTTCAGGGCATGCAGTGTTGTCACTGCAAGCGCCGTTGTGGCACCGGTCGATGTCTTGCCGCAGAGGCTGACGGCTTTCCTGCCCCAGTCCGCCTGCTCGGCAATGGCGATACGATGCCGCCTGGCCGAGATGGCGTTGCCGGCTCGTAATAGTTCGATGCCGTAGTATTCAGCCAGGCCTTCGACGATCCAGTCCGAATCCTCGCCAGCCTGAATCGGCAGCGCCGTGTGCAGCACCTCATGCAGTAGCGGGCTCGTGCCATTTTCGCTGATCATTGGGCGGTCCGAATGGATAAACAGGGATGCAGGCGCGGAGAGCCCGCCACGCCACATCGGGTCACCGGCGCTGACAATGGTCAGGCGATCGGGCGGTTCAGGCACTAGCTCCGTTAGCTCGGGCAGTACCCAGTTCATGAAAGCGAGCATGTCCAGTCGTCGAACGGAGTGGCCTTGCGGGCCGGCGACCGCGACGCGTATTCCCGCGATAGTCTCGCGCCGCACGCCTATGTCTCCCACAACCATCCATCCGGTCGGTTGATCGAACCGCCTGTGGGGGCGTTGCACGCGAACCGCATCCCGGGTGCCAGAGTATTCACTCACCGCGGACCACCCGGTGGGCAGTGAAAACGTAAAGGTAGTGTTGGACGTCGAGCCCTTGAGCGCGCGAGTTCTCGCGCGCGGAATGATGTCCTCTGCGCGGAAGATGCCCCATTCAGGTCCGAGCCAGGCGTCGTAGGCATTCTTGCCACGCTGCTGATTGACGCGAACCCGCCACGTCAGCGTTCCGCCTTTTTCCGGGACCCGCCAAGTCAGCGAATCCCCCTCGATCGTCAGCTTTCCATCGGCGTCGAATTCTCCGAATCGGTCCGACAATGACGTGAAGCGTAGTTCGCGCAGCAGGTGTCTGGGCTGCCGGATCTGAAGCGCAACCAGGACCGCAGCATCGACCGGGTCTACCTGCAACACGTAGTGTGCATCGTAGTCCCTTTTTGCCGGGCCATCCGCCGATTCCGAGGTTGCTACGCCGCATGCGGAAATGACGAACAATCCGAGCAGCAACGCCCAGTGATGCTCACGCAAATGGCGGAACGACAGGCATCTGGCACCTAATCCTGAGATACAGTTCATATTGAATTAAGGTCCCATGCCGTATGGTGTAACAATCCCGCGGGTCAGAGTCACACGGATGATAGCGCAGCCAGCTCGCATAATCGGTATTTTTGCCTTAGCAATCACAATGTTGGGGCTGACATCCGCGTGTTCCACGACGCCTCGGGCGGCGCATTCAGCGGGGGCACCGGGCGGCGCCGTCAAGGTCGCTGGCTCTGTGGGCGAAACTGCGGCCGCGATTGCGCTCGACCAGGTAGGCATTCCCTATCGCTACGGCGGCACGGGTCCCGGCGGATTCGATTGCAGTGGGCTGGTGCAGTATTCCTATTCACGAGCGGGCAAGCGATTACCGCGGACTACGAAACAACTGTGGACCTCGACGGAGGCGGTCGGCAAACGCGAACTGCGTGTTGGCGATGTGCTTTTCTTCAGCATAGAAGGGAAAATGTCACACGTCGGGTTGTACCTGGGTCAGCGCCGCTTCGTGCATGCCCCGGCCTCCGGACGAACGGTTAGCGTTGCGTCGCTGGACTCACCGTATTACCGGACCGCATTCCTGCGTGGTGGTCGACCGCGCTAAAGAACGTACGGCCCTGAAATCGCGATTACGCTCGATTACTGGATGATGAATACCTTTAGCTGCTCTGCAAGGCCCTTGCAGGCGGCTGCCTGGGTTCTTGCGATGAGCGGTATCGGCACGACAAGCGCGGGCAGAAAAGACGTTCCGCTGACATCCGCCGTAACGGTACCCGCCGTCTCATAGCCATCGAGATCCCAGACGGCAGCCTCATAGTCGGCGTCCTTTTGCCACCAGGCGAAACCGAAGCAACCGCCGCCGCCGGGCCCGGCGGCGCAAGACAGGCTGCCACCCTGGGCGACGGTTTCAGTGTCACCGTCAAGCCAGATGATGTAGCGGATGCCCAGGTTCTCGACAATTTCCGCGATGCCGGGTCGCTCCATGAGTTTCGTCAGGCCCTTCGTTTCGGCGGGCGCAGTGCGTGGTTCGAACCACGGAAATAGCGAATCGATGAACTGTTGCCGCGGCACGACGCGCAGACCCTTGGAGCCGCGTCCCAATGCCTTCTCGACGCAGCTGATGTAACCGGATTCGGTTTCATTGCCCTGGTGATAGCTCTTGGCCATGATGACAACGGACTCGCCTTCATTCAGTCCTGTTACATTCTCGCGCGCGTCCTCAACCCGAGACGTGACGCAGCCCGCGGATAGCAGGGCGAGAACAAGGGCGGCGATCAAGCCCGCCCGCGACATTCGTTTATTCCCGGTCCTCATCAATCCCTCCGATGACGAAAATGCCAAAGTTGTCTTCGGCCGTGTCCCGCTTGTCGTCAAAATCCGCATCGGTCGAGGCCTGCATTGAATCGCGCCCCCCCGGTGCCAGGCCGCCGTTCGCGAGCTCGCTTATCTGCGTCGCCTTATCGATTTGCATGATAATCAACGCAGCGGCGTCGCGCATGGCCAGGACCGCGGCTCTTTGCAGCGCATTCGAACTGTTGAGGCCCTGTTTCTCGCTCTTTCCATAGGCACTAACCGTCCAGTTTGAGGCGTTATTGCCTTCGCGATCGAAGACCTTCAATCGATATCGAATCCATACGGCGAAAGCCTCCGTCTGGCTCTGGGTTGGCACAGAGAATTCGAAACCATCGATGCTTGGCTCGATCAGGGCATCGAACTGGAAGTCGCGCGCATCGTCCTCGGGACCGATGAGCGTGACCTTATTAAAAATGTAGCCGAACAGCTGCTCGAAGAAAGCGGCATTCGAGCGACCGAGGTCAATCGTCCAGGATTCGCGTCCGAGGATGGCTTCCTCGTGAACGAAGTTATTGAATTCCTCGGGCATGCGCAGCACAACGTCAACCGGGATCTTTTCTGTCAGCGGTGCAGGAATCGTCGGCTCGACCATCGTGGTCGTCGAGCTGCAGCCTGCAAGCACAATCAATAGGAGACCAACGAAGGGTAGGGCACGATTCTTGGCGATCAAGTGGCTTAAATCCGCACGGCTATTGCCAGGTAGTCGATATATCAGAGCCTATCAATGGCAGGGAGTTCCACGCGATCGGCCGTATTCGACTATTCGTTCACTGTAGTAGCAGCGGAACGGCAGTGCAAATCGAAACGTTGCAGCTTCGACGAGAGCACGTTCCGTGTAAAGTCGGGGTCCGGGATTGCTGAGAAACACACGTCAGAGACAATGCCAAGGCCGAAAATACTTGTATTTCAGCATGTTCCCTTCGAACCGCTGGGAACCCTTGATCCGCTGCTGAAAGAATCGGGGTTTCGCATTCGCTATGTCAATTTCGGTCGCGAGCCAGAATCCAGACCTGCGCTGGAGAAATACGAGGCGCTAATTGTCCTCGGCGGTCCCATGAATTCGGATCAGATCGCCAGCTATCCGAACCTGATTACCGAGGTAGAGATCATCCGGGAGGCCTTGCAGCGGGATATGTCGATACTCGGTGTTTGCCTGGGTGCCCAGTTGCTGGCAAAAGCGGTTGGCGGGTCGGTTTCACGGAACCCGTCACGAGAGATAGGCTGGTGTGACGTGGATCTCACCGAATCGGGCGCCACGGATCCGGTCCTGTCGTGCTTCGCGTCCCGGCAACAGGTTTTTCAATGGCACGAAGATGGCATCACCTTGCCGCCAGAGGCCGTGCACCTGGCAAGCTCGCCGGCGAGCACCGTGCAGGCTTTCCGCTATGGCAAGCATGCGTATGGTTTTCAGTTTCATCTCGAAGCAAGCCAGTCGCTCATTGAGCGCTGGCTGGCAGTGCCGGACCACCAGGGAGTGCTGGATGAAGAACAGGGGCACATCAATGCCGCTGCCATTCGGGAGCAAACGACCGACTCGATCAGGCCTTTGCAGGAGCTCAGCCGGAAAACGTTCTCACGATGGATCGACCAGTTTGAGATCCGGCCGCGACAGCGCCGCCTGCCGTCCCGCTAGGGCCTGTTAACACTATTTGAGCATGCCCTGTAGTGCCTGAAAAAGCGCCAATCGAGGCGCGAG
>CAYTTZ010000084.1:0-13080 GCA_964440945.1 uncultured Woeseiaceae bacterium
AGGAAGACTCAATGTTTGAATTAATGGACGCGCATAGCTCGACTGCGGTCATCAAGGTCATCGGTGTCGGTGGCGGTGGTGGCAACGCCGTAGGGCATATGGTCGATACCGGCATAGAAGGTGTCGATTTTATCTGTGCCAACACGGACTCGCAGGCGCTCAAAGGATCGCGAGTACGAACGTCGTTGCAGATTGGTTGCAACATCACCAAGGGACTTGGCGCCGGCGCCGACCCCGATATTGGCCGTCAGGCTGCCATGGAAGATCGAGATCGCATTGTCGAGGTTATCGAAGGTGCCGATATGCTCTTTATAACGGCCGGCATGGGTGGTGGTACGGGAACAGGTGCGGCACCCATCGTCGCGCAGGTCGCGAAGGAGCTTGGCATCCTTACAGTAGCCGTAGTAACAAAGCCGTTCCTGATGGAGGGTGGTAAGCGACTGCAGATTGCAGAGCATGGCATTGGCGAACTGGGCAAATACGTCGATTCGCTCATTACGATTCCCAATGAGAAGCTGCTCACCGTTCTGGGCGGAGAAACAACGCTGCTCGACGCTTTTAGATCTGCGAACCAGGTACTTCAAGGTGCGGTGCAGGGCATAGCAGAACTCATAACCCGTCCCGGACTGATAAATGTGGATTTCGCCGATGTTCGCACCGTCATGGCCGAGATGGGCATGGCAATGATGGGCTCCGGAGTCTCATCGGGCGAGGATCGTGCGCGTGAGGCCGCGGAAGCCGCTATTTCCAGTCCGCTTCTTGAGGACATCAACCTTGCGGGCGCCAACGGTATCCTGGTAAACGTGACCGCTGGCACCGATCTGTCGATCGGCGAGTTCCAGGAAGTCGGCAATACGATCAAGGAGTTTTCGTCGGAGAATGCCACCGTTGTCGTCGGCACCGTTATCGATCCCGAAATGACAGACAAAATCCGCGTCACTGTTGTAGCGACCGGGCTCGGTCAGCAGGCCAAGAACGCAGAGTCGCCGATGCGAATTGTGCGTCGTCCGGCTGCGCAGTCGGAGCCTAAATACCACGAACTCGACAAGCCAACAGTACAACGTAAACGCGCTGTTGGTGACGGGCTCGCTGCTGCCGGCCTGCAGGAAGAACTGCTGGATATTCCGGCATTCCTCCGGCGCCAGGCAGACTGAGCGTAAGCTGCTCTGACCGGCGGTGCTACTCACTCACCGCCGGGGCTTCTCCTCCGCTGTGCCGGCCCGGGGCAATCCGGGCCGGCATGCTTCGAAGTCCACGGCAGTTACTTCAAATGCTCCGCCGAGATAAAGCGCTAAGGCACTGAATTCTTGTAGAGTTTTTCCGCCATATGGTAATCTTCTGGCCACGATGCTCAGACAACGCACACTAAAAACCACCATTCGCGCCACTGGCGTGGGCTTGCACTCGGGCGAAAAGGTCTTTATGACACTGCGTCCGTCAGCCGAGAATTCGGGCATCACTTTTCGCCGGGTGGACCTCGAGCAACCGGTCGACATACCTGCCGACCCACGCCTGGTTAGCGAGACGATGCTGGGCACGACGCTGACGAAAGACGGCGTCAAAGTCGCGACGGTCGAGCACCTGATGGCAGCGCTGGCCGGACTGGGTATCGACAATGTTTACGTGGACCTGTCGGCGCCGGAAGTACCGATCATGGACGGCAGCGCCGGGCCCTTTGTCTTCCTGCTGCAATCGGCTGGCATCGAGGAGCAGAATGCGGCGAAGAAATTTATTCGCATCAAGAAGAAGGTGCGCGTTGAAGAAGGCGACAAATGGGCCGAACTTGTTCCTTTCAACGGCTTTAAAGTTAATTTCGAAGTTTTCTTCAATCACCCTGTTTTCAACAAGCTGTCGCAGCAGGCAACGATCGATTTTTCGTCGACATCGTTCCTCAAAGAAGTCAGTCGCGCACGTACTTTCTGTTTCTTGCGGGACGTAGAGGCATTACGCGAGCGCAACCTTACGCTCGGCGGCAGCATGGATAATGCGATTGTGCTCGACGACTACCGAATCCTCAACGAAGATGGCCTGCGCTACGCGAACGAGTTCGTTATTCACAAGATCCTCGACGCCATCGGCGATGTCTATTTGCTGGGGTATGGCCTGATCGGCGAACTGCGTGCCTACAAGTCGGGTCACGAGTTGAACAACCGGCTGTTGCGCGCCATGCTCGACGACGAATCGAGCTACGAGGAGGTGACATACTCAGACTCGAAGAAGGCGCCTATCTCTTACGCGACTCCTTCGTACGCGTAGTATTCGACTCACCGCCACACGACCTGTTTTTCTCTCCACGGCGCCGATCGCCAATGTTTCTCAGTCGCTCGAACAGTGCTCCCGTCAAACCCGGTTGCAGCCGGGCGCCTAGCCCTGGCTGACACGCACGCGGCAGACGTGAGCCTTGAAACCGGCCGCCTGTGCCGCCTTCAGGAGCGAATCGGCCTCGTAGCGGAGTCGGCTGGCCCAGGCCGAAGTGGCGGCGATAACAACCAGTTCCCCGTCTTCCCGCACATTCGCGGCGATAATGCCCTGCGCCTGGTCGTCCGGCAGAGCTCGGGCCAGCACGGCCGTCAACGCACCCATATCTCGGGCGCGCCGAACGATATCGCCTAAATCCCCGCCATTACTGGGATTGAGTAGGTTGCCGAGCTGTTTTGAGGCCATAAATATTGTGACGCAAGTAGCGCTTTTTTCCGTTTCTGAGTGACCCGGGTCACCGTTGAGCACCCGGACCTTGTAATAAAAACCGGCATTATGCATATTGCTGCCTACGACAAGGGCAAACCCGCTGAAAGGCGGAGGCGCAAAACCACCGGTCTAAGGGATCAGATCCTAGGACAGCGGGGCTACCGAAGTGACAAGGTACAGCAAGTTGATAATAACGCGAACAAGCGATCGCAGGGGGTTAGCCTGCGAAAACGTGACTTGCCTGATAGGCCTGACATCAACTCAAACACGTCTGAGGCGTGCTCGATGAATGTGGTAATTTTTGGCAAGGGGTTCGGAAAACCCCGGCAATATAACCTGTCCGGCCTGGGTGCCAGTCTGGGTGTTGCCGTCATTGCGGTCATCGTCATCAGCCTCGGTTTCGGCGGTGGTTACTGGTACTCCTCGAAAACAGGGTCGGGCGTGAGCACGAACGAACTCGCCGACCTGACGGGCGAGCTGCAGCAACAACAACAGGGTATTGCTGCCATCCGTCAAGGCAGCGAGGATACACTCGATGCATTCGCGATCCGCATTGCCCAGATGAACGCGCGGGTTATCCGCCTGGACGCGCTTGGCCGTCGTCTGACCGATATGGCAGACATCGATGACGGCGAATTCGATTTCGATTCCGATCCTGCCGTTGGTGGTCCGGAGGAGCCGATGGCTGCCGGATCCACTGTCGCTGTTCCGGAGGTCGTTGATGCGATGCAGTCGCTAAATGATCAGCTTAGTAGCCGCGAGGCGCAGCTCAATGTCCTCGAGAGCGTCCTGATGAACCAGAATCTCAAGGACCGAGTCTATCCGCAGGGCAGGCCGGTTGGCTCAGGCTGGATTTCCTCCTATTTCGGAAAACGTACTGATCCGTTTACCGGCAAGGCGGCCAATCACACCGGCGTCGACTTTGCCGGCAAGATGGGTGCAGAGATTGTGGCGGTGGCTGACGGTGTGGTGACCTGGTCCGGAGACCGTTATGGCTATGGCATCATGATTGAAATCAATCACGGCAGCGGCTATTCGACGCGCTATGCGCACAATTCAGAAAACCTCGTCGCTGTCGGTGACGAGGTAAAAAAAGGCCAGGTCGTAGGCCTTATGGGCGAAACCGGTCGGGCGACCGGGCCGAACCTGCATTTTGAGGTGCTGAAGAACGGAAGCCGCGTAAATCCCGTCAAGTTCATTCGCGAATCCTCGAAGTAAGCTCGTAACCATCCCTGCAAAGCTCTGGGCGTCTTTGACGGCGACTCGGCCCAGCCACTTGTGTTCGCAAAAAAAGCCCATAGATGGATACATTCCATTCTAAATGGCGCCGTAACACCTTAGAATAGCCGCCTTTGTTTTACCGGACCCGGGAGCCCTAAGTGGCCAAATTCCTGACAAGTATCTTCGGCAGCCGCAACCAACGACTGCTGCGTCAGTATGCAAAAACCGTCAAGAACATCAACGCGCTCGAAGAGGGCGTGCAGGCACTCGATGACGCATCCCTGCAGGCGAAAACGCCGGAACTAAGGCAACGCTACCAGGATGGCGAGACGCTGCAGCAACTATTGCCCGAGGCCTTTGCTGTAGCTCGCGAAGCATCCATGCGCACCCTGCATATGCGGCCTTTTGATGTGCAGCTGATTGGCGGCATGGTTCTGCACGACGGTAACATCGCCGAGATGCGTACGGGTGAAGGTAAGACGCTCATGTCTACGTTGCCTGCGTATCTGAATGCAATTAGCGGCGATGGTGTTCATGTAGTCACCGTGAATGAGTACCTGGCACAACGCGACGCCGACTGGATGCGTCCAATATACGAATTCCTGGGCCTGACTGTTGGTGTAACAAGAAGCGGCCAGACTCAGGAAGAGAAGCGCGCCGCGTATGAATCCGATATTACTTATGCGACCAACAACGAACTCGGCTTCGACTATCTGCGCGACAATCTCGCGTTCTCTATTGAGGACAAAGTACAGCGCGAGCTGAATTTCGGCGTCGTGGATGAGGTCGATTCCATCCTTATCGACGAAGCGCGCACGCCGCTCATAATCTCCGGGCCGGCTGAGTCGAGCACCGACCTGTATGCGCAGATCAACAAGCTGATTCCGAAACTCAGGCAGCACGAAGAAACTGAAGAGCCGAGCAACTACGACATTGCCGTCAACCGCGTGACGCTGGTTGATCAGAAGGGCAGTTCAATAACGATCGCCGGGGATGACGGCGATCGTTCCGACGTCATGCGACTTGGGGAAGCGGTCACGATTGCCGAGGAGCGTGATGCCGATGTTGTGCTCGTGGACGGCAGTCAGAAGGTCGCCGCTTGTCGATTAATCAGTCGTGGTGATTACACCGTCGATGAGAAGTCGAAGCAGACCTACATGACTGAAGAAGGTCACATGAAGGTCGAATCTTTGCTGGCCAAGGCCGGGCTGTTGGCCGAGGGCGAAAGCCTCTACGACGCCGGCAACATCCGCCTGCTGCACCATCTGAATTCGGCGCTCCGAGCCCACGCAATTTATCAGCGCGACGTCGACTATATCGTCAATGAAGGCCAGGTCGTCATTGTCGACGAATTCACCGGTCGCACGATGCCGGGTCGTCGCTGGGGCGATGGTCTTCACCAGGCGGTCGAGGCCAAGGAAGGTGTCTCAATCAAGCAGGAAAACCAGACGGTTGCCTCGATCACCTTCCAGAATTTCTTCCGTTTATACAATAACTTATCAGGTATGACCGGTACCGCGGACACCGAGGCGTTCGAGTTTCAGCAGATCTACGGTCTCGAGGTTGTCGTCATCCCGACGGACAAACCGATGATCCGCGACGATCAGCCGGACCTGGTGTATCTGACCGAGAAGGACAAGTTTGAGGCGATCATCGAGGACATCGTTGACTGTGAAGAACGAGGCCAGCCCGTTCTGGTTGGCACAACCTCGATCGAAGCGTCGGAGCTGCTGTCATCGTTCCTGCAAAACAAATCCATCAAGCACGAGGTTCTGAACGCCAAACAGCATGAGCGTGAAGCTCAGATCGTGCAGAATGCGGGCCGGCCTGGCGCGATCACTATCGCAACCAACATGGCTGGTCGAGGTACCGATATCGTGCTCGGTGGCAGTTTGGATGCGACCCTCGCCGACGCCGGCGAAGGTGCGGACGAGGAAAAGATCAACTCCGAATGGCAAGAGCGACACCAGGCGGTTGTAAAGGCAGGTGGCCTGCACATCGTCGGCACGGAACGCCATGAGTCACGTCGTATCGACAATCAGCTTCGTGGTCGTTCCGGTCGTCAGGGCGATCCGGGTTCGAGTCGTTTCTACCTTTCGATGGAAGATACGCTAATGCGCATCTTCGGTGATCCGGAGCGCACCAAGAGCTTGTTGTCACGTGCGGGGATGCGCGAAGGTGAGGCGATCGAGAGTCGGCTGCTCACGCGCCAGATCGAGCGCGCGCAGCGCAAAGTAGAATCTCACAACTTCGACATACGCAAGAACCTGCTCGAGTACGACGACGTTGCGAATGATCAGCGCAAGGTCGTTTATCACCAGCGTTCCGAGCTGATGGCTGCCGACGAGATTGCCGACTCGGTCGTCGCGATTCGAGACGAAGTCGTCGAAATGACAGTGCAGCAGTACGTTCCACCGCAGAGCCTCGATGAGATGTGGGATGCGGATGGCTTGAGCCAGGCGCTTGAATCCGATTTTGGATTGCACGTCGAGGTATCGCGCTGGGCGAATGAGGACAAGACACTCAGTGCCGAGGCTATTTGTGAGCGCTGTATCGACGAAGCTACCAAAGCCTACGAGAAGAAAGCCGGCGAGATCGGCGCAGAGCTGATGCGCGGTGTCGAGAAGCAGGTCATGCTGCGCCAGCTTGACCACCACTGGAAAGAGCATCTCGCCGGAATGGATCATCTGCGCCAGGGAATTGGCCTGCGTTCTTACGCGCAGAAAAACCCGAAGCAGGAATACAAGCGCGAGGCATTCGAGATGTTTGGCGCGATGCTGGACCAGGTCAAACACGACACGATCAGCATACTGTCGCGCATTCGTATCCAGGGTGAAGAGGATCTCGAAGAGATGGCGCGTCGCCGACAGGCTGCAGAGGCGATGAAATTCCAGCATGCGGAGGCGTCGGCGCTGGGCGAACCGCCAGGCCCGCAAGGCGACCAGGCAGCAGCTGCGCCCGCGCCGTTACCGTTTGTTCGTGACGGCCGCAAGGTTGGTCGCAACGAACCGTGTCCCTGCGGATCCGGAAAAAAATTCAAGCAGTGTCACGGCAAGCTCAAGTAGAAAATCCCTGAGCGGCGGCGCCTCATGAAGCACCTTGACGTTGCGGCCGGCATTCTGTTCGATTCTTCCGAGCGGATTCTGATTGCGGAGCGGTTGGGTGACGGTCCGTTTCACGGACTTTGGGAATTTCCGGGCGGCAAGATAGCGCTCGGCGAGTCGTCGCATGCCGCCTTGTCCCGCGAGCTGGCTGAAGAGCTCGGTATCGAAGTAACGGCCTGTTCATCGTTCATGAAGCTGCGCCACGAATACCCCGATCGCATCGTCACCATCGAGTTCTTCATTGTAGACGCGTGGAACAAGGAACCTGTGGGCTGCGAGGGCCAGGCGTTGCGCTGGGTCGCGAGAGATCGGCTTAACGCCGAAGAACTGCTACCGGCGGATATGCCGGTTGTTGCGGCGCTTCAGCAAGTGGACAGTTGAAACGCGATGTCCTGCTTCGTCTGTACCGCGCGGCAGTCGATCGTCGACCACTCCAGGAATCGAATCGTGAAACGGTGCTGACTGCCACTGATCTCCGGGAAAAGTGAATTGTTATCAGCGAGACTCACGCGAAGCAGGCGACAATTGCTGTCTTTCTGCATCGTGTGCTGATACATGCCGCTGGCGGCCAGCTGGCTGGTCGGTCTGGCGCTTTCCCGAATAAGCCAGAGCGATTCGCTGACCGCATCGCAAATCGGACGAATCGCACCGGTCCATTGCAGAAGATCCTCACGCCGGCGGCTTATCGGCTGGCGCAACCAGTGATTGTATTCGGGCAGATCAAATTCACAGGTGCCGCCGGGTATGGCGCTACGGTGCTTGATGGCATTCAGGAACTCACTGTCTTTGATCGGTTGCAGGAAGCCGGTGCCAATTCTGCCGATCTGGTCTCGACTTGCGAGCAGATTATTCACCACGGCATCAAGACGACCTCGGTCAACGCCGGTTTGGCTCTGGTAGCGTTGCAGCGTGCTGAGCTGCTGGTCGAGCTCCTTCAAAACCTCGCTGCGAACATCCCCGCGCGACAGAATGGCAAGTACCTCCAGCAACGTCGAAATTGTGGCCCTCGTCGCCCAATCTGCCTCCTTCTCGCCGTTGTAGAGCATCTGCTGGTAGAGAAACTCCAGCCGCAGAAAAGTGCGCATGCGCTCGGATAGCGGTTGCTCGTAGTGCGTCGCAGCGGCTGCGGACTCGACGGCGATCTCTTCGGCAGGTTTGGCCATTGCGCTATTCTGCGCCACCCGATGCCGACTGGCAAATGAGCGTGACTTTGGTCTCAGTTCCGTGATTCTGTCGGGAAGTTCTGCGGGCCGCCAAGCTAAAATGAACGATTGCACAGGTTGCTGGCGCTTTGCTCGATGATTGATCCTGTTACTCAGTTACCAGATGAACGGCGCAATCTCCTGATTGTTGCCGCCGGCTGGGTCTTCCTGTTCATCGTCGCCGTCTTTGTTTACTGGCCGGGCCTTGCCGGACCTTTCATGCTTGATGACTTCGGATCAATCGCGAATCTTGGCGATCGGGGTGGTGTCCGGGACTGGTCTACGTTCAAGGCTTTCGTGTTTGGCGGGCATGCGGGCCCGCTCGGCCGGCCTGTAGCCCTGCTCAGCTTCCTGATCGACGGGAATAATTGGCCAACCGATCCATGGCCGTTCAAGCGCACCAATCTGCTGATTCACCTGCTCAACGGCGGATTGGTCGGTCTGCTGACCACGAAGATTCTGCGGCTGCTGGAATTCGACAGGCAGGATGCGCGCTGGATTGCGCTGGTGTCCGCCGCATGCTGGATGCTGCACCCCTTCCTGGTTTCCACAACGCTGTACGCCGTGCAGCGCATGGCACAATTGTCGACACTGTTTGTGTTTACCGGCCTCGTCGCGTACCTGTACGGCCGGTCTTGTCTTTTCACTCGCCCGCTCAAGGCCTACGCGGTCATGAGTATATCGGTCGGGCTGTTTACTCTGCTGGCCATATTCTCGAAGGAGAACGGCGTCCTGCTGCCGCTGCTAATCGGCGTCCTCGAAATCACGATCTTCGCCAGTCAGCAATCACGGCTTGGCCTGCTAAACCGCTATTGGAGCGCCTTGTTTATTGTCGTGCCATCGGCGCTCGTTTTGCTCTATCTCGGCGACAGAGTGTTCAGGGATGATTTCTTCGACATAGTGCCGCCGCGCGACTACAGTGCATACGAGAGCTTGCTGACGCAGGCGCGGGTACTCGTCGACTACGTGAAGCACTGGTTCATACCGGAGCTTTATACCACCGGCGTCTTCCAGGACCATTTCCTGAAGTCCACCGGTATCCTGTCGCCGGTAACCACGCTATTGGCCGCGCTGTTTCACATTGCGCTGATCTCGGTTTCTATGGTCAAGCGTCGCGAGTGGCCCCTGTTCGCTTTCGCGGTTCTGTTTTTTTACGGCGGCCATATGCTCGAGTCTTCAGTGCTGAATCTGGAGCTGTATTTCGAACATCGAAATTACATGACTGCTGCGTTTCTTTTCCTGCCACTGGTGGTTTTGCTGCGAAGCAAGGTCAGTCAGCCGATGTTCTTTGGCGTAGCCATTGCTGCGCTATTAGTACTTGGTAGCTTTACACGCTACTCCGCGACAGTCTGGCAGGACTTCCCCAGTATCGTTGAGGCATCGGCGCGCAAAGCGCCCACGTCGGCGCGAGCGCAGGCGCAGTACGCGACGCAGCTGTTTAACGCAGGTCGCTATGAGGAGTCGCTGCAGGTCATCGACCGGGCGGTCGAGAATATCGATTCCGAGCATCCGTTACTGCTGGTTAATCGGGCGATCATTCACTGCCAGCTAGGTATTCTTTCAGTGAGCGAATTCGACAAGCTTGCAGACGTTGCGGCGAACCGTTCTTACGATGTCCGCTCGCTCAAACTTTACACCGGATTGACCGAATCGGTTGGCATGGGCAAGTGTCCGGAGGTCTCGCTTACCCGGCTGCGCTCCATGTTCGAAGAGATGCTGCTCCTGCCGGTCAACAGCAACCCCAAGTCGTTAGGCTACTCGCAGATTCACTATTTCATCGGCTATACCAGTGTTAAGGCCCGCGATTTGCCACGGGCTGTCGCGGCATTCGAGGAATCGCTGCGGGCGCGACCAGGCTCTTCGCATGCGATGATCATGGCGGCATTGCTCGCGACGGCTGAGTACTACGACGAGGCTCTGTATTTCTCGGATATTGCCCTGTCACAGCTCGAAGTCGAGGACCAGGGTATCCTCGGTCGGGCGCGGGTTGCGGAAAACGATATTCACCATTTTCGGAACGTGGTACGCAAAGACATTGAGGCGCTCAGGGTCCGCGAAGAAGATACAACGCCTGAAGACTGAAACGACTAGTCGTGATCGTTCGCAAGTTGTCGGAAGACTTCGTCCAGCTCAAGAACCTGCTGCCGCGTGCGCTCAAGACCTTTGCCATTGTCGATCGTAAAGTCGGCGATCGACAATCGCTCTTCGCGGCTGGACTGTGCGGCAAGGATGCGACGTGCCTGTTCGACGGTTTCTGTATCGCGAGCCAACAAGCGCTCGATCTGAAGTTCTTCGCTGCAGTCGACGGCAAGAATCCGGTCGACGAAGCGGCGCAGCGGTGAATCGACCAGCAGCGGAACGACGATGACTTGGTAGGGGCCAGCGGCTGCGTCTGCCTGGCGGCGGGTTTCAGCGCCGATGCGCGGATGCAGAATCGCCTCGAGATCGATTCGCGCAGCGTCATCCGCGAAAATTAGCCGGCGCAACGCGCGGCGGTCCAGGTGGCCTGCCGCGTCAATGACGCTATCGCCAAAACGATCGCGGACCTCATCCAGTGCGGGTTGGTGAGGTTCCACGACTTCCCTGGCAATGCGGTCCGTATCGATAATGGCAACGCCCAGGTCGGCGAACATGTCCGCAACGGTCGATTTGCCGCTGGCGATGCCGCCGGTCAGAGCGACTCGAAAGGGCGTCTTCACGGCAGTCTCATCCACTCAGGGCCACGTTCTCAGAGCATCAGGTCGAGGTAGGCGTTTTTGATCGTGTCGCCCCACAGCATGGTGATCCAGCCTGCCGCCGCGAGATACGGGCCAAACGGAATCGGCACGCTACGCTCGTGTTTTCTGAAGACCAGCAAACTGATGCCGACGATAGCGCCGACCACGGCCGACATCAATATTATCTGCGGCAGCTGTTGCCATCCCAACCACGCGCCCAGCGCTGCCAGCAGTTTGAAGTCGCCATAGCCCATGCCCTCTTTGCCGGTGACCAGCTTGAACAATTGATAGACGGTCCAAAGACTCAAATAGCCGGCGACGGCTCCGACAATCGCTTCTTTCGGTGCAATGAAAAGTGTCGCGCTGCCTGCCATGGGGTGAAACAGGCTCATTAGGAGTCCAATCCAGATCAGCGGTAGAACGATCGAATCCGGGATGAGCTGCGTGTCGGCATCGATCATGCTGATCGCGACCAGCGCCAGCGTCAGCAGGATCGCCATTATCGCCTCCCAGCCGAAGCCGAATCGCCAGGCACACAGCGCTGCGAGTACTGCGGTAAGCATCTCCACGAACGGATATCGCGCCGATATGGACACCTTGCAGTGCCGGCATTTGCCGCCCAGCAGCAAATAGCTGATGACCGGAATATTTTGCCAGGCACTGATCAAGTGACCACACGACGGGCACCGGGATCGTGGCACAACCAGGTCGAATCGACCCTCAGGTATATCACGTTCGGGCGGAGTGCTGCTGAGCTCCTGGCACTGCTCGCGCCATTCGCGCTCCATCATGATGGGCAGCCTGTGAATAACGACATTCAGAAAGCTGCCGATAATCAATGCGAAGGCGAACACGACGCCAATGAAAACCGGGGTCGACTGAGCAAACAGATCAAACATGCGGTGACTCCGTCATCTTCTTCAAACAGCAGTTCTATAAACGAAAACGGCGTCCGGAGTGTCCTCCGAGCGCCGCTTTTTTGCAAATAGCGCTTTGTCCCTTAGACAACCGCGCCCAGTTTGAAGATTGGCAGGTACATCGCTACGACAAGGCCGCCGACCAGCACACCGAGAATTGACATGATCATCGGTTCCAGCAGACTTGAGAGATTGTCGACCGCATTATCGACGTCGTCCTCGTAGAAGTCGGCAACCTTGGCGGACATCTGGTCGAGCGAACCGGATTCCTCACCGACGGCGATCATCTGGATGACCATGTTCGGGAACAGGTCAGTATTTTCCATGGCTTGCTGCAACCGTTGACCGGTTGCAACTTCGTCCCGCATTTCCAGTACGCCAACTTCGTAAACGATGTTGCCGGTTGCGCCGGCAACTGATTCGAGCGCCTCAACCAACGGGACACCGGCGGCGAACATGGTGGACAGCGTTCGTGCGTAGCGCGCAATGGATGCCTTTTCAAGAATAGGGCCGATAATTGGCGTCTTCAGCATCATGCGATCAAGAAAATGACGAAATGGTCGCGAACGCTTCTTGAAGTAGATGAAAGTGGCGACCGCAGCACCGATAATGGCAACGATGAAAAGGCCCTTGGCCCGCACGAAGGCGGACAGGTCGATCACCATCCGGGTGAAGCCCGGCAGGTCGGCGCCAAAGCCTTGAAACAAATCTTCGAAAGACGGAATTACGAAGATCAACAGAATCGTCGTTACGACAAATGCGACCGCCAGTACCGCGGCCGGGTAGGTCAGTGCTTTCTTGATCTTCTTCTTGATCGCCTCGGTCTTTTCCTTGTACGTTGCGATCTTGTCGAGCAGGCTTTCCAGCGCGCCCGCTTGTTCGCCCGCTTCCACCAGGTTGACAAAAAGGTCATCGAAGTAGAGCGGCTGCTTTGCCAGCGCCTCGGCCAGCGCGCTGCCGCCTTCGACATCAGCCTTGATGCTGAGGATCAGCTTCTGCATGGCGGCATTCTCATGGCCGTTGCCGACGATCTCGAACGACTGCACGAGCGGAATACCAGCCGCGAGCATCGTTGCCAGCTGCCGGCTGAATAACGCGATATCGGAGCTTTCGATTCTGCCGCCACCCGAGAATATGCTCTTCCGCTGCTTGCGGATGCGTAGCGGCACTACGCCCTGACGCCGAAGGTCGGCGCGTACGGCCGCTTCATCGTTGGCCAGGCTCTTGCCTT